>NZ_JAVRBY020000048.1:0-58177 GCF_034531035.1 Nostoc sp. DedQUE02 | reverse complement strand
TCATAGCCCGTCCCGGCAGGGCAAACTACACTGCTACTTGATATGGAAGTTGGGTTTGAGCCAGGTGTATAAGTAGCGAGGACAATTGTCCCCCCTAGCCCATCCACGCGCACATCGTAAGTATTTCCAGGTGCTGAACCTGTCACTACTTTGTAAGCACTTCTATACGAGCCATCGGGAACGCTATACGAATTAGTGACACTTCCACTACCAAATCCTGGGGTAGCAATAGTAACTGTCAGGGTACATGCCATAGTTTTTAGTAGTTATCCGGGTCAAGTGTTGCGCCTGTGTCAATCTTTGCCAGTGATACCGTCACCTGGTCTACCCTGTAATTGGTGGTTCCCCTTGTTGTAAATGAACTATACCCATCTGCTAGTAACAGTGATTGGTCAGTATTCGCATCAAAGTTTGCTTGGGTGAGGTAAGTTTTCCCGTTGAGTAAAATTGCTGTGAAATGTCCCTCTGCACTTGCGGTTGTCGGAGTCGCTAATCCCGCCGCTTGCAATGCAGTATCAGGGATGAATAATCCTGCACTAGGAGCAGTAGCACCACTTGCGAGACGTGTTGCACCCGTGCCAAAAATCTGTACTATCGTAGGTTCTGCCATATTGACCTCTTGTGTACTTATGATGCAAATAGTATTTGTGTACTATCGGATTGTCAATACTCTTTTTTCATTCGTATACGAATTTGTGGAACCCTTAAGACATCCTGACCTTAAGAAGACCGCACTACCTGGGTTACAGTGAATTCACACACAGAGAAAGAGGGTCGAATTAAATGGCTGTCGCCGCAAGAAAGAAGACAACTTATTTCATCAATGTTTCAAGTACTAAGGTCGTCCGCATTAAGGCAGTAAAGGCTAGCGTTGGCAACCTTGCAGACAACCTGGGATGGACAGAAAGCGCTACGGGCGAAGTCCCTGACGGCAAAACCTTGGTTGGCACAGGAATATCCGAAGCATTACTTAATGGGTGCTTCCCTGTAGCAATCTATTACTCTAAAGGTGGCACGGAGCGCAGGGCTATCGTGTTGGCGTCTCCAACCAAGGCTGATACTATTGCTACCGAGGCAAAGGCGGGTACTTATGCTGGCAACCAGGTTATTCGCGTAACCGCGGTGCGTAAACGTAAGTTTGTGTACTAATCTCTGACTTTTCAATCAATCATCAATATCAACAGACAATAGGAGACAATAACAATGGCTAGTGGATATGTAATTGCAAAAAAAGTTGCTGGCACTACAACTGGATATTGGGATGGTACAGCATTCACTGCTGCCGCAACCGACGATGACTTGTTAGAGGCAGACTTCATTACATTAGTAACCGATGCACGTTTCGTGCAAGGCAGTGTTCAGGCTGCCAATACCGATGTAGAAGTGGTCAAGTTAGCTGCTGACGAAACTATCACCCTGACACCGTAATTGTGTGATTACTTGGAATAAGATATTCGAGCGTAGTTACTACAATCTTCAGGTTCCTAGCCGTCCCAAGATTGACATAGTTCACAATCTCACCAGTAATATTATCGCAGTGGAAACAAATAAAATAGGCGGATGGGATTACCGTTTTATAGGATATCTAGCCCCCTATGTTTATATTCCCGATAGTGGAGAAAGGACTTATGCGAATTGGAAGCGATTGTATATTGGTAGTCAAACTATTAACTTACAGCCTGAAGATATACTAGGAGGTTTAGAGGTAATTCCTAAACTCTGGATACCTGATATTACCGTTCGAGTATGGGAAGGCTTGACCGCATAACAAAGGTAATCTCAATAATCTCATCAGTATCACAATCCTGTGTTATTGGTGAGATTTTTACAAGGTAGGGTGTATCTCCAGAGTGTCATTCTGGATGACATAAAAAAATGTCATAAAAATATGTCATCTGGGATGACACTTTTATTTACGGGGGTAAAACAATGACAAACGAGGCAATTATGTGGCTTATAGGTTTGGGTGTTCCAGCATTTACGAGTTTGGTGATTTTGTACATTCAAGAAAGGGGTATCCACAAGAGGCAAAGGATTGCAGATTACGCCGCCAAGGAAAGAGCATACACCCTGATAGAGGGTGATATGAAGGCACTAAAAAGCACTACCGACAAGATGTCAATAGTGCTTGATAGAGTCGATGAAAGGCTAGACGGGTTGGGCGAAAGAGTGGCTCGTGTGGAGGCTAAACTTTGACAGCCTTGATAGCTACTACTAACTCATCTTTTTTCATACTGCCATAGCCCTTGATTTTAAGGTCTGTGGCTATTTTTTTGAGTTCCCGGATAGATTGGTCGCTAAGTGGTTTTTGGGTGGGTTGTAGCTATATCTGGGCACTACCTTTGGTAGGATTCGCCCGTTTTATCATAGCACTTGCACGTATCGCTTCATAATGTTCAAGTTTTGCGCGAATTGGCTCGTTCAACTCAATATATGCATCTGCTATTTTTAATTCATTGTCGTCATATTCTTGCTTCAGTTTTTTAATGGCTTTCTCGTGCATTTTTATTTCACTAGCTAAAGCTGCATTAGCCTCTTCAAGCGATGCTAGCTAAATTTCTGCTGGAGACCGGGAGACAATTGCTTCACTACGGTCAGTGTATCCCAAAGCTTTCTGAGAAAATGCTCTAACACCCATAGCGCCGAAAGCTTTAGCCATCAACTTTGCCTGTTCTGTGCAATATCTACCAGCATCGTGAGCATAATAGTAAACGATGTGATACACAGCAATGTCTGGAATACCATTGGTTTTCCACTGCTCTAGTTCCGCACCCTCAAAACCTTGCTCTGCAAGAGTTTCCGCTAATTTTGATGGCTTTAGTTCCGCACTCTCTAACATAGCGCGGATTGCTTTCTCGTCAACCTTGACTAGCCTTGCAGTTGCCCTGACACTAAAAATTGACCTGCCTTTGCTATCAAGCTTAATGTCATTAGATTTTGCTTCAGATTGTAATATTAAAATTGCGTTAGACACAATGCTTTCCTTTGTTGTCATTGTTTTTGGTGAGTAGTTTTTAGCTATTGGTGCAAACCTTAGTATTCCCAATCTTGGGCAATACCTTTCAATACCTTATGTTTCTGAAGTGACATATTTTTATGACATCTACAGTGACATAAAAAAGTGTCACTGTAGAATACAAGGTATCTACCCCTTGGGGAAATATTTATTCCCCATGTTTTTTGGTGCGTTGGCAATTATTTGCTTACACCGTTCACCCTCTTCTATCACAGAAGCATTCTTCTCTACATAAAGACGGGCTTTCTTGACCCTGACTTCTTCTCTTTCATACTCAAGCTTGCTCAACTGCTTTTTGAGTTCATCAATACGTTCAGAGATTGCTGACTCTTTTAACCCCAGTTGAGCAATCTCGCTGTCTTCTGAAGAAGGTAGGCTTAGTGTCGTAACATCTGCTTTCTTAGCTATACGCTCACACTCTAGGAAGTATTTTCGTATTACCTTACCTTGTTCTGTTCCTGCTATCATTCCCAACATCTTGAAACACTCAATGCTGAGTAGTAAAACCTCAGAAGGTCTACCACCATTACTTTTCACGCCAGCGCGTATAAAGTCTTCATTCTCCAAAAATCTGCTATCTAGGGCATCCTTAGCATTTTGTTTTTTGGCATACCCCAACCATTGCCATGCATCATCAAGGTCAATAGGGTACAAGTCATCAGACTCATACAGTGAGAGTGCAAGCGTTTTATTAAACATTAGGTTTGTCATTGTTTTGTCCTTTGTCGTTATCGCTGTCTTGTGCATAAATACCACTAGCATTAATCCCTAGTTTGTCTAAGAGATTTCTTAATATTGAGACAAGCTTACGTGCTTGCTCATAGCGTGGTGAAGTACTTTTTTCTTCACAAGTTTTTTCCCATGTATTAACCTCTCTCTCTAGGTCAATTAAGAGTTGATAGATATCGTCTAACTTGTCAGCGATAGAGATTGGGACATATTTCTGCATTACCTCTCCTGCGTATTTTTTCTTCCTTCCCGAACCTGGCTTTCTCGTACCAGATTTTGGTACACCTCTAGGCATAGATTAAACCCTCATTGCTTTTAGAATTTGTGGTACATCCCACTAGCACTAACCAGTGGAATGTATTGCTTTATTTCGACTTATGGATTGTTGGGAAAAATTCAGTTAATTACTCTGTGAGTAACTTTTCATTAAAGATGGACTCTGGTTTCAGGTCATAAAAATACTCGCCAGAGTCAAAGTAATCATATATTGGTCTGCCTTGCTGAGTAGCTGTAATAACAGCAGCCGTGTATTGCCAGTAACTAGACTCAGCATCAACACGAAGAACTTGCTCTATGATTACTCCTTTGAAAACTCTTATTGAACCACCGGAGTAACTTGTACATCTGCTAGTCCATCTAACCACTTGTCCTAGCTTGTGAATTGGAGCGGGAATAGACACGGTAGAAGGGTGTACAGTAACTTGATTAGCGGTCATAATGATTTAGCCTCTTGCGTAGATTGGTTACGTGAGATGGAAGTCGTCATTGGCTGAGGTGCGAACTCATCCAGTGGCGCTTTTTATTGTGCGTATAAGGCATTAACAGCGCTATGGAGTCGATGAATCTCTGAATCCCTTGCTGTTGTTTGCTTTTCTTATTTGTAACAGACAAATAAGAGCTTGTCAATTATTTATAACAGATAAATAAGAATATAGCCTGAAACGTATACTGTGACTAAATAAATTCATATTTACAGGTATCTTGGCAACAATGGGTATACCCTATTGCTCGTAAGTGACATATTTTAGTGACATTTTTACTGACATATTTCGATGTCATCCTACACGCTGAGATACCTGTTAGCCTGTTTAGCACGCTCTACTATTTCCTTGGCATCAAGTACTTGTTTTGCTATTTCAGGATAGGTATCAAGTACAGCCTTAGCTTCGGTGAATAACTCTTGTTGAATGTTTTGCAATTCGCGCTTTTTATCTGCTAGTTGACTTTCCATTACCTTGATGTCGTGCCTTGCTACCGCTTCACTGTTTTTCAGTTCAGTAAGCTTTGAAGTAGTGACAGATGGTAGTGCTTTGGCTGTAGCTTCCTTGGCGATACGTTCGCACTCTAGGAAGTACTTGCGGACGACCTTACCTTGTTCTGTGCCTGCCATCATCGCGAGACACTTAAAGCACTCGATACTAAGCAGTAAAACTTCAGAAGGTCTGCCGCCACTGCTTTTCAAGCCTCCCCTTAAAAAGTCTTCGTTGATGATGAAATTGTTTTTAAGCGTACTAACGCACGTATGTTTATTGGTATACCCCAACCACTGCCAAGCATCATTCAAATCTATAGGAAATTGCTTGTCAGACTGGTAAAGAGAAAGTGCAAGTGATTTATTAAAAGTTGAGCTACTCATGGTCGTTCAATCTCTGTGTATGTATTGTTTGTGAATGACATGTTTTGATGACAATAAAAGTGACATATTTTTATGTCAGTTGAATATGTCACTTTGTGGTGATAGGGTGTTACCTTGCGCTACTGCGATACGCCACAAATAGATACCATTCTGCAAGAGTGCTACCTATACATAGCACTCTCACAGAATGGCATAAATTCCCTCTTTCTATGCTTATCTCACAATTCCCTTTTTAATTACCCTTATTGCATTTTCGTGTGGCTTGTTTAGTCCATTATCCTTAATAATCTTCTCTATCTTTTTCTTGAATTCTGCTTTGTCATCCCCTTGACGCAGTGCTGTTATTATACGTAACCCTTGTACATCGCGAGTCTTAATGCATTCCTCTATCACTCTTGAATAGTCATCGTCTGTCACGAGGAAGCAACCGAAATCTATGTAAACACCCAATATTTTCTCTGCTATCCGCTTTGCTTCCCGCTTGCCTTGCGGTGCTACCATCTGCCATTTAACTGTCATCACACCTTTACTAGTAATCTTTTTATCCGTAGCTCTTACTATCCAGCTATCACCGATATGTGGACGTGCATCTACGACGCAGGGTAATCCGTGGCAACTAAGCGTTAAAAAATCTGCAATCAATTTTACTTTGTTATCCACTATTATTGGAACTCCTGTTTAATACAAGCTGTATATTTAGATGGAAAACGATTAAACAGATGTTATTACTTACAGGTTATGAACACAATAAAGTTCTCTAGACTTGAGCATTGTTTGAACATTACTACTGTGTACTAAAAACTACTTAAAAAGGATATTTTGTACTTAAAAATCGTAGTTTGAGCATTGAGTGAGCATTTTAAAACAAATAGAAGCCAAAAGTATTGAAAATAGGTGCTTTTATGCCAACATCGCTGTTGGCGGATGTTTTGTGCAGGGGAGTTTACCGATAATCAATACACAATTGAAGGTACAACTTTACACGATCGCGTCCACACCACAAGCGATATACAGCGAGGAGAAACTTGGCAGATTCGAGCAATTTGGTTAAAGTCGGAGCAATACAAACTCATCGGTAAATCCGATTTAATTGAAGCCGAATCAGGTCAAGTTTATCCAGTAGAATACAAACGAGGACGCAAAGGCGAATGGGATAACGATGAATTGCAAGTTTGCGCCCAAGCCTTATGTTTAGAAGAGATGACAGGACAACCTGTAACTACTGGATATATCTATTATGCCCACTCTCATCAACGGCAATTAGTAGAGATTAATGCAGAGTTACGGCAAAGTGCGATCGCAACTATTCAATCTGTCACAAATCTCCTAGAAACAGGAGCAATGCCAAAACCAGTTTACAGCAAACGCTGCCAAGGATGCAGTCTTTATTCGCAATGTTTGCCCAAAGCAACTGATAAAGTCAAAAGTTATCAAGAAGTTAATTTTTGAAAATTATCTTGGATCATAAAATTTCCTACTACATCCACATACATAACTGATGCGAATTTCTCTAAAGTTTGCTTAGGTGGACTTTGTTTGTGTCTGATTTTTCATTTATACGACAAATTTAAAGTCCTTTGACCTGCATCTTTATTACATTGACCTGCATGTTTGTTGCATTGACTTGTACCTTTGTTGTATCGGCCTGCATCTTTGATGTATCAAGCTGCACCTTTGTTGTATTGACTTGCACCTTTGTTGTATCGACCTGCATCTTTGATGTATTAAGCTGCACCTTTGTTGCATCGACTTGAGTTTGATAACTTTCAATTAATTAAGGATTAAATCATGGGAACACTTTACATAACACAAGCCGATGCTTTTATCGGTAAAGTTGACGAACGTCTCACCGTTAAAGCTGAACAAAAAACTATCATGGATATTCCTTTAATTAAACTAGAGGGAATTGTAGTACTAGGACGAGCTACTATTTCTCCCGCCGTCGTTAGTGAACTTTTAGAACGTCACATTTGTCTAACATTTCTCACACAAAACGGACGATATTTAGGGCGTTTAGAACCAGAAGCGACTAAAAATATTTTTGTTCGTAAAGCCCAATGGCAAGCTGTGGGAGAATCAGAACCAGCAATACATTTAGTTAGAGGATTTGTGCGAGGTAAATTAAAAAATTACCGCCACACTTTACTTCGCACTCAGCGAGAACATCCCGATCTCGACCTGAATAATAACATCACTCGATTGGAAAACGCGATCGCACCAATCGAAAACACTAACAATATTGATTCCCTCAGAGGCTTAGAAGGTGCTGGTAGTGCAGCTTATTTTGGTTGTTTTCAACAGCTAATCAAAACCTCAGAATTTATATTTGAAGCCAGACGCCGCCGCCCACCAACCGATCCGGTTAACGCCCTACTGAGTTTTGGGTATTCATTGCTACGTCATGATGTGCAAAGTGCTTTAAATATTGTCGGCTTCGATCCTTATCTAGGATACTTACACGTCGAACGTTATGGTAGACCTTCCCTAGCCTTGGATTTAATGGAAGAATTTCGTCCTTTGATAGTGGATGCTGTAGTGTTGTCGTTGATTAACAAGCGATCGCTAACCCTAACTGACTTTACCACCGAACCGCTCAGTGGTGCTGTGTCTTTAACCAAAGAAGGACTGCATACATTTCTTCGCGCCTATCAACAAAAGAAACTATCGAGTTTCAAACATCCAGTCATGGGAAACAAATGCACCTACCAAGAATCCTTTGAAATTCAAGCAAGGTTATTAAGTAAATACCTGATGAACGAAATCGATAAATATCCTCCTTTAATTCTCAAGTAATTTGTAATTTATCCCTCTCCCCTACTTTCCCATGTATATTGTTGTCAGCTACGACATTCCAGAAGATAAACGTCGTACTAAAATCCATTCTGTTCTCAAGTCTTACGGACAATGGATGCAACTGAGTGTGTTTGAGTGCGATGTCACTCCCACTCAGTATGCTAAACTGCGATCGCGTTTAGCCAAATTGATTAAACCCGACACAGACAGCGTTCGTTTTTATTTTCTCTGTGGCTGTTGTCAGCGAAAAGTCGAACGCATTGGCGGAGAACAGCCACGGGACGAAACAATTTTCTTTGCTGAGTCTCCTTCTAGCTAGGTTCCTGTATTTCAAATGCGCGGAAGGGTAGGTGTACAAATCCCACAGCCCCCAAAAAATGCTCCTATCCCAACTCCAGCAAGGCTTTCAACCCATTAGTCGTCTAATCCTTATCCGCGCAATCTCTGAAATGCTTATCAAAATAGGGTTTTAGCCTTTAAACTTTCCTGGCACTCTTTCCAAACGAATTTTCTAGTGGTATGATTGCTCTTGAATCGCGCAACCGCACCTTGAAAAATAAATACAGCTTGGCTTTCAGCCTCCTGCCATTGCAATTCATCAAAATCCCTATTAGGGATTGAAACAAATCAACAGCATCAGATTTGAGGTAACAGAAGAGATTGCAATTCATCAAAATCCCTATTAGGGATTGAAACCTGGCATAAATTCCAAATTAATATTTTCCATAATTTAAAATTGCAATTCATCAAAATCCCTATTAGGGATTGAAACTGCAATCTGGTGGGGGGTTTGAGGATTCATATTGATTGCAATTCATCAAAATCCCTATTAGGGATTGAAACGGTATTATTCGAGAGACTTTTACTACCTTGCTTAAATTGCAATTCATCAAAATCCCTATTAGGGATTGAAACTATTCATGAGGTGGCTAAACAAGGTAATTTCTCAGATTGCAATTCATCAAAATCCCTATTAGGGATTGAAACGTTGACGCTGCTTTCGCTCTCGGATTTCCTCAAGTATTGCAATTCATCAAAATCCCTATTAGGGATTGAAACGATGCTTGGTGAACTTCACCATTTTCATCTACATATTGCAATTCATCAAAATCCCTATTAGGGATTGAAACTTGAATTTTTGCCTCGCCCATTACCTCCAGTGGTATTGCAATTCATCAAAATCCCTATTAGGGATTGAAACTAGAAAATGAATTAAAAATATTGAATATTTGCTTATCATTGCAATTCATCAAAATCCCTATTAGGGATTGAAACTGATTCTTTGTATTCATTTCTTGATGCAAATTCAATATTGCAATTCATCAAAATCCCTATTAGGGATTGAAACAAAGAGCGCGGTTCTTTTGCAATGCTTCGTCCTCATTGCAATTCATCAAAATCCCTATTAGGGATTGAAACCATACGGGAATAAATAACAACTATGTAGTATACGTATTGCAATTCATCAAAATCCCTATTAGGGATTGAAACAATAAATTATTGATTAATTCGCAATCATTTTTAATTGCAATTCATCAAAATCCCTATTAGGGATTGAAACGATGCTAAAGCTGGAAGTGGCAAAACTTCTACACTTTGCAATTCATCAAAATCCCTATTAGGGATTGAAACACCTCACTTGCGGTATTCTACCTGGTGCTGTGATTGCAATTCATCAAAATCCCTATTAGGGATTGAAACAAATGAGCGCGATAACAGTAAATGAAATTGGGATTATTGCAATTCATCAAAATCCCTATTAGGGATTGAAACATCCCAATTAACGATGCTATGCGTATCGGTGCTTCATTGCAATTCATCAAAATCCCTATTAGGGATTGAAACATCATTTTTGGAAGGTAATCATAAAAATGCCTAGATTGCAATTCATCAAAATCCCTATTAGGGATTGAAACCAAAATAAAACTGATTTAGAAGGAATCTGTCAAAATTGCAATTCATCAAAATCCCTATTAGGGATTGAAACCCAACCGTGCTACCAGAAAGCACGATTTCACCACAGCATTGCAATTCATCAAAATCCCTATCCAATGTCTATGTGAGCGCTTGTAAGAGCCTATCTTATCTCCTGCAAAAATTGGGGAAAGGGTGGGCTAGCTTGCCCACCCTAGACCACTATTTGATTAGTACTACTTTACAGGTGCTTGAGTAGCAGTTTTACCAACCAGCATTGCAGTATTTTCGTCGCTTTCAAGGATACCGAATTCAATCAACAACTCTTCTAACTCTTCCATTTCAATGGGGGTAGGAACGGCGAGTTTGTCGTTGTCGATGATCTTTTTAGCCAGTATGCGATATTCGTTACTTTGATTGCTGTCAGGTGCATACTCGTTAACAGTCATCCGGCGCAATTCTGCGTGTTGTACAATGTTGTCACGAGGTACGTAGTGAATCATTTGGGTATTCAAACGTTTTGCCAAGGTTTCGATAAGATCGATTTCCCGGTCAACGTTACGGCTGTTACAAATCAAACCACCCAAGCGCACGCCGCCAGTGTGAGCATATTTGAGAACACCACGAGCGATGTTGTTAGCTGCATACATCGCCATCATTTCACCAGAGGTAACGATGTAGATTTCTTGTGCCTTGCCTTCGCGGATAGGCATAGCGAAACCACCGCACACAACGTCTCCCAAAACGTCGTAACTTACAAAATCAACATCTTTGTAAGCACCGTTTTCTTCTAAGAAATTGATAGCGGTGATAATACCACGACCAGCGCAACCCACACCAGGCTCAGGGCCGCCTGACTCCACACAACGTACATCGCGGAAACCAGTCAGCATTACTTCTTCGAGTTCAATATCTTCTACAGCGCCGCGTTCAGCAGCCAATTGCAGAACACTTGTTTGAGCTTTACTGTGCAGCATCAAACGGGTAGAGTCAGCTTTAGGATCGCAACCAACAATTAAAATGCGTTGACCCATTTCAGCCATTGCTGCAAGCGTATTTTGAGAGGTGGTAGATTTACCAATACCGCCTTTACCATAGAAAGCTATTTGTCTAATCTTTTCGTCAGTCATGGTTGTGTTTCCTACAATAATTTAGTTGATGGGTTGTAAGCCAATACGGTTCGGTTAAAGGGGAAAGGTTTTGAATACATCCTTTACCCAATACCTGCAAACCCATTCCCCAGACCACAAAGAAAATGAAAAATGCTTATCCGAACCGTATTGGATTGTAAGCTTGATGTAGTTGTTTACCCTTGGTGTCATTGGGAAGTAGAGCCTGTTGGCGTTGACGCATAGCAGCTTTTTGCTAGACATCACACCCTGGCAAAAACAGTTAAAATCAGAACATATTTACCCACGAAGCGATGGCTTAAGGAATAGAGAAATCTCTATTTCCTAATAACGAAGCCTTTAAAACTTTGACTTCAGCATTATCAGTTGTTGCAACAGAATCCCAAATGGTTGCTCAAGCCTCAAGAGTGGTTACAGCAGGAATTCAAATGAACGCAGATTTGTTCCCTGAACCACACAACCAACCAAATTGCAATCCACTCTTAAATGGTCGTTACAACTTTTCTGATTTTGCTGATGTCAAGTTGCCAAGAACATCTATAGCGCTTCTCGTTTCGTGATTGATGCAGCAAGATAAATTTCAGCCTAAAAGTAGCAGTTACAGGTGCAGTAATATAATGCCTGCACAGACAACCCCTAAGACTTTGACTTAGACAATATCTTCGCGACTTTTGACAGTATGGTTAAATTCCTGAAAATTAGGGAACGACACCATGTTGCTTGAAGTTTTCGTTCCAAAAATCAGCAACTGCTTCAACTTAATTCGCGGTTGAAAATGTTTGCTCCCGCAAGACTAAGTTAGTAAATATTCTGTATTTCTATGGATTTGTCAGGCTGTACTAAGAGTCTTTCTTCCCAGACTCCAAGAGTAATTGCCTTTGGCGGGTAATGCTCTAGCTAGGTTAGCCAACTCTTATTGGCTCATACCCAGATAAATTTTGATTGACTTCAAGTTGTTGCAAAGGCTACTATCCTACTCAATCTAGTTTTAGATTTTCGTTACAAAAAGATGTAGCTAATTGAAGTGGACTTACCAGAGCAAAAAAACTTTCTTGAGCTTGCCTCAAACTTGTCTTGAAGTCTTTTTGTGCTTTCACTCGTTTTGATTCCTATAAAAACCATAACATACATCTCACTAATTAATTTGCCGAATCTCAAATTATTTATCTATTTAATAGAACATTATCCTTAAAACCTTTAATAGTCATAAGTTACGCCCTTACAGGTTGCTAGTCAATAAAATTATTGAGCCTAGTCAATATGTGCAGTTGGATACTTTTGGGTATTTGATAAAAGTGTTTAAAAATAAGCTTTTATAACGAAAAGATAATTTTTTATTTTTGGGGTCAAAAAATTTGTCAAAAACGTAGATTAAATAACTCACAGAATTTCACTCAAACCCAATAATAAGTAATATCATGTCCGCCTGATTGCTTATTAAACCCGAAGAACCCCACCCCGCCAAAGCTGTCCTTTGTCTCCCCTCCCGAAGAGCGGGGAGGGGTTGGGGGTGAGGTTCTTTTATTATGGGTAATTTGGCGGACATGATATAAGATGGCTTATGCCAACTCTCTGTGCAGTTTCACAGAGAATTGCTATCCACACAACATATATAGGACTCATATTTGATTGCGTGAAAAAAAATCGGTATACCTTAATCTTCTGAAATCCTCTTGCCTATTGCATGAGTGCCTATTGCAAGCTTAGTTAGTCCATCAGTCGCTCCCACGATACCATGAAATCCTCTTGCCTATTGCCTTTAACCTATTGCCTTTTGTCTATTGCCTACTAAGCCAAGTGATTTCAGTAATCAAACCGGATTCCTATATAAAGAGTTTCTACCTCCTGCCCCCTGTGCCCTGTTCCCTGGCTCAAACCCTGTAGTTTTGTACTTCATGCAAATGAAAACTGCTGTAAGATTCTTATCATTCTCATAAATAAAAACTTATATACCACAAAATACTAGTATAATTAAGTTACAAAAGAAGTGAAATAAGAATTCATAAATTAAATACAATAGTATTCATAAATAAGAATTTATATATTAAAAAGTATTCCTATATTTCAGAAGAATCTATAAATTTTTACTTATACATCCAATCTAATATTTGTTTACTAAATCCAGACTCGGAGTTAACAAATTCAGCTTCAAAGGCTGTAAACTATTTTCAACAAGGTGAATGATACCTCTGCATCACAGTAGAAAAGCAGAGCAAATGAATTAGCCGAGTTTTTGTATAAGTAGCCGTATCAGTGATGAAATGGCTGCGATCGCGTGGGCAAATATAGCTTGATTAATCATTAATAGTGCAATAAACATAACGTTTTTTGCCTAAATTGTCATAGCTATAAAAAATAACATTCACGTTTTCAGGAGATATTTATGACAGAATTTTTTAATCAAATTTCTCGCCGCAAATTCATTTTCACAGCCGGAGTATCTGCAAGTGCTGTATTACTCAAAGGCTGTTTGGGTAATCCCCCTGAAAACCTGACTGGTGGAAGCACGAAAGCACAGCCAACTGCTCAGTCGGTTGCTAATATTAGTTCTGAACAAACGCCAGAAACGACTACAGTCAAGCTGGGGTATATTCCCATTGTAGAAGCGGCTCCTTTAATTATTGCTAAAGAAAAAGGATTTTTTGCCAAGTATGGCATGACTAATGTTGACCTTTCCAAACAAGCTTCTTGGGGTTCAGCCAGAGACAACGTAGAAATTGGTTCTGCCGGTGGTGGTATAGATGGCGGTCAATGGCAGATGCCAATGCCACATTTAATTACAGAAGGTTTAATTACCAAAGGCAATCAAAAAATACCCATGTATGTATTATGTCAATTAATTACACATGGAAATGGAATTGCGATCGCCAACAAGCACCAAGGCAAAGGTATTAGCTTACAACTCGCCAGTTCTAAGTCTTTGTTTAAGGAATTAAAATCTTCAACACCCTTCACAGCTGCATTTACCTTTCCCCACGTCAACCAAGATTTATGGATTCGCTACTGGTTAGCAGCAGGCGGCTTAGATCCAGATGCCGATGTGAAATTGCTCACAGTACCAGCAGCGCAAACTGTAGCCAACATGAAAACAGGAACAATGGATGCCTTTAGTACAGGCGACCCCTGGCCTTATCGTCTGGTGCAAGACAAAATCGGCTACTTAGCAGCATTAACCGCAGAAATTTGGAAGAATCATCCTGAAGAATACCTCGCGATGAGAGGCGATTGGGTTGATAAAAATCCCAAGGCTACCAAAGCAATTTTAAAAGGAATAATGGAAGCCCAAAAGTGGCTAGATAATTTTGATAACCGCAAAGAAGCGGCTCAAATTTTGGCTGGACGAAATTATTTCAATCTTCCTTCACCTGAAATACTGGCAGATCCATACCAAGGGAAGTATGACATGGGTGATGGCCGGAAAATTGACGATAAATCAATGGCTGCTTATTACTGGAAAGATGAAAAAGGTAATGTTTCTTATCCATACAAGAGTCATGATTTATGGTTCATAGTTGAAAACGTTCGCTGGGGATTCTTACCAAAAGATTACATTGATAATAATGCTGCCAAAGCTAAAGAACTGATCAACAAAGTCAACCGTGAAGATATTTGGAAAGAAGCTGCTAAAGAAGCTGGCATTGCTGCTGCTGATATTCCGACAAACACATCCCGTGGTGTAGAACAGTTCTTTGATGGCATCAAATTTGACCCCGATAAACCAGAAGAATATTTGAAGAATTTGCAAATTAAGAAGGTCAATATTTAGAGATGCGATGAATCGCGTCTAATACAAATAACAAATAAAATTTGCGGAGAATACAACATCATGACAATAGCTCAAAAACGCCCTGCAAGCCCTAAATTGAATAATAGCTTTATATCCAGCCTGAAAAAGCAATTTCCTGACCTGATACCACCAGCGATCGCCATCGCCATTTTCCTCGTTATCTGGCAACTTTTCGCTTGGATTCCAGGAGCCACATTACCAGGGCCAATACAGGTTATTCAAGACACTTGGGTGTTGATTTTCTGGCCATTTTATGACCGAGGTGGCATTGATAAAGGTCTATTTTGGCAGATTCTCGCTAGTCTGCAACGAGTCGCCATCAGTTATACCCTAGCTGCGATCGTTGGTATTGCTTTGGGCATTTTGATTGGGGTAAATAAAACCATGTCCAAAGCTTTAGACCCCATCTTTCAACTACTGCGGACAGTACCACCTCTAGCTTGGGTTCCGATTTCTTTAGCAGCTTTACGACAAAACGAACCAGCCGCCTTATTCGTAATTTTCATCACCGCCATTTGGCCCATCTTAATTAACACTGCTGTCGGCGTTACCCAAATTCCTCAAGATTACAACAACGTCGCCAAAGTTCTGCAACTTAGCCGCAAAGAATATTTCACCAATATTTTGATTCCTGCGGCATTACCCTACATTTTTACCGGCTTGAGAATTGCGATCGGTTTAGCTTGGTTAGCGATTATCGCCGCCGAAATCGTCATGTCCGGTATTGTCGGCATCGGCTTCTTTATCTGGGACGCTTATCAAAATAACAACGTCAGCGAAGTGATTTTAGCTCTAGTTTATATCGGCGTTGTTGGGTTGCTTCTAGATAAAGCGATGGGCTGGCTGCAAAACAAGATTTTACCAGCAGAACAGAAATAGTCATTAGTCATTAGTCATTGGTCATTGGTCATTTGTAAAAAACTAAAGACTAGGGACTGTTTTCAAACTCGAAGATCCCCCCTAACCCCCCTTAAAAAGGGGGGAAAATAAATTCTAAAAGCCTGCCTTAAAAAGGGGGGAAAAGAAACTCTAAAAGCCCCCCTTTTTAAGGGGGGTTGGGGGGATCTTCAAAGACTAAGGTGCTTAAAGAGAGATTTGAAAACACGACCTAATGACAACATACCAAAGACAAAAGACAAATAACAAAAGACAAATAACAAAGGAAAAATAAGTATGTTCGTAGCTGTTGACCAAATTGAAAAAGTTTTTGAATTAACTGGTGGTGGCAAATATATCGCCCTTAAAGGAATCGATCTCCAAATTAAAAAAGGAGAATTCGTTTCTTTGATTGGTCACTCCGGTTGCGGTAAATCCACCTTATTAAATATGATTGCGGGTTTGGATTTGCCTACTGAAGGTCTTGTCACTCTCGAAGGACAAAAAATCACCAAACCCGGCCCAGACAGGATGGTGGTGTTCCAAAATTATTCGCTATTACCTTGGCGGACAGTCAGAGAAAATATTGCCCTTGCCGTGGACTCGGTAATGAAGGGTTTACCCGCAGATGAACGCAACGCCATTGTCGAAAAACATATAAATATGGTGGGTTTGCGTCCCCATGCTGATAAACAACCGGGAATGTTATCAGGTGGACAAAAGCAGCGAGTTGCGATCGCCCGCGCCTTAGCAATTCGTCCGAAATTACTGCTGCTAGATGAACCCTTTGGCGCATTAGATGCACTCACACGCGGCAATTTGCAAGAACAACTCATGCAAATCTGCGAAGAAAATCAAGTTACCGCCGTGATGGTGACACATGATGTCGATGAAGCGGTGCTATTATCTGACAGAATCGTGATGTTAACCAACGGCCCCGAATCTAAAATTGGTGACATCTTAGAAGTAGATATTCCCAGACCCCGCAAGCGGATGGAAGTAGTAGAACATCCCAGCTACTACAGCTTGCGGAGTGAGATGATTTACTTCCTCAATCAGCAAAAACGCATCAAAAAAATTCGGGCGCGGAAAACTGCCGACGTTGCCCGTCATGGATTGGAAAAAGTTAACCTAGAAATTGGCTTTTTACCTCTTACCGCTTGCGCCCCCTTAGCAGTTGCTAAAGAAAAAGGCTTCTTTCTCAAGCATGGTTTAGATGAAGTTAACCTGGTGCGGGAAAGCAACTGGCGGGGTATCGTCGATGGCATGACTGGCGGTTATTTGGATGCCGCTCAAATGCCTTCAGGGATGCCGATGTGGCTAACTTTAGGAGGAAATAATAACCAACCTCTGCCCGTTGTTAGTGCCCTCACCATGACTCGCAACGGTAACGCTATCACCTTAGCAAAACGCTTTTATGACCGAGGCGTGCAAACCTTATCAGATTTTAAAAGATATCTGCTTTCCACTCGCGATCAAAGGCACACAATGGGAGTAGTGCATCCCGCATCTATGCACAACTTGCTACTGCGCTACTGGCTAGCAGCTGGTGGAATTGACCCCGACACCGATGTGGATATGAAGACCATTCCCCCAGCGCAGATGGTAGCCGACTTACAAGCCGGAAGCATCGATGGTTACTGCGTCGGCGAACCTTGGAACTACCGCGCCGCCGTGGAAAATGTCGGCTTTACCATCGCTACCGACTTAGAAGTTTGGTTCGGACATCCCGGTAAAGTTCTTGGTGTGCGCGAAGATTGGGCAGAAAATTATCCAAATACGCATATCGCCTTAACCAAAGCATTATTAGAAGCTTGCGTGTATTGTGCAAATCCCGATAATGCCCAAGAAATTCGCCATATTTTAGCAGGGCGAGAGTACGTCAGCACTGATTTAGAATACATTCAACTTGAAGATCCAGATAGTCTCACCTGTGACTTAGACCATCCGTTACAAGACTATGCCCATCATCAGTTTTATTCTGAGTCTGCCATTAACCGCCCCAGCCGCACCGAACAAATTTGGATTATGAGTCAATTGGCACGTTGGGGTGATACTCCCTTCCCCAGAAATTGGGTAGAAGTAGTTGAACGAGTATGTCGCGTGCGTGTTTTTAGTACCGCCGCACGAGAATTAGGTTTGGATATTAGCTATATTCGCCAACCGATCAAACTGTTCGATGGTACTCCCTTTAACGCCGACGATCCGATCGCTTATCTCAACAGCTTGAAAATTAAACGTGATTTTTCAGTCGCGGAAGTTGTTCTAGATGCACCGAGAAGGAGACTTGCCTCATAAAAAGAATAGTGAAAGAAAGAGGAAGTGCAAACAGTAACACATCACGCGCGAGTCTCTGAACCTCATTAATGAGTCTCTGAACCTCATTAATGAGTCTTTGAACTCCATTAATGAGTCTCTGAACCTCATTAATGAGCCTCTGAACTTCATTAATAAGCCTTTGAACCTCATTAAAGAGTCTTTGAACCTCATTAATGAGTCTTTGAACTTCATTAAAGAGTCTTTGAACCTCATTAATGAGTCTTTGAACCTCATTAATGAGCCTTTGAACTTCATTAACAATCTAATTTTTCACGTTATGTGGAAAAATCAATAAAAGACCTAACCCCCTACCCCCTTTCCTTGTAGGGAAGGGGGAAAATTCAAAGCCTCTCTCCTAAAAGGAGAGAGGTTTGGAGAGAGTTCAAAATATTCATTTGCACATCGCCTACATTAAGCTTTTTAATCCCCAAATACCAAATACCATGCAAAACCGCAACTCGACAGCTACAACCACACTAGGAAAACCATTCGTCAGTGCAACCACCAACCGCAGACCTTTTTTAGAAATTAAAGACGTTACCAAAGTCTACCCCACAAAGCAAGGCCCCTTCACCGTACTCGACGGCGTTAACCTCAACGTCGAACAGGGCGAGTTTATTTGCGTCATCGGTCACTCTGGCTGTGGCAAATCGACACTTCTAAATATGGTATCTGGTTTTAACTTTCCCACCTCCGGCCAAGTCTTACTAGAAGGAGAACCCATTACCCAACCAGGCCCAGACAGAATGGTTGTCTTCCAAAACTATGCACTGTTACCTTGGCGGACTGCTTTTGAAAACATTTACTTAGCTGTTAACGCCGTTTATCCCAACAAACCACAAGCCGAAAAAAGAGCGATCGTCCGCGATCATTTAGCAATGGTGGGGCTGGCTGATGCGATGGAAAAGAAACCAATGCAAATGTCCGGCGGGATGAGACAAAGAGTTTCTATCGCCCGTGCTTTAGCGATCCGTCCCAAAATCTTAATTTTAGATGAACCTTTTGGGGCGCTGGATGCGATCACCAAAGAAGAATTACAAGAAGAATTGCTGAAAATTTGGGGTGATAACCGTTGTACAGTGCTGATGATTACCCACGACATCGACGAGGCACTATTTTTAGCAGACAAATTGGTAATGATGACCAACGGGCCTCATGCGAAAATTGGTGAAGTCATGGAAATTCCTTTTTCTCGTCCCCGCGATCGCGCCCGCATCATGGAAGACCCACAATACTACCAACTGCGTAACTACGCCCTAGACTTCCTCTTTAACCGTTTTGCCCATGATGACGTAGGTTAAGCTAACCGTCTATTGATTTTTTCCAGAATAATTCTTTCTTCCTCCCGCCACCATCCCGAATTGTGGCGGGAGGAACGTTTTCGGCTTCCAGCTAATTTTTCTGATGTAGACAAAATACTCTAGTTTTAGAATGCGATCGTAGTCCCACACTTTATACCAATTCAAAATTCAAAATTAAAAATTCAAAATTAAAAAAGTCAGAATTAGTAAGGCTTTCGGGGTTTGCATCTGTCTCATTATTTTAGTGAATTGGTATTAGATATAGCCGTAGTCACATAGGTTAGGACATCATGACAAGCGTGAATGCTACGAACAGTAATAGTTTTACTCCTGCCCCCGGTCACTGAGCGTAGTCGAAGTGGCCCCCTGCCCCCTGCCCCCGGTCACTGAGCGTAGTCGAAGTGGTCTCCTCCTATATTTGGAAAGTAGACCAAAAGGAAGCTCAAACTAACTGCGTCCACAAGTTATAAAGTATGTGTAGATAAAACAGCGAGTATGTTGAGAAAAAATCTGTATGACAAGCTACCCAGAAACCCTAACTAGTAACGAATCCATTAATGAGTTAGTCGCCGAAACGACAAGCATTAACCATGTGGAGGTAATTGAAAATGTCATCGATTCTTTAGAACAAGATGATAGTGCGATGGTTAGCCACACTCCAGAGGGTGGTTATCTCTGGAAGTTTAAGTACGGAAGTGTAGAAGTATTTGTCCAACTCAACGGCACAACCGATGAAGACACTATAACGGTTTGGTCTACAGTACTAAATTTACCCGCTAAAGACGAACCTAAGTTGATGCGCTATCTTTTGGAGTTAAACTGCTCCAGCACTTTTGAAGCACGTTTTGGTATTATTGAAAACCGCGTGGTTGTAATATCGACACGCACCTTAGCAGAACTATCTCCTGGCGAAGTGTCTCGGCTAATTACCATTGTCGCAACGATCGCTGACAATAACGATGAAGCTTTACAAGCTGAATTTGGCGCTACTTAATGAATTTTGGATTTTGAACTTCGTTGTCAATTTTCTGTATACCAACTAAAAAGCGCCTGGGAGTGTTGCCGTGTTTCCACCCCAGACGCTTTTTATTTTTAACTTGCTCCTCACACAACTGAATCCTATCACTGCTTCAATCAAAAGGCGAGTATAGTGAGTGACACTTTCAAAACTGCACTACCAAGCAATTTATAGTGCTTTTCAAGTAATTGAACTACATTAATCCCTATTCTCCACTCCCCTTCTCAATACTTTTCGGATAAGCCTAACAATCTCTCCTTTGGTCTGGGAAAAGGTTAAAGGGTAAAGGGGAAAGGTGAATTAAAACCTTTCCCTTTCCCCTTTCCCCCAAAACCCGAAAAGTATTGCTCCCCGTCTCAGATATTGACAAGCCTTAAAACATCCACTTAGGCAAGATCAAGCTTTTACAAGCCGCCAGGTAATTAATTAAATAATTATTAAAAATACATACATCCCTTAATTCATGCCTGAAACTCTTTAATAATCAATTAAATTCTCGAATAAAAATTAGCACTAACAAGCATTGAGTGCTAATTTATGAGTGAAGTTTAATGCCTATGATATAGACCAAACCAATACTTTTTCTAGATGTTTTAGTTCCTTTCCAGACGTTATTTTAGAAGTAACTAAATTTTTCCTACAAATAATTTAAAATTGGGAGTACTGGCATGAAATACACTTTTGATATTGTCGGAGTATCTCCACTTTTGCAGTTTTTTGATTGCCAACAGCAAAATGGGCAAAAACCACCCCACCAAGGCATAGAATACTTGGGAATGCATACATGTACACTAGATACCTTTCTAGAATCGGTGGAATCAGTTCCAGCAAAGTGGGGTTGGAACCTTGATCAAGTGGTAGATACCGTGATTCAATTTTGGTTGAACAACTCAGACAGTATTCGTTATTGGAAAGTACGTTTAAGTGATGCTGGTAAAGATAATTTACTAGTTACAAGATTGGCGGATATGACCGCCTTACAAGCGGAATTTGAATCCTTACTAAATAAAGATTTGTGAAGAGATACCTAGAGCGGAGCAACTCTTGCTCCGTTTCCAGTTAAAATCAACATTTTTCTCTGTTATTCTCATTTTCAAGTGCTTTGAGAACTTTGAGATATAAATTCTCTACTCTTTTTGTCTGAACTTCACCAAATGAAGCATAGTGACTTAAGCTAGGAGCGCTGTTTACTTCAATGATCGTATAATCTTCCATTGGCGAAGTTATATCATTAGTAAGAATATCCACACCTGCTAATCTCAATTCCATATCTTTTGTGATACTTATTGCTAATTTTTGAAAATCAGGATGAATATTTTCAGTAAAGTCTACTGCCTCGCCTCCAGTCGATAAATTTGCATTGTCTAAAAGATAGATTATATTATTCTTGGGTATAACAGTATTAAAATTTAGTTTCCGTCTTCGCAAGTTTTTTTTGATTCTATAATCTTCAAAATCTATAATTTCTTTTCTACCATTTTTGATAAAATTTTCCTGTTTTTGTTGCATAAGTTCCAAAATAGTAGATTGACCATCCCCCATTATAAATAAGGGAATTCTTTGATATGCCGAAACTACTTCATCATCAAGCACTACGATTCTATAGTCATTGCCACTATAAAATCGCTCAACAATAAATACTGAGGTTTTTTGCAAGATTTTCTTAGCTGCTTGATAATATTCTTGTTTGTTGTGAACCTTTGTAACAAATGTTCCTTGGCTGAGATTGAGCGGCTTGATAATTACAGGAAATTCTAACTCTTTAGCATAATAAAATCCTGCATCTATATTCCTGGAATTAGCTATTTCTTCACATAGTTCTTCACTAAAAAATGTTTTGCCTTCAGTAACTTTATAGCCAAATTTATTCAGAAAAAAGTTTGAAACTCCTTTATCTTTAGCTATTGCCGTTGAACCAGAAGAATTAATACTAAACCTGCTGTTACGAAAAAAGGTTTTATTGCCGTTTTTAAATGTAATCAGTCCTACAAAGGTGCATTCTGGGTCTACTAAAACTACCGCTCCTATTTTATCCGCTACTTTTTGAATTATTGATGTTACAAATGGTGTGTCCATTGTCATTCATATAAATTACCGAAAAATATTAACTATTTTATGGTAATTAGTCAAGATATTTTGAATTAAACAATTGCTCTATATCTTTGTTTTTAAACTTATAGTTAAACCTCCGAAAATATTCATTTTTTAGTATTTAAACAAACTATTAATAAGTACTCTAAACTAACTATAAAAAATGTAAATGCCTGCAATGTAGCTTTACTGCTCGCACGATAGAAAAATTAAGAGTGTGTCCGCACCCATTAAATTCTACGTAGGTTATTGTTCTTTTTTTATTAAGCTTTTAATAGTATGTTTTCAGACATTGAGGATGATTTTACCACTGATGCGGACTTTACTTATGTGTATGCATATAAATAATGCAAACCCAATAATTGCTAAACTTTCTGCTTGAGCATTGTTGTGTCCTGGAAACAATTGCAAATTAAGGATTTGAGATTCATCGCTACCTGAAAATTCCAACTCAATTGGTCTAAAATATAGCGCTCAGTGTTGACAATTTATAAATAATCGAATAACAAGGTGGCAGCAGCATAAAAAAAAGGGTTAGTGCATTCCTACCTAGAAACTAATTAACGCACTTGATTAAACTTCATACGGTTAACATAATTATGCCAGAAAATACGGATAACACAGCTTCCAAATCAGACAATCAAGCTATTGCCTATAAAGAACGTCTTAATTCTTGGGCGATCGCTCGTCTACTTCCTAATACCCAACGGGAAATTGTTGCTCGCTTCCGCAGCCGTTCTGATGCCGATGGCTATATGCGGCATCTTTATCAGGAAACACCAAATGCTTCTTACATGGTTGTTTTTGATTGTCAACGCCAAGAAGCTGTGATTTAAAGTGCGATTATAAACGACCTCCTATGAACATAAGGTCTTAGGCGGGAGTTGAGCAGGTGAGTAACTGTAAAAAGCAGAAAACGATAGCTTTAGGAGGCACTGCGTTGCGCGGCTTTGCAGACTTGTACTTTCACAGGGAAGCAAACTACGCGCAGTTTCTCCCAAAAGAGAGGCTAGCGCCAAGGGACAAACGAGTGCCCTCCTCTTTTGTCGTAACAGTTTGAATTCGCTGCTTAAGATCAAAGGTGGGTCAATAACTATTAGCCATTGGTGATTGATTGAAGAGGAAGTAAAGCTGCAATAATTGGGCAGAAGCGCAAAGTAAGATAAAAGAGTAGGAGCAGTGAAAAAGAATAAACCAATGCTCAATTCCTTTTCTTGCTGACTGCTCAGTAGCCAAAGATGAAAAACTGAATCTCTAACTTTTAATAGAGGACAATTGACTTGGATGTATAGTATACTTAAGTAAATTTACTTAAAAAAATGTAATTATTTTTACGAATAAAACTTGACTAAGACCTACAAATATATTTTAATAATTTGTACCTCAAGGTTTCAACCAAAGTTAATTACAATTGAAATTTGATCAATTAAGATGAGATAAATTGATAACTGGGAGGAAAATCAAATATTCTCTCTAAATTACTTTGGCAGTAACTTTTTTGGTAACATTTATCACAAAAGTATTTTAAACTTTATCCTCTAGTATCAAAATCTAAATTAAGCAATTTCTGCATCACCAATTCAAAAAGGAGTTGGATGAGTAGATTTATCCCAGATTGACAAAAAGAAGATTAGGTAAGCTAGTGATAGAGCTTTAGAGATTCAAACAGAAGGAGAGTTGAAGAACTTGGAGAACAAAATAGTGAACAAGGATGATTTTCTCTTCCCTCGTGGTCGCTACTACGGTCAGGTAAAGCCAGAAAACTTGGTTTTTAATGCAAATTTACAGGAATTTGCCCAACGAGTAAGCTACATTTGCAACTTAGAGACAGGTGGAAAACTACCTCCAGGTGCAGCTTACGAACAAATAAAGGATCTATGGAAACAGTTGAAACGCTCAAAAAAAGAACTAGGAATTGGCGAAGACCCGTTTCAGGATGACCAGGGAAAGGCTGAAAGTTAAAGGCAAGACGCAGAGAATTGGACGGGAGAAGGATGATTAATAACTAATGGGCTACTTAGAAAGCATTGTCCAGACACCATCCCAGGACTCTGGAGGAGGGGTTTGTTGATAATTACGCGCACGTTCTAGGTGGATATCAACAGCTTGATCTTGGGGTTGAATGCATTTGGCGGCTTCAAAACAGGCGATCGCTTGTGAGAAGTTGCGCGATAAATAAGCCGAGCGTCCAGTATGATAGTGAAATAAAAACTCTTGAGTGTTGGCATCTAAGGGAGTGTTGCGATCGCCAATTAACTCATAGATATTAACAGCCTGATGTTTCCCTTTAACTCGAATTTTATCTAACTGGCGCACCCAAATGCGATCGCTGCACAATTGATAAGTAAATTCGCTTAAAACAATATCACAACCGTAATCCTTAGTTATCGCCTCCAAACGCGAACTTAAATTTACACCATCTCCAATTACGGTATAATCCATCCGTTTGCGGGAACCAATATTGCCCGAAACCACATCCCCAGAACTAATCCCTATGCCAATACGAATTCGCGGCTGTGCCTGGATAATTCGCCGTTGGTTAAATTCTTCTAAGCGTCGTCTCATATCTAACGCTGACTGCACAGCCCTCCAGGCATGATTTTCTGTCAATGGTAACGGCGCACCAAATACCGCCATTAAAGCATCCCCAATGAATTTATCGAGAGTGCCTTCGTAATTAAAAACCGCCTCTACCATCGTTTCAAAATACTGATTGAGCAGCAATACCACCTCAGCTGCACCGAGATTTTCTGTAAGTGTTGTGTAACCCCGGATATCGGAAAACAAAATGGTTACTTCCTTCCGTTCGCCTACCATTAAAGCATCTTCCCCCAAAGCCATAACTTGTTCAGCGACATGGGGCGTTAGGTAGCGAGACATGGTAGTTTTCATCCGTTTTTCCTGAGTAATGTCTTCTAAAACCACTAAACCACCACGTACACCGCCTTCTGGGTTAGTCAGGGGATTAACAGTA
Source organism: Nostoc sp. DedQUE02 (assembly GCF_034531035.1). NCBI lineage: Bacteria > Bacillati > Cyanobacteriota > Cyanophyceae > Nostocales > Nostocaceae > Nostoc > Nostoc sp. DedQUE02. The sequence continues at coordinate 32,593 of NZ_JAVRBY020000048.1, read as the reverse complement.
AGATTAATATTGCGCTCTAATATTTGTACCTTATTAGAAGTGAGAAACTCAGATTGGGGAGTCAGAGGTTGATTCCAGGGAATGAAAATATCAGAGTTAGTGCGATCGCGAACTGCTAAAATTGAGTGCTGAGTTTCAGGCAGTACTCGGCACGGGCTAAACACCCCGCTATCGCTAACAGCACTCACTACTTGATAAAGTCCCACTATCAAACTTTGTTCTGGTACATAATGTTTAGCTCCAGTTTTTAAACTATCTTCCAGCCGCATTTGCAGATTTTCAATCGGCACAACTTCCCACACAAGGCGACCAATCAAGTTTTGTTCCCACAAAAGCTTGTTGTTCTTGCTATCAGCGTCTTTTATCGGACAACCCAGTAACTCTAGTGCGGCATCATTAATTGTGACAATCTGTCCTGCCATATCTGTAGAAATCACCGCATCTGACAGACTTTGCAAAATATCTTTTTGATACTGTTTTTCTAACAGCACATTTTCAAACAGACGAGCATTTTCTAAGGCAATTCCTGCCTGATTATTAAAAGCCCGCATAAACTCTTCATCAGAAGCAGTAAAACTGCCTTGTTGTTTATTAATTAATTGCGTAACGCCAATCAATTCATTTGCCGAATTAAATACTGGCAAACACAGGATATTACGAGTTACATACCCAGTTTTTCTATCTGTAGTTGGGTCAAAACGGGGGTCTTTGTAGGCATCGGAAATATTTAATGCTTCACCAGTAGAAGCCACATAGCCAGCAATGCCACGGTTAGCGGGAATGCGAATTTCTATCAAGTTTGTGCCATCTGCTGCCGCTACAACTTTCGTCCAGAGTTCACTCATCTCTTTCCGATATAAAAACAATGTGCTGCGGTCTGCTTGCATTAAAATTCGAGCTTGCTCCATGACTATCTGCAAAGTTGCTTCTAAATCCAAACTTTGCCCCAGTGTCTGAGTTGCCCGCAACAAAGCCGTTGCGCCTCTTTGATTGCGAGCTGCTACATAAAAAGATTGGCAGCTTTCCAGGATAATACCAATCGAAGCGGCAAAGTCTCGAAAACGTTCTTCATCATCATGATTAAACGGAACATTCCCGGTTTTATTTGCCAGTTGCACTACCGCTACAGTCTGATTTTTGCTACTGATAACGGGCATACATAAAATATTATGAATTTTGTAGCCCATTTGTTTTTCGAGTTCTGGGCTAAATAAGGGGTGAGTATAAGTTTCAGATATATTTAGATATTGACCTGTACTGGCAACATGACCAGGAATACCCACTGTAATGGGGGTACGAATTTCTAAGAATTTTTGGGTATTATCTTGAGGAACTTTTGACCACAGTTGACCTTTGTCATAGTCAACTAAAAAAATGGCTGTATGTTCTGCTTGCAGAATTTGACCAATTTTGAGTGTGATAGCTTCTAGCACCTTCTCCAGCATAGTTTCTAGAGCTTCATTATTGATTAGTTCAATAGCTCTCAGAAATTGCTGGAATTCAGCAGTTATAAAGTCGAGTAAGCAAACAAATTCATTAACAGATAAGTCTTTGACGCGACGCAGTAAGGCGTGAGTACGATTAACTTGGTTCAGTTCAGTTAATGTAGCCAAGACGCTGCCAGGATTGGGGAGTGTCACGTTGCTTCGCTCCGAATTAAAAATTCAAAATTCAAAATTAATAATCCCCATAAATAAATGGGCTTATATCATGAGTCTGTTTCGCTCATAAGAATTTTAGATTTTGGGCATAGGGCATTGGGTATGGGGCATTTGTCATTTGTCATTAATTATCCTCCCCTGCTCCTCTGCTCCCCTGCCTCCCCTGCCTCCCCTGCTCCCTCATCTCCCCACTTCCTTATTTTGCCAACTGTTCAGAAAATATCACCTTTTGATAGTAATCTTGTAGCTGCTTAGTAGCAGCTGCCCAACCCCAACTTTCTGCTTCCTGGCGAGCATTTTTACGGATGATATCTCGTTGTTGTTTTTGTTCTAAGAGTCGAACAGTAGCAGCGATGGCTCCTTGAACATCTGCTGTTGGCTCAAAAAGATATCCATTTACGCCATCTGTCACAATATCAGGAATTCCCCCGGAACGGGCTGCTACTACCGGACAGCCAGCAGCCATAGCTTCTAGTAGTACTAAACCTAGTGTTTCTGTGCGGGAAGGAAAAATGAAGGCATCGGCACTCGCAAAGGCAGAACCTAACTCTTGCCCCATAAGATAGCCAACAAAATAAGTGTTTGTGCCAGCAAAGTGTTTTTGCAATGCTTGACGGTACGGTCCATCTCCAACCAATGCTAACCGCGCTTCGGGAATTGCTTCTAAAATTGGTTTGATGCGCTCAATTTCTTTTTCAGCAGAAAGCCGCCCCACGTAAAGTAATAATGGACTTTCTGGATGATTTTGTGATAGACGCGATCGCATCTCTACACTAGCTAAATCGGGGTAAAATAATTCTGTATCTACCCCACGCTGCCATAAATCTACACGTTCAATACCGTGTGCTGTCAGTTCCTCTACCATTGCTGTGGAGGTACACAGATTCAAAGCTGCTTGATTATGAGCGCCTTTTAGCAGTTCCCAAAGAAAACCCTCCAGCATCCCCAAGCCGTAATGCTGGAGATATTGGGGTAAATGCGTGTGATAAGACGCTACTAAGGGTATTTTGAAAATTTTGCTATAAAATATGCCAGACAAACCCAAAACTGCCGGATTCACGACATGAATAATATCTGGCTTAAACTCTTCTAAAGCGTAACCAATGGCTGGGCGGGGAAGTGCCATTTTCAATTCTGGATACAATGGCAAAGGAAAGCCAGTAACGCCGTAAACTTTAGCGCCTTTGTGTTCTGTGATGCCTCCATCAGGGGCAATCACCAATACTTGATTACCACTGCGCTGGAGATGATCGACAGTATGGCGCAGGCGCGTTACAATGCCGTCAACCTTGGGTAAAAAGGTTTCGGTAAACAGGGCAATTCTCATAAAAAACTATTCAGTCCAGGCAGATAATCTCAGCTTAAGAGTGCATTTTGCTATTAAACACAGAGTAAACTGTCTCGCGTTCTGTAATCAATTCTGCACAATCAAAATAACTGTAGTAAACAGTAAACAGTAAATTTAGTAGTAGCTGGAAGATACACCTGATAAATAATAAATAGTTGGTCGTCATATTGTGCTAAAATACGACGACCAATTTTAAACCCACGATTTACTGGGGTTTACGCTAATTTCTGTGCCAAGAGACTTTAGGCAAAATTTGTTTGCCATCGACTCGCGTCTGATACTTGATAGCAAAGTTTAACAGAGAATCGAGGAGAGAATCAGAGAGCAAGTGAGGCTGTAAACCTAAATCGAGCAATTTAGTGTTTTTAGCATTGAAATAATGTTCTTCTTTTTCAACTCTGGGATTATCTAGGTGATTGATTTCTACCTTCAATCCCATAGCGTTACCAGCTTTTTTCACCATCAATGCCAAGTCGCCGACGCTAAATTGTTCGGTAAATTGGTTAAATACGCGGAATTCACCAGCCTCGGCAGGGTTAGCGATCGCTAATTCCACACATCGTACTGTATCCCGAATATCCAAAAATCCGCGAGTTTGTCCACCTTTACCGTAGACAGTTAACGGATGTCCAATTGCTGCTTGAATACAAAAGCGGTTTAGTGCAGTACCAAACACACCATCGTAATCTAGCCGATTAATCAATAGTTCGTCCATCCCCGTTTCTTCGGTTAAGACGCCATAAACTACACCCTGATTTAAATCCGTTGCCCGCAATCCCCAAATCCGGCAAGCAAAGTGGATGTTATGACTATCATGCACTTTGCTTAAATGGTACATTGAACCGGGCTGCTTGGGATAAGGTAGGGTATCTTTGCGTCCATTGTGTTCAATGGTGATATACCCTTCTTCGATATCAATATTGGGTGTACCATATTCACCCATTGTCCCCAGCTTCACCAAATGACAGTCGGGGAAATCCTCCCGCATAGCGTACAGCAAGTTCAACGTCCCAACTACATTATTGACCTGGGTAACAACTGCATGTTCTCGGTCAATCATGGAAAATGGGGCCGAACGCTGTTCACCAAAATGCACCAAAGCATTTGGCTGAAATTGCTGTAATGTTTTATGGAGAAACTCGTAATTCGTAATATCGCCGATGAACAAATCGATAGATTTACCCGTCAAATCTTGCCAGCGCTGGAGACGTTGTTGAATTAGTGCGATCGGAGTAAGAGTTTCGACACCAAGTTCATTATCCCAATGCCGCCGCACCAAACTATCTAAAATTCCAACTTCATAACCTCGATTGGAAAGGTAAAGAGCAGTTGCCCAACCGCAATATCCATCACCACCAATAACCAGGACTTTCATCTTCACCAGTTTTTACTCGCTGATAGCTAAATCTATCAGGTTTCTGTACCCTCTTAATCATCATTCTGAGAGAGATGTGGATTTTGGGGAGAGTGGGGAGATTAGGGAGCAGGGGAGGCAGGGGAGCAGGGGAGGCAGGGGAGCAGGGGAGCAGGGGAGCAGAGGAGCAGGAGAAAAGGTTATTGTTCGGCAAGCTCACCAACCAGGTTAAAGGGAAAAGGAATAAATTTAATCTTTCCCCTTTTCCCCTTACCCCTTTCCCTTTACCCATTCCCAATGCCCAATGCCCCATCTTTCAAGACTTTAAAATTCGATACTGCTGGGCAATGTAATAAAACAAACGATAGTATTCTTGAAAATCTTGGCTCTTGCTTCGTCCTTGCCAATAGTATTTCACTTGACTCTGAGTTAATGTCAGTGTCATTGAACCTACTAGTTGATCAACTTCTACAACCAGCACCCCAGATACTCCTTGGGCGGTTTGAAAGTTGGGTTTGAGCTTTTTCTCTGATTCGTGGTTTGTAACAATAGAATTCGGTAGCTGCTGACTTGCCCACCCTCGAATTTCCACCGTTTTGTTCTGGGGTGAAATAAACGCAATTCCATCACCATTTTCTGAGGCTGCTAAAGAAGTCCAGTTACTCGGATATGGAAATTCAAAGCCATAACGGGAGTTACTATAAGTTTTCCAGGCGATCGCTCCAGCATTAAAATTATTTGCAGTACAACTCCACAAAATTATTAACAGGGCAATAACTCCGCTAACGCTGGCGGTAAACCGATAAATTCTTCGCCCCCAACTACGAATTTTATTAGCAGTAGCCATTTACATTACACATTTTGCCAAAGTCACTGATTGTATTGAAGTACCAGAAACTCAGATCAATACCTTCGTCAATTTACTAGCTATTCTCGAATCCGTAAACTGCTGAACAAACTGCACCAAAAGAGCGCTGATTAAAAATTCAATAATATTCAGGATATTTACCATTCTCTTTTGAGTTCTCAGTAGAGAAACTTATAAAGAGTGCTTTATCACACAACTTATGCACAGTGCATCTCAAACAGCCGAGCTAACTTTGGAGCTTTTTCACTGCCAAAGCAACAAATCTTTGCAATTTCCAGCAAATCGTTCTGTAATTTGCATCGGTAAGCCAAACGAGCAAAAATCACCAGATATTGATATTTCTGGCTTACCAGATTCGGATGTGGCATCTCGCATCCACGCGCAAATTTGGATAAATGGAGATGAATACCATATCACCGATTTGGGCAGTTCCAATGGCACATACATTAATGGTGCAAAACTTCAACCTCAAGTTTTTTTCCCACTGCATCCAGGAGATAGAATTTCTCTTGGGCAGGGAGACAAAATAACTTTCATGTTTAGGGTACAGCAGTCTGCATCTGCTACAACAAATCCTCTGCCAAACTCTGCACCCACAAAAATTACAGCGCCTACCATCGGCAAAGAAGAGGAACAAGTAATCCTTGCCAGCAAGCTCATTGGCTTAGGACTAATCCTCGCGGGCGTTACATTTTTAAGTACAAGTATTTATGTGAGCGTCTACTTACGCAGCACACCTGGAATTTTGCTGTGTATGGGAGGTGTAGTAGCTCTAAATTGGGGTGGGCGCGATAATCGGAAACTGGGATGGGTGTTGATTGGCATAGGAATTGCTCTATTCCTTGCCAGTGGTGTTGTAATTGGCTCTGTGTCCCTTTTTTCTCTGCTGGTGTCATTCGCTGGCATCTCTTGTGGATATCAGTTGTTTACAACCGGAAAGGTGTTCAACTTTAATCCGCTTACGTTCCAAATAGTTAAAAAATAAGTCCACTCAGGCAATCATTAATTAGCGATCGCTAATTTCTATTGAGGTTTCAGGTTTTGAGTGCCTAAGTCCTGATTAATTATCAAAGGTTTGTAGTCAGCTATTTATCACTCAATAAACAGCATTTCAACCTCAAATGTAAATAAATGTAACAATATTGGCGTCAAAACGTTTTACTGTCTTGACAACCAATAGAGGAACCGATAACTTGATATACATACCCGGGTAAGACCGTTAAAGAGTTATATGCAAACGCAAACTAAGCAAAAGGTCACTTTGTATTTATCGCCAGAGTTGCACAGAAAACTGAAGATTCGTTCAGCAGTAGATTCCGAACCAATGTCAGAACTTGCCGAACGTGCCCTTGGTTTTTACCTGTCTAATCAAGAATTGGTTGACGAGTTAGAAGACTCTTCTTATGGACGGACTCATAGAGTTTATTCATGCCCAACTTGTGATAGCTCATTAGTCTTACGTGATAGGGAACTGGTTGCTTTAGGCAATCAACCAGGAGTAGTTGGTCAACCACATCTTTCTATTGATGAAATGGATGAGGATGAAACCAATCCCAAGGGTGAGGAAGAGTTAGTTCCTTGCTAGATAAATATTAATGATTCGGTTGTCTTTACCAGAAGCAATGTCTCTACTGTCTCTATAAGGTCTCAAGTAGGTCGAAGTATGAACCAAGAGCTCAAGATCCTAATTCAAGCTCAATACCCTTTAATCTACCTTGTGACCTCCGAGGAAGAGCGGGCCGAGCAAGCAATTTCCACAATCGCCCAGTCAGAGTTAAAACCTCAGCGTCGAGTATTTGTTTGGACAGTAACACACGGGATTGTAGAGTATGGTCAACCTCGGAATGTTACCCAACACAATACCGTGTCTCCAGAGGCGGCGATTGAGTGGATAATTCGGCAGAAAGAACCAAGTATATTTATTCTTAAAGATTTACATCCCTTTATAGATGCGCCTGCGACTAACAGATCGTTACGTGATGCGATCGCTAGTTTCAAAGGTATGCAGAAGAACATCATATTGATGTCTCCAATGCAACAAGTACCTATAGAACTGGAAAAAGAAGTTGTCGTTCTCGACTTTACATTGCCAGATATGGCAGAGTTGAACAAAGTCTTAAGTCACCATATAGACCAAAATCGTGGTCGCCGACTGACAACAGAAGCCAGAGAAAAACTTCTCAGAGCCGCTTTAGGTCTAACTAAAGATGAAGCTGAAAAAGTCTACCGTAAGGCACAGGTAACTACAGGGCGTTTGACGGAAGATGAAGTAGATATCGTTTTATCTGAGAAAAAGCAACTAATTCGGCGCAATGGAATCTTAGAATACATTGAGGAAGATGAGACCATTGATGCTGTAGGTGGCTTAGAAGAGTTAAAAAGATGGCTCAAGCAACGCTCTAACGCTTTCACAGAAAGAGCAAGAGAGTATGGTTTGCCTCAACCAAAAGGGATGTTGATTCTAGGAGTTCCTGGTTGCGGTAAGTCATTAATTGCCAAAACTACTTCCCGGCTGTGGGGTTTACCACTGTTGCGGTTGGATATGGGGCGAGTCTACGACGGCTCAATGGTGGGACGAAGTGAGGCAAATCTGCGAAACGCTCTGAAAACAGCAGAATCTATTTCCCCAGCGATTTTGTTTATCGATGAATTAGATAAATCCTTTGCTGGTAGTGGAGGTTCCTCTGATTCTGATGGGGGTACTTCTAGTAGAATCTTCGGCTCTTTCCTTACATGGATGCAAGATAAGAAATCACCAGTGTTCGTGATGGCAACAGCCAACCGAGTAGAACGCTTACCTGGCGAGTTCTTGAGGAAAGGACGCTTTGATGAAATTTTCTTTGTCGATCTGCCAACACCGGAAGAACGGCAACAAATTTTTAATATTCATCTGACCAAGCGCCGTGAAGACATCTCTAGATTCGATCTTGAGCAACTAGCCAAGATGTCTGATGGTTTTTCTGGGGCAGAAATTGAGCAAGCGATCGTTGCGGCAATGTATGAAGCTTTTGCCCAAGATCGGGAGTTCACCCAACTAGATATTATTGCTGCACTAAAGGCAACATTGCCGCTGTCTCGAACGATGCAAGAACAAGTAACGGCTCTAAGAGATTGGGCCAGACAGCGCGCACGCCCCGCAGCATCCTCCGTAGCTGAATATCAGCGAATGGAGTTTTAAAAGCTTTCCTCTGCCATCCCAGGGGGAAAGGCTAGCAGAAAATGTTAGCAGTTATAAGAAAAGCCGCATCCTGTTAAGCGCGGCTTCGCCCAAAACAAACCGTTGTCGTTTTTCTCAATCTTCTCATTGGAGGAAACCCAAATGTCTCACTTTAGCACCCTGCGTACCAAAATCACCGATGCCGAAATCCTCAAGGCTTCCTTGCGCGACCTCGGTATCAGCGTAAAGACTGAAGCTGATGTCCGTGGTTATAACGGTCAGCGTGTCCGTTCTGACATCGTTGCCGTGTTGGAAGGCGAATATGACCTCGGCTGGTCTCGCAATGGCGATGGTTCTTTTGACCTAATCGCTGATTTGTGGGGCGTTGCTAAGAAGCACAACCAAACCGAGTTGATCAACTCAATCAACCAAAAGTATGCCGTTAACAAAACTTTGGCTGAAGTGAAACAGCGCGGTCTGCAAAACGCCAATGTGAAGTTGGTATTGCAATAACAATTTCTCTGCGCGTTCCCAAAGCTGCACGGGTTAACCATATAAATAGCGGTTAGCCCGCTTTTTTATCGGGACTGAGATTTATTTCTCAGTCCCGACTTTTTCAAAGTTAGAACTGGACTAATTATTAAGATTAAAATATTTCAATATAGCTTCTGATTAACAGGCAATTAAAACTGTAAATACAGTCAATGAATTACAGCAAATTTTGTCAACCAACTTTAATATAAAAACGCCAAAAACATAACCCCTCTCCGCCACCGGAAAGGGGTTAATCACTGTTGAAACTCAGCACTAAATTGTACAGACACGATTCATCGCGTCTCATTTAGCAATCTCTAATAAGCGTCCTGCAACTCATAAAAATCAGGCGAGATGTAATCCTTCCGTAAAGGCCAACCCACCCAATCTTCCGGCATCAAAAGCCGTTTGAGATTTGGGTGTCCTTCATAGATAATGCCGAACATATCGTAAGACTCGCGCTCTTGCCAATCTGCGCTCTTCCAAATCCAGTACACAGAAGGCACTACAGGATTTTCCCGTGGTAAGAACACTTTAACTCGAACTTCTTCGGGGCGATCGCTATTATCACCGACTTTAATCAAGTGATACATACTCACCAATTCCTGTCCTGGGCCAAGGTCAATACCGCCTTGACACTGGAGATAATTAAACCCGTAAGCATAAAGGGCTGTAGCTGTAGGAAGCAAGAAATCTGCCGCCACCTTAATTATCTCTACACCATTCTTATCCGGTGCTAAAAACTCATGGTCAAAGCCATTTTCCGTCAACCACTGGGAAACTTTACCCGCTTGTACCAATGCCTCTTCTTTCGCTGCTGGTACTGGTTTAGATTCTTCTTCAGCCACGGGTTTGTTCCTCCTTTTGTGCCTTTTCTGTCAGCAGTGCAGGTGGTATTGGCATACCAATCGCTTCCGCCAATTCCTTCGGTGGTGCAGAGCGAGTTTCTGACTGCAAATACTTACCAGTTAAGATTTCATCTACTGGCTTCAAGTTATGAGTCGTGCTGTAGTAGCGGTGGGTTTGCTTAATTTTATGCCGCTCTTGCATCGATTCATTGGAGATTTTCTTCCGTAGCTTAATGATTGCGTCAATAATTGCTTCGGGACGGGGAGGACAACCAGGCAAATACACATCCACAGGAATCAGTTTATCGACTCCGCGCACTGCCGTAGGAGAATCAACGCTGAACATCCCGCCAGTAATTGTGCAAGCACCCATCGCAATTACATACTTCGGCTCTGGCATTTGTTCATAAAGACGCACCAGTTGGGGAGCCATCTTCATCGTAATAGTCCCTGCCGTAATAATTAAATCGGCTTGGCGGGGGCTAGAACGGGGAATCAGCCCAAAACGGTCAAAGTCAAATCGGGAACCAATTAAAGCTGCAAACTCAATAAAGCAACAAGCAGTACCAAATAATAACGGCCACAGACTAGAAAGCCGTGCCCAGTCGTAGAGATCATCAACCGTCGTCAAAATGACGTTTTCTGAAAGGTCTTGAGTGATTGTAGTCCGCTCAATGGGGTTGATGATTCGTTCTTTACCCTGGGTTGTTAAGTTAGAATTCAAGACCATTCCAAAGCTCCTTTACGCCATGCGTAAACTAAAGCGACTACAAGAATTGCAATAAAGACTAGTGCTTCAATAAATGCTAATAGCCCCAAACGGTGGAAAGCTACCGCCCAAGGATACAAGAATACAGTCTCCACATCAAAGACGACAAAGACCAAAGCAAACATGTAGTAGCGGATGTTGAACTGAATCCAGGCTCCCCCGATGGGTTCCATACCAGATTCATAAGTGGTGTGCCGTTCTGGGCTGTAACCACTGGGTCGTAAGAGCTTGGAAGCTGAGAGCGCTAAGGCAGGAACTAGGCTACAGACTATGAAGAAGCCTAGAAGGTACTCGTAACCACTGAGAACAAACACAATGAGTATCTACCGCTTAAGGTGTAATTGAAGTGGGGAGTGGGGAGATGAGGGAGCAGGGGAAGCAGGGGGAGAATAACTATTGATTTTTAACCAATGCCCAATGCCCAATGCCCAATGCCCAATCCCCTAACTGCGTAACTTTCTTTTACATTATATCTGTTTGGTTTTTCTGAAATCTGGGAAACAGATACACTTCAAGTATTTAATTAGCTTTTGATAGTGATAGAAAAGCCTAACAATTATGTCATAATTTGTAACGTATATTTCAGATTTCTCCTCTGCGAGGCCCTAGCCATGAGCGAACCAGCTGTTGAGACTACAGTGTTAGACCGCTACGAGTGTCGCGCCTGCGGTTATGTTTACGAACCTGAGAAGGGAGACGACAAGGATGATATTCCTTCAGGGACATCCTTTGCAGAACTGCCCGTAAATTGGCGCTGTCCAGTTTGTAGTGCTAAAAAAACCGCTTTTGCCAATATCGGCCCTGCGGGTACTGCATCCGGCTTCAAAGAAAATCTCGGTTACGGTTTGGGTGTCAACAACCTAACGCCAACCCAAAAGAATATCCTAATTTTTGGTGCTTTGGCTCTTGGCTTCTTGTTTTTTATCAGTCTCTACGGCTTACAATAACAGCCGTTATCTCAGAAACAGAGAATAGTGAGTAGGGAAAGAGATTTTCATTATTGGTTGTGTGATTATAATCACACACGTATGTTGTTTTGCTTATTTCCTAAAGCTTTTAATTAAGCTAAAAATGCTCACTTTTTTACATTGATTAACAGTGTATTCTCTGATAAAATATCAAAGATTCAGGTGAGAATCTGTAACGTCAAGCAACCTCTATACTTACTGATAAGTTGCCTCTGAGGTGTTACAGCAAGTAATAGCAAATATGTTGCTTCTCAAAGCAAGAATCACGCTAGAAGCAAACAAGTAAGAGTGCATAGAACTTGTTTTTATGCATCGATTGATACAGCTTAGTTGAGATTGATCTGCTCAACTTATGTATTTGTTAGCAAATGTTAGCAAAAAAGTATCAGTAAACCTTTTAGAGAACAGCTACAGAAATTTAGAAACAAGTTAAGAAATACTAATGCATTCAATTGTGAAAGGTTGGCAACGAATAGCTACTTTGTTGATAGTAGTCCTCATGTGTATAGGTTGTAGCAAAATTCCCTCTGTTAGTTACAACCCTTGGAAAGTCATTTCTGTGCCAACAGACTCGAATCTCCTGGATATTGCTTTTACTAATAACCCTGAGCATGGCTACTTAGTAGGTAGCAATGCCACCCTCTTGGAAACCAATGACGGTGGTGATACCTGGAAACCAATAACACTGCAACTGGATGAGCAAAAGTATCGTTTTGACTCAGTAAGTTTTGCAGGAAAAGAAGGCTGGATTGCCGGAGAGCCTGGACTGTTGCTGCACACTACTGATGAAGGTGCTTCTTGGTCGCGTATTCCCCTGAGCGAAAAGCTACCAGGTAGTCCGATCGCAGTTAAGGCACTAGCAGATAATACAGCTGAGATGGCTACTGATGTAGGAGCCATATATAAGACCAAAGATGGCGGCAAAAACTGGAAAGCCCAAGTGGAATCAGCAGTTGGTGTGGTGCGTAACTTAGAACGTTCTCCCGATGGCAAATATGTTGCCGTTTCCGCCAAGGGTAGTTTCTACTCGACTTGGGAACCGGGACAAGATGCTTGGGTTCCCCATAACCGCAATAGTTCACGGCGGGTAGAAAACATGGGTTTTGCTGACAATGGGCAATTGTGGTTACTAGCTAGGGGAGGTCAAATTCAATTTAGTGACCCAACTAAACCTGAAGCATGGCAAGAGGCAAAATATCCAGAGTTATCGACCAGTTGGGGTTTACTGGATTTGGCATATCGCACACCCGATGAAATTTGGATAGGTGGCGGTAGCGGTAATTTACTACGCAGTCCCGATGGTGGCAAAACGTGGGAAAAAGACCGTGCAGTGGAAGAAATTGCTGCTAATTTGTATAAGATTGTGTTCTTAGAGCCAGAACGGGGATTTATAATTGGCGATCGCGGCGTTTTGCTCAAATATCTACCAAACCCTGAAACAACTTCGCCAGAGGCAGCTTAATGGGGACTGGGGACACTTCGAATCCCTTCTCTACGAGAGGCTGCGCCAACGGCTCCGCTCAGGGCAAGCCGCTCAGTGCATCGCTGGGGACTAGGGACTAGGTAAGAGTTTTCTCAATGCCCAGTACCCAATACCCAATACCTATTTCTGAGAAGAACTTTGCAACTTGTAACTCTTTCTTAACTTTGTAGGATAATAAACTCAATAACACTCTATGTATAAGGTAGGGAGCTAAATGTCAGGTACCACTGGAGAACGTCCGTTTTCGGACATCATTACTAGCGTTCGTTACTGGGTAATTCACAGCATCACCATCCCAGCATTATTTATTGCTGGTTGGCTATTTGTCAGCACCGGGCTGGCTTATGATGCCTTTGGCACACCCCGCCCCAACGAGTATTTCACACCAGCACGCCAAGAAGTGCCCATTGTGAAGAACCGTTTTGAAGCTAAAAAACAAGTTGAAGAATTTATTGGAAAGTAGTTTGAAATCATGACTAGCGGAAACAACATCAATCAACCAGTTACCTATCCAATTTTTACCGTTAGATGGCTGGCAGTACACACCTTAGGTGTACCAACTGTATTCTTTTTGGGCGCGATCGCCGCAATGCAATTTATTCAACGTTAGGAGCAATTATGGTAGAAAGATCGCCCAATCCCAATAATCAACCGGTTGAACTAAACCGGACTTCGTTATACCTGGGATTACTACTAATTTTCGTTCTGGGTATTCTGTTTTCCAGTTACTTCTTTAACTAATTAGAAGTACTGTTGTTAATCTTGGTTTATGAACGTGTGTTGATTTGTTGTTAAGGGAGGAGAGAAGCTGTGTCTGGAAGTGGGAGAATTCCCCTGTGGGTCGTCGCTACGATCGCAGGTTTAGGTATAATTACAGTCTTGGGCATTTTCTTTTATGGTGCCTACGCCGGACTCGGTTCTTCGATTTAACATTAGTTAGTTTGAACCGAATACTATAAGTTAGAATTTTTCTAGCATTTGTTGAGAAATCAACGTTAAAAAAACCGCCTGTCTCTATGAGATGGGCGGTATTAATTTTGGTCATTTATCCTTTGTCCTTTGTCCTTTGTCATTTATTTTTTGCAAATGACTAATGACTAATGACTAATGACTACATCAGTATCAGTTGATATCGCTGATATCGTCGCTTTCAATGTATAAAAACAGAGACGCGAAGACCACACCTGGCAAAATCCAACCAATTATGGGCACGAAGATCGCAGACAAGTACGAAGTACTAGCCAAGACAGTAGGCAAAAAAGATGCTGCCATAGTTAAAGGTTCCTATGAAATCACACTACAATTCAAGATGAGCTTACTGCAAATTCTGCCAAATTTTTGAAATTCTTTCATATTTTTAACACAGGGAAAGATATGGGGCCGCGATCGCCTATTTCCCATATAATCCATCATTTTCTCAACCAGTCCAACCATAAGACTTGATAATGTAAGCTTTTCGCTGTTGTCTGCTAGATTGTTAAGTCTGTCTAAATTGATTGTTCAGTTTTGAGAGTGCTGAGACTTCTACCTTTAGCTGAACAGGGAAATCAGTGATACTTAAGGTCGCAAGCTACGCACTACCGCCCCTGAACCTTTTAATTTAAAATCTTTATGAGTGAATTCAGTGACAGTTATCATGAACTGGGAAGAATATCTTCAATGAATGCAGCAAGTATAATTCCAAAACCCACTCATTGCAGCCCTCCATAATTTTTTTGACTCCAACTTCAACCTTTACCAAAACCTTCCTGTACCACCTCACATACCCAGGAGTTCATCTAGCTGCAAGTTTGGCAAGTCTGGAGGAATCACGGTTCGCACTATTGTGACTTTGTGACTCTCCTGCTGGGTTGTTAGATCGAGTGCGATCGCTTCCAAGCGAATTTCCAAACAGCCAAAGGGAATGTTTAATTGCGTTATCACTTCTAACCTACCTGATGCATTAGGTAGTAAATTTGTCAATAAATGCGGCCCATCTAGTAACCAGCGAGTTTGACAATCTTCAAGCCATAACTTGACAACAACTTGCGGAGGGACTTCAGGCAGTACTACGCGCACTATGATAAACTTGCCAGCGATTAGTTCGCCTTCTGGCACATGCAACTGTGGAGTTGGCAAAGGCTCGGTGGCTGCTGCAATTATAGGCAAGGAAGAAGATGAATATAACAGTGGTTGCTCCTTTTCTTCAAAGGTATAACTCCCAGTTGTATCGCCTTCCAGTTCGCTATCTGTATCATCTACAACGATTTCTTGCGCCAACCAAGCTGACGCTATATTTATTTTTATTGGAGGAGGAGGGGGCGGTACTTGTGTTAACACCGATGAGATTGTTGGTTCTTCTAGTAATTTTTCTATTTCCGTATTTTCTCTAATCCCTAGTTCCACTTCCCGCGCTGTGTCTATATCTTCCCCAAAGTTCTCCAGTTCAGGAGCCAACCCTTCGACTTCTGACCATGTTTCTTGTCCTTGGCGCGTTTCAGTCAAAAGAAGTGATGAACTGCTCCAATCTTCGTTCAGATTATTCTCCCTGTTAACATCTAGGTCTAATGGCAAGTTAACATCAACATTCGCATTTTCTGTACTAGGAGGAAGGGGTATCTGTTGCGGTGGAACATAGTTATTGTAATCTTGAGGTTGCACCTGGTTGATAGATTCAGGCAAGGAGTATCCTTGGCTCTGCATCCACTTCCTGAGCAGGGGAGATGAATAAAGGTTTCCTGTTGTAATTAATTGTGCGTTTTGCGGGGCTATTACTTCAGTAATAGATTCTTCCTGGAATTGTGCGTTTTGCAAAGCTACTACTTCAATAACAGATTCTTCCTGGAATTGTGCGTTTTGCGGGGCTAGTACTTCAGCAACAGATTCCTCCTGTTGCGAATTTTGTGAGGCTTCGACTTCAGCAACAGATTTTTCCTGGAATTGTGCGTCATCTACTAATTCAGGTATATTTTCATCTTCAGCTACAGCTGCGTCCAATTTTGGTAAGTCTTCAACCGTTTTAACTTCCAATGTATCTGGAGGAACATTATTTTCTACTTTTTCTTCGGCATCATTTGGTGAAGCTTGTAGCCGTTTCAAGTATGGCAAAGTAGTCTCGATTATTGGCATTCGACGTTGCTTGATGACCAACTGCTCTAAATTGATGGTGGCTATAGTAGCATCCTTTTCTACAAGCTCCTCCGGTGTCTGTGGTTCTGCAACAACATCTGAGGGAATGTTGGCATCATTTTGAATAGGGGGCAGTTTCGGTAATTGAGGCAACGAAATACTTGAATTCTTGAGCTTAGATGTCCGCAAGTTAGCTTCTCGCAGAACTTGCAGGTTAATTTGCGGTGGTAGAGGTGTATTTGGGGATGGATTAACTATCTGAGACTGGTCTGTTTTTGGAGTTTTGACCAGATTTAATAGTTTCAAATCGAGCCTAACAGGTGTCTCTGTTTCTGTGAAAGCAGCAGATGAGTCCGATGGTGTTATGAGGTCATTTAAAAATATGTTGGATTTTGCTGCGGCTGTGATTGCCAGTAATTCTGTTACATCTGCTGTAATAGTGAAGGACTGGCTGGCTAACCGGATGACTTCACCAGCATCGGCGAATTTACCATACAAACTGATATCTGCCAAAATTAACTTAGATTCACAGTCAGCAGGAATATCAATTGAGGTATTGATGGTGAAGGGCAACTCTTGATCTGGTAAAGGTTGCCGTACTTGGGTCAAGATTTCCGAGTTTTTGGGCGATCGCAGTTCAATTTCTACTTCAAGCGCCCGCAAGCTTTTTGGAGATGATGTTTCATCCCAATCTAGATTTGTCTTTTCTTGGAATTCTATGTACCCGTTGATTATAAGAGCTTGTCCCCAACGAGCAATATAATTATCCTGACTTAAAGTTAGCAGTAATGGTGGCGGTAGTTGTGTTGCCGAAGAGTCTGTAACCTTTTCATCTTTGAGCAACAGTTCAGAGGCGGGTAAAGCTAAATCTATTAAATTTTGTAAAATCTGCTCTGCCGTCTCTCCTTTGAGCCACACAGGACTCACAGGCTGCTCGATAACTATATCTTCATCTTCTTCCGTTTTATCTGGCACAACAGTGGTAGCAAGGTTGCTGTCTGTAGTAATTGCCAGTTCTTCAGAAACTGCGATCGCTCTATCTAACTCAATTTCAGTTTCTGCTGAGGCATTAGATTCCAAGTTTTCAGAAACAGTATCTAGGCGATCATTGGGTGAACTCGATCCTAAATTTTTCCTCGGCTCTCTTTTTGCTAACAGCGAGAAGACTTGCACTTGCACGCTGTATTGCCAAGATTTACCGAGCAGATCCGACATCAAATCGCCGGAACACCGCAACTCCCAAACTCCCGGTTGGAAGTAGGTAAAAGGAATTACCGCCATTAAGCCTTCTGAGTTAGTACGACGCGATCGCTTGAAAATTCGCCGCGTTGGTTGAACTTCCTCGGTTGAAGAGTGAGTTACCCGTACTTCCACGTCTGTATTAGGAAGGTTAGAACGAGCCAAAACTCTATAGTGCCCTTCCAAAATTTCCAAATTTGGCGATTCTAGAATATGCCACGAGCGAGCGCCTTGTTCCTGTATCAGAAATTGCCAGTGTTCCATTGTGAGTCATGCCCAGACCGACGAGTTGCTGAGTAATATTGTGTATTAACTTGCTTGCAAGTTTACCTCAGTATTTTAGAAATGCATCACTTAAATGGCTATCAATTTAACTTAGTTTTAGTGACTTGACTTCTCGCACTTTCACTAGTCACATCAAGCAAATTTCAAATGGTCGCCATGTTGCTTGTGCGTAAAGCTTTTGTTGTTTTCTGAATATCAAGTTTAACGCTCTCCAGTGCTAAATTAACAGACAAGCAATGGATACCGTTAGTTGTGTTTGCTCAACTTAGTGCAAATATTTTTGTATTATTTTTTACTAAAATCTCCAATTTCCAATATACACAACGTAGAATAAATTAAGATTCACTTGACAATATTTATTGAATCGGAATTGCCCACATTTTTGCTACAAAGAGGTACGGATGTGGCTCTTAAGTGTACTCTGCGATCGCCCAAGGTGGGCGCAAAGCCCATCGCCAATCACAACACTTAATCGCGCAAACGCATCCAATCTACCTGAAGCGGCTTTATCCGCTACAAAGCTTATCCTCTTGTGAGTGAAATGTGGGTGACAATGAGGATTTACAGGAGGGATTCGATGCTAGTCATTTTAATGGACGATCAAATCCTTGCCCCTGAGCAAGTTTGTCAGTCTTGTTTACTCGCTGACGGGAGCGGTCAACCCCGTTGGCGTGGCGGTCAACTGCGCTGTGGTCAAGCCATTCGCAAACTTACTCAACAGCAGCCAGACCAGTATGAGTGCATGATGGGCTTTCGCATTGCCCATATAGAATAGTTGAATTTGTCAGCAAGACCTAGCAACTGCGTTATCCTAAGCTCAAGTAACTATAGAAATTTAACCACAGGAGAACGCATAATGTCTTGGCGCGGGTCTACAACGGTTTCAGATCGGATTTTTGCTTCCTTGCCTTATTTGCTTCCTCTAATTGAGGTTTTTGTATTTGGTAGATATTTGCTCTCAGAGTTTCCACCATTACAACTGCTGTTTCTGCCGCTTCTGCCATTGTTGAGAATTTACTACGGCGTGCGTTATGCAGGAATGATTATTTTCTTTGCTTTATTTTTGCTAGTAGTGAGAAACGAAAAAATTAGTCACTTTATTCGTTTCAACACCATGCAAGCAATCCTTTTGGACATCATTATCTTTTTGTTTAGCATTCTGACTGATGTTGTGGGACTAGTTCCTTCTGGTGGTTTTGCAATCCAAACCCTATCCACAACTATTTTTATCGGCATAGTAGGAGCAGCCGCATATTCAGTCATCCTGTCTGTGAGTGGACGTTATGCGGAAATTCCGGCGATTTCCGATGCAGTGTATATGCAAGTGCGTTAGAAGTTAACGCGACGCTACGGTGTTTTCCAGGCGACCAATACCTTCAATTTCCACGCGGACGCGATCGCCTGGATGCAATGGATTAACACCTTCCGGCGTACCTGTAAGCACCAAATCACCGGGTAATAACGTCATCACCTGACTGATATAAGAAACTAGAACATCGGGGGAAAACACCATCTGATCGATACAAGCAGATTGGGCTGGATTAGCGTCGTCATTTACAAAAGTCTGCAATCTCGCTCCTGGATTTAATTCCCGCACAATCCAAGGACCCAAGGGACAGAAAGTATCAAAACCTTTGGCCCGTGTCCACTGACCATCCTTTTTTTGTAAATCTCGTGCTGTTACGTCATTAGCGATCGTGTAGCCCCAAATTTTGGTTTGGGCTACCTCTGGTGTGCATTCAAAGGCATAATCGCCAATCACTAATGCTAACTCTCCTTCGTAGTCAACTCTTTGTGACTGGGGAGGATACTTAATTTCCTTCTCAGATGGAATGATCGACGTAGGTGGCTTGAGAAAGATTAATGGCTCAGAAGGTACTGGAGTTCCCATTTCGGCTGCATGATCTGCATAATTCTTACCCACCGCCACAATTTTTGAGGGAGCGCAGGGAGCCAGAATTTGGTAATTTTCTGGTGTGAAAATTAAATCAGTGGGTTGTCCATGTAACCAGGGCGGAGCATCTAGCACCTGCACATTTAGGGATAGCTGTAGTAACCCATAGTAAATCTGTCCTTCTGGATTTTGAATTCGCACGTAGCGCTGCGCCATAACCTTGATAAATATCCTTTTATCTGCTTTTTAGTTGCTGTGAACAGGTAGCAATCATCAGTTAGCTGTTTAGCCAACCAGATTGAGCCTTGAGCAAAAAAGCGATCGCTATAGATGCCCTTAGAGAAAGATACTCCTTAGCGAAGCTGATAGCTCGATCAATCTTGCGAAAGAAATATTGCGGTTGCCTCCCGACCTAGAATTATAAGGGACATCCAAAAAATCCCAATTTTGGCGATTTGGCTGATGAAACAAATTGAAAACTGGTAAGATTATAGTTCCTTGTTGCTTCAGATGTTGATTAATACTGGCATTTTAAATAAAAATTAGGTATAGATTAATATCAGCAGCCACTTTTGTCCATGAGGAAACTGAAGAATATGACTACAAATTACGAAACAATGTACATCCTCCGTCCCGATCTGGGAGAGGAACAGGTAGAGCAAGCAGTTACGAAATATCAGAATTTGCTGCGCGATCAAGGCGCTGAAGATATCCAAATTCAAAATCGTGGTAAGCGGCGTCTGGCTTATGAAATCAAAAAACACCGCGATGGCATCTACATTCAGTTAAACTACAGTGCGCCTGCAACTGCGATCGCTCCCTTTGAACGTGCTATGCGTTTGAGTGAAGAAGTGATTCGCTATTTGACAGTTAAGCAAGAAATTGCAGAGGAAAAACCCCCTAAAGAGGAAAAGGAAAAGCCCACCAAAGTAGCTACAACAGCAACAGCTTAGGGAGCAGGGGGAGCAGGGAGCAAGAGAGGAAAGTTTTCCCCTCAGCCTCTTTCCAATTCCCAATCCCATTCAATAAAATTTTGTCTTTTTCTGATCTTGTAACTAGTTTGGGAATGCTAAATTAACAAATACTTGCCAAAGGTAGTACTCCCGCAGTTATACCTAAGAGTGGACAAGATTCTGAATGGGAGCTTTAAGCTACTGTGAGCCAATCTGATACACCTAATATTCAAGTTCTCTCTACGGAAGTATCGCAGCTACGCCAAGAGTTGCAACTTCGCGATCAATTAGTGCAGCAGCTATCTCAAGAACTCTTCCGGCTGGTAAAGGGAAATACTAGTTTTATGCCCCAGCAGCCGGAGGTTGAGCGCGATTTGACCCAGTTACACGCTTTGCAAGAACAACTCCAAGCTGTGGAACAGCAGGTGGCGTTCTACCAAGAGCAAATTACAACTCGTGACTCCGAAATTTATCAATTGCGACAGTCAGTTCAAGAACTCACTGATCGCACTCGGATGTTAGAGCAAGTAGTACAAGAGTTACCTCAAATTTACCGTCGGAAGTTTGAGGAGCGGATGACACCAGTCAGAGAAAAGGTAGCAATGCTACAACGGGAAAACCGCCAACTGCAAGCAGAACTGCAAAGTGTGAGTTACCGTTTAGCACTCAAAACTCGCAATTCTAGTCACAGTGGTATTGATTTGCCAAATTTTCCCCGCCCAGCATCCGAAGAAACTAATATTTCGACTCCCCAGAATGTGTAAAATTTCCATTGTGGTGGAATCTCAGAGGTAAGAAATTGGTGCAGCAAAGGATCTTGGAGACATCCAAGTAGTACATCAAGGCAAAAATAACTATAGAGTTAGAAATAACGCAAAAGTTAATATCCTGACCTTTCTTACCTCCTGCTTCCTTGCACTAGTTATGTTCAGATACAAGTAAGTAGGCAAAAATAAATCAAAGTAGATTAAGTAATGTAGAAATATTGAGACTAATTTGTAGTGAGCGGCTTCGCCCTACCTACAAAACGCTACATATAGCAAGATCCCCAAAGGAGTACATTACCTTTAATTATTTACGCCGCTCTACTTTAGAACAAGTAGTTTACAGTAATTTGAAAAGCCCTGTTTTTAAAAGGCTGGGGAGTGTTACAAAGAATTGCATTTGCTTTGACTTTTGGTTATTTCCTGCTTTAGAGGATGTTTGAAAAGTCGTAGACTATAGCAAAACCAAACTTCCATTTCTCTTCCGAAACACGTAGAGGCTTTGAAATCCCCTTTCCCGACAAGGGAATCAGGGCCAAGGAGGTTAGGTTTTTGATGTTTTGATCTAGCAACAATACTTTTCAAACATCCTCTTAGCTAGACAAAAACAAGCAGATGAATGAATGTGTCATTCATACTACCTAGCTCAAAATCATGAGTTTACTCAACATTCTTCTCTAGACAAAAAGGAAAATCAGCCTGCTAGCACCAGACTGTTATCTTAAAAGAATGTGAAAAAATACAAATATCGCTTGACTATACCATCCTTCTAAAGGTAGATTTGTTAATTAGTCCGCTAGCACCAGACTATTATCTTCGACGGTAGTAAAAATGTCTTCGTAAGTTTTGAAAATTTCAAACACTGTATCAAGTTGGGTAAGTTCCAAAATTAACCGTACAGGAGCTTGCACATTGCATAAAACCAAGCGGCAACCACTCTGACGTGCAGCTTTTAACCCTTTTACTAAAGGAACTAACCCAGAACTGTCCATGAAATTAACCTCTGCTAGGTCAATAACCCAGAGTTGATGAGCTTGAGGCACTACTCCAGCCATCTGTTCACTCAAAGCATTACCGCCTTCTAAATCTATGCTTCCTTGGGGTTTAAACAAAATCACTTGAAATTCTTGTGTAAGAGCCATGAATTTTAAGAGGGTAATTGGAACAATTGACAAAAAACTGAAAAAAGACATCAATACCTCTGCTCTTTCAACGACAAAATGACTGTTTTACCCAGATATTTGGGGAATTGCAGTCCTAAAGTTGAGAGAGATTATTTCAGTATTCATGCCGTATAATTTGTGATAACTTTCATAAATATAGGCATAAGGGCCTAAGAATTTCGGTATCAATCGTATCTTTTACAAAATTTTCATAGTTTTCTCAGAATTTTATAAATTTTATATAAATTTTTAATTTTTCCTGTTAAAAAAATACGAATTTATGGTATTAACTTAAAAAATTTGCATAGTCAATAGTCAAAAATTAATAGTGACCATAGACTATAAGTTATGGATTATGCAGAATTAAACTAATGACTTAATGACTGAATGTAGTGGTTTGATTGACACCCCACCCAAAAACAAGCAAAGATATAGTAAATAGTAAAAATTTGTAAAGACGGCGGTGCGGGATGTCTTTAGAGCTGATTTCACTAGAAAATATCCAGGAAGTCGCCCATACATACGGGTATTGGGCAATCTTTTTGGGAATTTTGCTAGAAAATTTAGGCATTCCCCTTCCTGGTGAAACCGTGACCTTAGTAGGCGGGTTTCTAGCTGGCAGCGATGAACTAAATTTCTGGCTGGTTCTCGGTGACGCAATTATGGGTGCTGTCATTGGTGGCACTTGTGGCTACTGGATTGGTAGACTTAGCGGTTGGGCTTTTCTGGTAAAAGTTGGTAGCATATTTCGGATTTCGGAAGTGCGGCTGCTGAATATTAAAGAGCAATTTAGTCAGAATGCTGCTAAAGGTGTATTTTTTGGACGTTTTTTGGCATTGTTACGAGTTTTTGCTGCACCACTAGCTGGTATAGCTGAAATGCCCTTTGGAAAATTCTTTTTATACAACTTTTTAGGAGCAGTTGCTTGGGCTAGTTTGATGGTGACATTAGCTTTTTTTGCAGGGAAAGTTGTCTCTTTAGAACAATTGGTTGCTTGGGTGGGTCAATTTGCGATCGCAGCGTTACTGATCCTTGCTGCCTTAATTTTTGTGCCCCTGTGGTTAGAGTCTCGCCAAGTTAAGGGGGCAGCAGAAGAGTAAGGAAAAAGAAGTGGGAGATGAGGGAGAAAATTTTCCCTCATCTCCTCATTTTCCTAACCTCTAACTTGCTTTGACCAAATGCGAGTTGGTAGTCCCCAAACGTAGATAAAGCCTTCAGCAGCTTTGTGATCGAATTGGTCTTCGGCTCCGTAGGTTGCCAAATCGGGAGTATACAGGGAATTATCGCTCGAACGCCCAACGATCGTAGAGTTGCCCTTGAACAACTTTACTCGTACAGTTCCAGAGACTCGCTCTTGTGTCTTTTCAATAAAGGCATCAAGTGCAACTTTGAGTGGACTGTACCATAAACCGTTGTAAACGATTTGGCTGTAAGTTTCTTCAATGCCGCGCTTGTAATGGGTAACATCTGCCGTTAAAGTCAAGCTTTCCAAATCTCTATGTGCCTGAATTAGCACCAACATCGCGGGTGATTCGTAGATTTCCCGTGATTTGATGCCTACTAGGCGGTTTTCAATCATATCAATTCGACCGATGCCGTGATTTCCTGCTACCTGAGTGAGTTCTTCAATTAGCTCAACTGGCTTTTTAGCTATACCGTTGAGGGTAGTAGGAATACCAGCTTGGAAACCAATTTCGATGTACTCTGGCTCATTGGGAGTGTCAGCGATCGCTTTGGTCATCTCATAAATTTCTTCTGGTGGCTCAAACGAGGGATCTTCGAGTAAACCAGCTTCAATACTACGACCAAGCAAATTCTTGTCAATACTGTAGGGAGAAGATTTTTTGACTGGTGAGGGGATACCAAACTTTTCCCCATAAGCGATCGTTTCCTCACGACTCATGCCCCATTCTCTGGCTGGTGCAAGAATCTTCAGGTTGGGGTTCAGGGCGGTTACAGAGACATCAAAGCGAACCTGATCGTTACCTTTGCCAGTGCAACCGTGAGCGATCGCATCAGCACCATATTTTTCGGCTGTTTCTACTAATACCTTGGCAATCAATGGACGAGCAAGGGCAGTTCCTAGAGGATAACGATTTTCATAAAGAGCGTTAGCTTGAATTGCTCCAAAGGCGTAATCTTTAACGAAACTGTCTTTAACATCTGCCACGAGGGATTCACTTGCACCGGATTTGAGAGCTTTTTCTCGAACTGGCTCTAATTCATCTCCCTGACCTAAATCTGCTGCTAGGGTAATCACCTCTTCCACACCCCACTCCTGTTTGAGGTAGGGGATGCAAACGGAGGTATCCACTCCGCCAGAATATGCCAGGACAACCTTTTTGGCGCGACCCATTAATTTCTCCAGTTAGGACAACAAAGAATGAGTCATTATTATATCTGAACTAACCCAGGTATATTTTCTTCATCTCAATCTCCCAGGAGACCACCACTTACCCGTAGCTGCAACACCTAATCTCGGTTAGTTGACTCAGAAGCTGGAGTTTCCACTTCAAAGTTGTCTCCCCGCTTCTTTACTGAAAAGTCCGGCTCATTTTTGCTATTTTGAGCTAATCCAGCAGCACCTGCGATCGCTGTTCCTGCAAGTCCAAGTCCAGCAGACCATTTGGCATCATTGATCTTTGGCGAGACTAAAACAGCAACACCAATAACCGCTCCAATAGTTGCCATAAACATCGGTGTTATAGCCCTAATGATTTCTGGTGTGAGAGATTTCATAAAAGTAAGTTATAGAATTGGTTCTGTTCATCAGGTAAATACACAGCATCAAATTCCCATTCCAGAATTGTGAACCAATTTAGCTTTAATCTTGACTATGACAAATAACTCAAAAAATTCCTTAACGTATCCTAGACCCATCACCACTGAGGATTTGTCAGAATTAATTCCGCCGCCTGCGAGCTATCTAATGGATGGGAGAAAAAATATCCCTGCCCATATTCGCAGTTCAACTTTCTCAACAGTGCTAGTTGCTCTTCTGTCTCCACCCCTTCGGCGGTCACATCCACACCTAATTTGTGTGCCAATGTAATAATTGTCTCAACAATATCTAAATTTTCATAATCAATAATGTCCCGGCTAACAAATGAGCGGTCTATCTTCAACTGATTAATTGGAAAGTCGTGGAGACGACCCAATGAGGAATAGCCCGTACCGAAGTCGTCAATTGCCAACTTAATTCCTAAATTTCTCAGTTGCTTTAGCCTGATGATGGCTTTATCGTTGTTTTCCATAATTACGCTTTCTGTAATCTCCAGCGTCAAACTCGCTGCGTCTATTCTTGTGTCTTCTAGGACTTTATTGATCTGCGACAGCAAGTTTTCTTCACTGAACCTTCTACTACAAACATTGACACTAATGCTCAAGGGCAACTTATCCAGATCCCCAGAGACAGAGGATAATTGCTCTTGCCACTGCTGTATCTGACTACATGCCTCATGCAAGACCCACTGCTCAATAAGGATGATTAGCCCAGTTTCTTGGGCAGTTGACATGAAATACTCTGGCAAAACAATGCCGTGTTTTGGATGTAGCCAGCGTACAAGCGCTTCAAAACCAATTATCCTGCCGCGACTGAGTGACACTATCGGTTGATAATAAATCCGAAACTCTTGAAGCTCAATGGCTCGGCGCAGTTCGTTAACCAACTGCAAGTGTGTCATTGCTTGAAGATGCATGTCAGTATTAAAAATCTCATAGCACGCCCTGCCTTGTGTCTTAGCTCGGTACATGGCAATATCGGCATCACGCAAGAAGTCTTCTGGTTGTTCACAACCTGTTGTGCTTAAGGCAATGCCAATACTGGCTGTAATAGAAACTTCTTGTCCACCTAGAATTACCGGAAGTGCCAGTTCCTTTTGTATTCGCTCAACAACCCCTATCACTTCTACTACATCTTTAATTCCCCCCAGCAAGATGATAAACTCATCTCCTCCCAGCCGTGCAGCTATATCTATAGAGCGCAAGCATTCTTGAAGCCTTTGAGCAACGGTAAGCAGTAATTCATCTCCAAATGTGTGTCCCAGGCTGTCGTTGATCAACTTGAAGCGATCTAGGTCTACAAACAAGACAGCAAATAAATAATCTGAATGCCGTTTGGAATAATTGACCGCAAGTTTTAAGCGGTTCATAAATAAAGCGCGGTTTGGGAGACCCGTTAGTAGATCGTGAAAGGCAAGATGCAGCAGTTGTGACTTGGCTCGTTTACGCTCTGTAATTTCACTCAGCAATTGCTGATTTGCTTTTGCCAGTTCTGCTGTGTGTTTTGCCGCTTGTTCTTCAGCTTTTTTAGCTTCGCTGATATTACGCAGCAACCAACGCCAGCTTAACAACTTGTCTTGTGAGTCATATACTGGAGATACCCTGATACTGGCAGGAAAAGGTGTACTTAACCGTGGCTTTAGGTAAATTACGCAGTCCTGCATCTGCTGCGAATTATTTATCAGGGAGCTAAATATCTGGCGGTCTTGTTGAGCAATAAACACAGTTAATGGTTTACCTAGCAGATATTTTTGGCGCACACAGAGCATAGTTGCTGCTGCATAGTTAGCCTCTAGGATCTTCCCTACCGTATTAGTTACCAAGTAACCATCTGGTGCAAAATCGAATAATTCTTGGTAACGCTGACGTTCTTTCTCTGCTACCGCTCTTGTTACCTCTAACTCTTCGGAGGCAGCCAATAGTTCTTCCACTGCATTTTGGAGTTCATCGAAAGCCACTATCATTAGCTCTTGTTCTGAGTCCGGTTCAGTTGCAGTGCGCTGCCATATTCTCCGTACCCGCGATCGCAATTGCTCTATCTGTTGGCTAAATCCATCTACGTCCATGTTGCTCAAGCTGCAAAATCCAGAAGCGTGGGCGTAAGTGGTTATACTATCAGTGTATAATCACAAAATGCTATCTATAGGAGGATATAGTTCTCTTTAAGATAGTGTGAAAGATTTAAAGTCCTGAAGAAGTTTACTCTGTAAGAAGTGTTGATAGTCAGCTTCAAATATCAATATAATCTGCTGTAAAGTTTGAAATAAGTTTAGGCAAAATTTATATATAGCTAACAAAGTTAAAGATTTAACGGAGATAATCTTTTGTTTGCTATTTCTTAACCTACTTATATTGGTTGAAAGTTTATTTAAGTGAAATTACAAAATTATTCATTTTTTAGCTTTGGAGCATTTTCTGATGAAATTAGCTAAAAATACTAGCATTGCTGCTTTTGTTGTTGCGATCTCGGTTGCTGCTGTTGCTAAACCGACACAAGCTGCCTTGGTTAATTATGGTTTCACTGTAAATGCAACATCTGGCGATCGCCCCGGTCAATATTTCGGCTCTTTTAAGTATGATGACTTAACCTTAACTGGTATAGGTGAGGAAACTCTAGGCGTTAACAATGGATTATCTATTTTATTTGACTACTTAGGTACTCAGTATACAGAGACAAGTGATTTTGATTACCCATCATCGCCTATAGTCAGCTTTACAGATGGCAAAGTGTCAGGACTGAGCTATTTAGTTGAAGATCAGTTTTTCATTGGAAATGATCCAAGTAATCCAAATACAGGAGGAACAAAATTTTATAGCATTCTCAGTGCTGACTTATTGTCTACAACAGAGGTGGGTACGGTAACTTACTCTAAGAGAACACCAGTACCAGAACCAATGACTCTTGGTGGTATAGCGATCGCAGCTGGTATGGCGTTGGGGATGAAAGGCAAGAAAAAACTATCTGGAGTGACAAATTAATAGCCCTATTTTGAAAATCAATCTAGAGACGTTAGATAATAACGTCTCTACACACATAGTCTTAAGTAAAATTACCAGTACAATTCTTGCGTCTAATGGCAATTACAGATGGTTTAGGAACACTTCTAGGTTGACTCTTTCCACCGTCAGCAGTTGGGATGTTACTCGGCCAACTACTACCACGAGGCACTGTCCGAGCCTGATTGAATGTAATACCATTCAAATCGAGTAATTCAATCTCACGACTCAGGAGCGTGCCATCGTTAATTGGACTATCTTCGCCGGGATGCTGTACCGAAATAATCAGCGTATCTCCTACAAAAGTTGGCCCAGTCATCTCACAACGCACTGGCCCATGAGCAAAGGGTATTACTTCTCCTGCATTCGTCCCAGTAGTAGGAATGTAGAATAGCCAGTTATTACCGAAAACTCCTGTGAAGTTGGAAACATTACCACTGGCTGTGTGGTCGATGGTAGTTACTGTCCCAGCAGCACCGACATTAAAACCATTGTGAGTGGTGGTAGACATATCTGTTACCCCCCAAATATTTGCCTTATTGTCGAACACCAGGTTATCTACATTGGCAAAACCAGCACCAGAAATTGATCCGGCTTCGCCACCTTGAGCAAATCTCTGCCAACGGAAGGTTAGACCTGTACCATCGACACTATCTTCAATAATCTTGTATAATCCCCCAGATTGTTGCGTTGCGTTGACATCTTTACTCAACTTGGCAACCTGGAAAATGCGCGAATCTGGATAACCGTCGCTTCCCGGCGCACCATCAGTATATGCAATGAACACTTCTTTGGTGGTCGGATGCACTTCTATATCTTCTGGACGTGCTGTGGGAGTTCCGCCAGCCAAATTCGCTGCTAAGAAGGCATCAGCGAGAATAGCACCTTGGGAAGTGTAGAAGTCAGATAACTTCTTACCTTGATAAGCAGGTAGTCTCTCTGCTTCGTTGGTGCGATCGACTGCGAGGGAACCGCCATCTGTAGTTTCACCTGCAATCCCATTACGTTTTGGTAGAGGTAAAAGACCATTTCTTTGAGCCGAACCCAAAGCAGCAAACTCCACAGAAGAAATCACCGATGGTGAAATGGGATTGGTGGGACTGTTTAAACTTAACGGTATCCATTGACCCGTACCATTTGGATTGTAACGGGCGACATACAACGTACCACTTTCCCACAAACTACTGTTGGCTTTACTGGTTGGTGAAGAAATAACACCTGCACTGACAAATTTCCAGGTGTGTCCGCCACGCCTATCATCACCCATGTAGGCGATTAACGGTTTTCTAGCTTCCGCACGGATGGCAACGTTTTCATGGCGGAAACGACCCAACGAAGTATGTTTGCGAGGGCGGAAATTCGGATTAACGGGGTCAATTTCGACAATCCAACCGTATTTTTCGCCAACTAAACCGAAGGTCTTACTAGTAGTACCATCGGTGTAACCTGTTTGAGTACCATTAAGGTTAACTGATTCCGTGACACCGACAAAAGATCCTATACTTCCTTGAAAGTTTTCTTCAGCACTTAAAATCGTTCCCCAAGGAGTTGTACCGCCAGAACAGTTATAGCCAGTGCCAATAATTTTGTTACCCAATCCATCAGAAGAGAGGTTAAATACTTGGGTTGCAGCTGGGCCAGTTGCGATGAGATAGTTTTGATCGCCTTTTTGGTGGCTACGACTTCCCCAAGAAGTGACATTTTTATATTCATCACTCCTTTGGCTATTAATTCCCAACCCAGAAAGACCGTGAAGGCGGCGATTCCTGGCATCACCTTTAACCACAGCATAACGGTTACTAGAATTACGTCGGGAGATGCGGACAATTGATCCACCTAAGTTATATAGTGCTTCGCCGTCAAATTCAATACCTCTAGTCGCAGGTAAAGCCCACCCAATCACTGATTCAAAGGTGGTAGGCAATCCTTTAACATCTGCTGGGGCTTCTGGTGCTAGATCAGAAAAAGGAAAACTCACATATTCGTGATTGACCCACAAATAGCCGACATCCTTGGTTCTGCCCAGAGGAATAAAACCTGTATAATCGTTGTTGTAGCCGAAATAATCATCTTTGTTAGGAAAGACGCGATCGCCCCAGCTGATAATTACATAACGTTCATATTCTGGTGGCACTACCACATCATCAACTACGTTGTAGCTATTTAACTTTGCATTTGCAGATGCATTGATTACCTGTCCCTGACCGATTCCTGTTGGCAAAAAACTTTTCTGCTGTTTATAAATCGGTAAGGGATGAGGTAAGCGCACTGGTGTAAAGCTTAGTGGCCTGTTATTTGCTCCTGCAATACTAGAAACACCATCTATAATTGTGTCTCCCAATACAGCAGCACCAGCACTGCCAGCAAAAAATACTAAAATTTGTCTGCGACTCAATTTAGACATCAAACTCTCCTCTGTTGTGACATAAAAAATTTAGTAGAGGCAAATCTTGATTACTGACAGAAAAAGCCATCAATTATTTACGTGAAATGCCACATATTTTGAACAGTAAATAACCTGTTATTAACAAAAGGTTTTTGCTATTCAGGTTACATAACTAGACAAAAATTTTTAAGTTTGTCATATAATCTAATGACCAAAAATTAACATCAGGTTATATGTTGATTAATGGAGATTTATCAAACAAAATTCAGGAGTCAGAAGTCATAATTCAAAATAAATTCTGCCTTGTTAAATAAACTTACTTTGAGAATTTTCGGGCGGATACCAATTAGAGATGGTCGGGGAATACCTATAAAAATTATTTCCTTTGACATTTTCTTAACCAGAATCAGCTAAGGAACAGTGTCAGCGCCTCATCTGTCCTATTCTGGAGATGGATAAATAATGTTGTGGGTGAGACTGTGTTTTTCAGCGTTGTGATACCGACTTATAATCGCCAACCGATTTTAGAAAAGTGCCTCCGCGCCTTGGAGGTGCAGGAGTTTAGTCAGCCAAATTCGGTTACTGGTTACGAGATTGTCTTGGTAGATGATGGTTCTACTGATGGCACATTAGAGTGGTTAGCAGCACACAAAGAAGAGTTTCCCCATGTGCGATGGTTTGAGCAAGATCATGCTGGCCCAGCTGCGGCTCGGAATTTGGGGGTAGAACAGGCGCAGGGAGAAACAATTATCTTTATTGATAGCGATTTAGTAGTGCTGAAGAATTTCTTGCAAGCTCATGCGGACGCACTAGTGCAGGGTCAAGAGAAATTGGGGAGCGATCGCTTTTTCACTTACGGTGCAGTTATTAATACTTGTAATTTCAACAATCCAACTGCTGAACCCTACAAAGTCACAGATTTTTCAGCAGCTTTTTTTGCTACGGGAAATGTAGCAATACCCAAACATTGGTTAGATGAAGCCGGACTTTTTGATACTAGTTTTCAACTCTATGGCTGGGAAGATTTAGAATTAGGCGTGCGGCTAAAAAAACTAGGTTTGACACTAATTAAATGTCCAGAAGCCGTAGGATATCACTGGCATCCAGCATTTAATTTGGAACAAATTCCCCGATTAATTGACCAAGAAATTCAACGCGGACGGATGGGAGTTTTATTTTATCAAAAGCATCCCACATGGGAAGTGCGAATGATGATTCAAATGACTTGGCTGCATCGGTTACTTTGGGGAATTTTGTCACTTAATGGTGCGTTAAATGAACGGACAATGGCTCCGTTATTGCAATGGCTAATTAACTTAGGTAAACCGCAATTAGCTTTAGAAATTGCCCGAATTTTCCTCAACTGGTACAACGTGAAAGGTGTCTATGAAGCCTATGCCCAAATGCAGTAAGCATTGTGATTTAAACACCTTTGAAAAGTACCACCATATAATCAACCGTGTAAAGATACAGGATGTCGGAAAATAGAGGGAAAGTCGACATTAGGATAAAAGCGGTTACAGTAGAGTATTCAGCCCCAAATCAGCCCAATCATTGTCTCTGTGTTAAGCTGTTTTACTTTTGCCCTTGCTGTATTTTTTATGTATCTTCTCAATTGCAAATTCATGCTCATACTCATTTAAGCTTTGTTCTCGAATCTCAACCCAAGCAAGTAACATATTTGTCAAACTCGGCCACTCCGTTTTCGGGATAAAATCACTATCGTAGAAGCTGATTACAGGTGAAGTAACTTGCTGTTCATCACTACCAATTACAGCTAATATTAAATCCTCAAAACAATCAATCGGGAACCAGCGTGGCTCAATCTTGTCGTTGTACATAGCTTGACGTACTAAACCTTTGTACATACTCATAGCTTTTTCTAACGAAAAAAAAGAATCATCAGTAATAAAAGGAAAGTCAAAGTAATTATCAAAGGAGTTCCAATCTTTTGATCCTAGATTCCGCAGGTGCGCTCGTAAATGCTGTATTTTAAAAATGACCTAAATGCTGCATTTTAGAAGCATGACAGC
>NZ_JAVRBY020000047.1:0-58896 GCF_034531035.1 Nostoc sp. DedQUE02 | reverse complement strand
CATCGCTTGGCGGTAATCGAGCGAAGTCGAGATTCAACTACCGCGCAGTCGTTGTGAGTCGAGATTCAACTACCGCGCAGTCGTTGTGAGTCGAGATTCAGTGACCGGGGGCAGGGGGAGAAAGGGTTTTCAGGTTTTTGCACAGATGCGGAAATTATAACTAATCAGCCGGACATGATATGAGTAGCAATGAATAATTTAGGCTAATTGAAAAATGCCATTACAACCAAGCTATGACTTTTTCTGACTAAATAGTACAACAACCTTGAATTGTTCGGAAAAATTCATAACTATTTAGGACTTTATCATGCTGCATTTATTTCATAAAAAGCTTAATTTAAAATCATGATAAACCAAATTACTCAAGGCTGAAATAAAGCCAAATACACATCAATACTGCTCGGTTAAGCATTTTTGACTCGACATTGAGTTTGAGTAAAAGGTTAAAGGGTAAAGGTTAAAGGTTTTTTTCTTCCCCTTTTTCTCTTAACCGACAAGTATTGAAATACACATAAGTTCCAGTTAAAAAATAATCTCTTTCAGGAATAAATATTATGACTTTCAATGCGACTCTGCAAATAAATAATGATATCGCCAAGATTAAATTATCTGGCGAACTAGATGCAATGACTGCACCAATTTTCAAAACAGAAGTAGACAAAGCAGCATCCTCTGGCGTGAAATACCTAATTTTACTAATGCAAAACCTAGAATACATGTCTAGCGCAGGTCTACGGGTGCTAATCTTCGCCAAACAAAAGATGGGTGTAAATGTTGATATTTATGTCGTTGGCGCTCAGGAAATGGTAATTAGCACATTGAAAAAAACTGGATTCGATCAAAGTGTAATTTTAGTAGATGAGGATAAGACTATTGAACTTGAAAGCGCTTAAAGGAAAGCATATTAATTAGTTTTTTACAAGGCGATTGATATGCAACCTTCTTTAAAAGTGCCTGCAACTCTGGATTCACTTTCAAAAATAGCTGAATATGTGCTGGCAGCTACTGCATCTGCTGGTTTAGATAAAAAAGCTGCCTATCGCTGTCGCCTAGCAGTAGACGAAATAGCTACTAACATTATTACCTATGGCTACGATCAAGCGGGTTACACGGGAGTATTGCATTTGCAAGCAGATATTGATGAGCAAGCTTTGACAATTTCTATTGAGGACACAGGTTTAGCTTACAACCCTTGCGAGACTAAACTTCCAGATAAAGATGAGTTAAATATGCCCTTAGAGGAGCGTTCAATCGGTGGTCTAGGGATATATCTTGCACTTCATGAGGTCGATAAGTTTATCTATGAACGTATCAACGGCAAAAATCGCAATATCTTCATTATGTATCGCATTCCATCGGCACAGTAAAATTGCTCAACAATTGTACCAGGGAGGCTTATCTATAAATGAAAACAGAGCATGAGCTTCTGCTTTTTTACGAGCGAGACTTACAAATCGCTCGCATGATTCAAGCCGACTTCTTGCCAGAAGCTCTGCCACAGATACCAGGGTGGGAAATAGCTGCCTGCTTTCATCCAGCCCGCGTCGTAGGTGGAGACTTCTATGATGCTTTTCCCCTTGCTAATCACCGAATTGGGATTGTGATTGCGGATGTTTGCGATAAAGGGGTGGGTGCTGCGTTGTTTATGTCTCTTTTCAGAAGTTTGATCCGGGCTTTTGCCCAACAGAATTATACTCTAAGCTGGTTGGATGCTCTTACCGATAAGGGCAGTAAATCAATTAAAGAGGGACGACAACGGGCACAAGCTCCTAGAATCGGCACAACAGTCCTCAAAAATGCAGTTAGTCTGACAAATAATTACATTGCCAATAATCACAGTCGGATAAATATGTTTGCCACGCTTTTCTTTGGCGTGTTGAACCCAGGCACAGGTTTATTGCACTATGTTAATGGTGGACACGAACCTCCAATCATTTTCGGAGCAAATGGCATTAAGGCTAGGCTTAAGGCTACTGGCCCGGCTGTTGGCATGATGCCCAATAGGGAGTTTGGTATTGAGCAAATTCAGTTAGAACCTGATGACATCTTAGTAGCTTACTCTGACGGTGTTACTGATGCCCGCAACCCAAAACGTGAGTTTTTCGGCGAAGAAAAACTACTATCTTTACTTCAGCAGCCTGCGTTCTCAGCTACTGCTGCACTTGATCGGATCGAAGCAAGTGTGTATGCTCACATTGGTGATGCAGATCAGTTTGATGATATTACCATGCTAGCTCTGCATCGTGTTTAATTTCGAGTCTAGCGATGCCTTCGCAAGGATAAAAAATGTGTGATTTCTAAGTTTTCTCAGAGAATTAATTCTGTGTTGCCTCGTTTGCAAGGGGTGTACACAAAATTATTAATCCCAAGTGCCAGGGTGATTTTTAGTGGTGCGATCGCCACAACTTTGGTAATTGGAATGCGGCAACTTGGTTTGTTGCAAGCACAGGAACTCTGGGCTTTCGACCAGTTGGTTAGATTGCGTCCTGATGAAGGTGTTGATCGCCGTCTGCTGATAGTTGCAGTAACTGAAGAAGATATCCAACTGGAAAAGAAATGGCCATTAAGCGATCGCACGTTAGAACAGGTCTTAGATAAACTAGAGCAACAGCAACCGCGAGTTATCGGTTTAGATATTTATCGAGATTTTCCCATATTACCTGGCAATAAAGAGTTAACTAAACGTTTTAAGCAGAGCGATCGGATTATTACTGTTTGCAAAGTTAATGATTCTTCCAATAATCCAGGAATTGCACCTCCTCCTAACGTCCCAAAAAACCGGATTGGATTTTCAGATTTGCTAGTAGATTCCGGTGGGATCTTGCGTCGCAATCTACTATTTATGAATCCACCTCCAGTCAATAAATCTAGTGGAAATCCGCACCTATGCCAAGATTCCACCGCCGATCTCTTTTCTTTCAGTCTCCAGTTAACGCTAAATTATTTAAAGGTAGAAAAAATCGAACCGAAGCTTACTTCATCCAACGAGTTAAAGCTAGGTTCAACAATATTTAAACGCCTCAAACCCAATTCTGGCAGCTACCAAAATATTAATATAGGGGGGTATCAAGTTATGCTTAACTATCGTTCCCCTCGCCATGTCGCTCAACAAGTAACCCTCACAGAAGTATTAACAGGCAAAGTTAATCCTAACTGGATTAAGAACCGTATCGTCCTCATCGGCACTACCGCAGAGAGTATCAAGGACAGTTTCTACACACCCTACAGTGCAGGACAGCAAAAAGACCAAGAAATGTTAGGGATTGTGATTCACGCACAGGCAGTAAGTCAAATTCTGAGTGCTGTCTTAGATCATCGTCCTTTATTTTGGTACTGGTCAGACTGGGGTGAGACTCTATGGATAGGGATATGGTCGCTTTTCGGAGGAATAGTGGCTTGGCACATTCGCCACCCCATACGCTTTGGACTGGCTATTGTAGGTGCATTAGCCGGCTTATGTGTGATATCCTTCGGTTTCTTTTGCCAAGGAGCTTGGATACCCCTAATACCACCTCTATTTACATTTATAACAACTGCTGGAAGTGTGGTTATTGTAGACCGATTTAATAAGTCAGGATACACAAAGGCAATTTACGATCGCCTTAAAAATCCTTTCAAGCTAAACATCGAGATTGACCAGTCAAAGAAAGAACGTCAAGTAGCCCAAATTACACAGACGGAATATTTTCAAGACTTACGAAAAAAGGCAAAGGAACTTAGGAGTAAAAAAATGGTTAATGAGACTAAGAAAAGCCCTCAAACTGGAACTTCCGATACAGAATATTTGCAACAGATGCATGATAAGGTAAAAAAATTGAAAAGCCGGGCAAATAAAACAGACGAATAATCTATAATATCATGCCTGGAAAATTAAATATAACATATCAAACTTCCGAGCCAAAGGTTTATACGACGGGTACGATATTTTTACTAATGTTAATTTGTGGATATATATAAGCTATTAATTTATATATTTTAGTTTTATAAATAATTTCTACACAACAATACCAACATCTCTGATAAAACTCTTATTTATCTATGTCTTTTATGGTTAATTTTTCCATTATCTGCGCGTAAATCCTATTATACTCAGGCTTTGTCAAACTAAAAATCTAACATTAAATTAGAGTGAATATGAAAACTAATTTTTCTCTAAAATTTGCACCACTTTCTTTAGCTACATTGCTAGAAATATTTGTTATTGCTGCTTTTCCTCAGACCTTAACGGCTCAGTCATCAGCCCCTTTACTTAGTCAAAACTTGGCTGGTAACAAAGAAATATTTGAGAGAAAAATCAATTTCAAGCCTCCGAAAGTTGGAGCGCCTGACAATCGCAAAGGAGGGGCATCGCGTCGTGGTACTATGATGTGTAGCCAAAATCAAAAGACACTAAAGGCATTACTACCAGGAAGTACCCTTGGCTTAACTGTAGAAAAATATCCAACTTTCTTTGTATATATTCCTTCAGTTTCTAGGCAATTAGCAGAATTCGAGTTACGGGAGAAAAACAATAGTACCGTAGTTTATAAAACGAGATTTACACTTCCCGCAAGTTCTGGTATTGTTAGCTTCAGCCTCCCTACTAACAAAACCTTACAACCTCTAGAAATTGGCAAAAATTATAAATGGTCATTTTCCATCATTTGTGATTCTCAAGATCGTTCTGAGGACATTTTTGTAGAAGGTTGGGTACAAAGAATCGAACCAAGTTCTACTCTGGTTAGTCAGTTAGAGAAAGCAACATCACGCGATCGCCCCTCTTTATATGCAGAAGCTGGCATTTGGTACGAAACTCTGACAACATTAGCCCAACTGCGTTATTCTAATCCTCAAGATTTAACTTTAGTAGCTGATTGGAAAGAGTTATTAGAGTCAGTTGGGCTTAATAGTATTGCCGAAGAGCCGTTAGTTCAAACTTCAATCAACTATAAAGCCAAATCGGCGATTTAACTTTAGTTCTAGCAATTCCGTATTTTTTTCCACAGATGCAGTCCTTGGCAATACTTGTCGGGTTTTGGGGAAAAGGGGAAGGGGGAAGGGGAAAGGGGAAAGAAAAAACCTTTAACCTTTACCCTTTAACCTTTTCCCCAAACCCAACTCCGAGTTAAAAATCCAAAACCCGAGCAGTATTGCAGTCCTTGGTATTATCTACCAAGGACTGCCAATCATTGTAAAGGCTGCCCAATAATACGGATGGGAGAAATTCAAATCTCCCAGTTCTGATAGTTCTGGTGGTAAAGGCATTTCTGCCCTTAATCCAGAGGAGCGTAGTTGTCCTTGCTTAAACTGAACTTGCCCTTTAAGCATTCTTATTTGCGCTTGTCTCAGGGCTTCAGCTTTAATCGGTGCTGTTTTCAAGTGCGTGTAAAATTCTGTCATCAACGCTAAAGTTCCAGCATCGCTAACATACCACAAACTACCCATTGCCGACTTGACTCCCGCTTGCAAAGCTAACCCTGAAAAGCCTAGCTCTGCTTGCTGATCTCCTAAGGCAGTTCTACACGCACTCAATACTAACAAATCTACAGTAGGAACATTCAATTGCAACTGTCGCAACTGGTTTAAGTACAGCTTCTTATTCCAAAATTGAATATAGGAGTTACTAGCTATTCCTGGTTGGAAGGCTCCGTGAGTTGCCAAGTGAACAATTTTGTAAGGTTGCCGTTTTCGTTGCGATCGCAAGTTATTTAAAGTAAATTTATCGTTTAGGAAGCGTTCCCCTCCTCGATTCTCCACAATTGTAGATAACTCTATAGGTACAGCAGGCAAAGGATCGAAGTCTTTGAATTGGGAAGCTCCCATTGCCAAAACTGAAGATTTACGGATGTCAGTGTAACGAGTGTCTACCAGACTGAAGGCAGGAATTAAACTGATATTATAGTTTTCTACCAAAAATTTCTGACCATCATGCAATGCTGACAAAGGTACAGAGCGCAAGCCAGTACCAACGCAAAAAACTAAAGTATCTATATTTTGAGCTTTCAGGTCTTTTTCAATTGGAGCAATTAACCACTGATAAAGTTGTTGTGCAGAAGCTAAGTAGCTCGTAGTATCAACTTCTCTAGGATTACTAAGTTCAACTTGAAACTGTTTAATTATTTTGAGCAAAGTATTTTTATCAGCTGCTGATATACTCTTATTAATCGGGTTATGTTTCGCCGTTACTAAAAGTATTTCTAGCTGTTTATCTGTTGGTATTAGATAAACAACAGCAGATTTATTTCCAGTTTGATTTTCAATTACTTGAAGTTTGTTTTTAATAGCGTTAGAAGTCATTAATTGATTAGAAAAATTTGCACCTAAATAATTTTCATAAAGTTTTTTCCAGATTTTTTCTTGTTCAGCTACGGAATCTCTTGGTAGTGGTACTTGAGTAGTTGAATTTTGTAAACTTAGATGAGACCTCTTGCACAACTCTTTTTTGCACTCTCGTAAGAGAGCTTTTTTCCTAACCTTTTCCCTTACTTCTGCAATAAGTCTATTATTAATTACTTGAGAGAAGGTAATAGTCTCAGCTTTAACTGAGATAGGATTAATTATTTTTGTAATTAGAAATATTATGGCTAAAAACTTAATTTTATTCACGACTATTGACACCGGGTTAATGTCTATTAGTATTTCATGTGATAATTTGTTTAGCGATCGCTTCCACAATCTGACTGAAGGGATGATTGGGGTAGCGTAAGCAGAAGATATCCCTACTAGCTAGGTGAACTATTTCTTCTGATAGAGGCAAAATGCCTGCTACTGAAGCATTGTAATTTATTTCTACCTGTCGCCGTAAAGTATCGAAATCTAAATTTGGCAGTGCTTTATTCACAACCATTAGCATCTGGGGCACTTCTAATTGACGGGCGACATCCACAGTTACAGCCGTACCCTGGAAATCTTGATGATCTGGGCGCAAAATGATAATCAAAGCATCGGAAATGGTAATCGAGAGTAAAGTCTCTTCATTGAGTCCAGGGTGAGTATCAATAAATAGATATTCTAAATTTAGTCTCTCGATCAGTTCTTGAAAGCCGTCATGTAGTAAGCCTACGTCATATCCCTCACGTAGAATTCTGGTAATTTCACCCAGATTGAGAGAGGAAGGGATAAGGTAAATAGCGCTGTTTTTTTTAGCTATCTCTTTCAACGCGAAAGTAACATCATAGGCTGTATCCTCAACATCACAGCGCCCCCATAAATAATCATTAAGGGAAAGCTCCATCATTTCCTCATCGAAACCGAAAAGGACATGAATCCCTGGAGATTGAATGTCAGTATCAACGATACCAACCCGATGCCCATAACGGGCAACAGTAGCAGCCAGATTAGCAGTTATATTTGATTTACCAGTGCCCCCCCGAAATGAGTGGACAGATATAATTTTAGGCATGATATCGTGTTCGGTGAAAGACTTATCATTAAAACCGCAGGGGAGCAGGGGGAAAGAAGTTTTCCTAGTTTTTGCATAGATGCGGGAATTATAACTAATTAGGCGGACATGATATTGTATTATTTACCTACTAATATGACCACCGATCTACCTCCTATAAACAATCCGTGCTGGTTTTGCAGTAATGGTTCCGTCCCTGGTGCCCAACTTTCCTCTGGAGGAGTGGCACTAGTGTTAACACAAACATGCCACTGCATTTGCTGAGGAAGTTCTGGTATCTCAAACCAATGACTTTCCCAATGCATATTCATCGCCACATATATGTAATTGTCAGTTACTGTACCCTCTTTAGCGTGTTGGCCACAAAGCATAAAAGCCACGATGCGACTTTCGTCAGACCAGTCAGCGTTCCATGCTTGAGTTCCATGCCAAGTAATATCGCTATAACCACTGCCGACATAATCCACATTGCGAAAGTGGTATTTATTTCTCAGCACAGGATGGGCATTACGAAAAGCAATACAGTCTTTAAAAAACTTAAACAAATCTGCATGAGATTCCAATAATCTCCAATCCAGCCAGTTGAGTTCGTTATCGTGGCAATAAGTATTATTATTTCCGTATTGTGTGCGTCCTACCTCATCTCCCATGAGGATCATTGGCACTCCTTGGCTAACCATCAACATAGCCACAGCATTTTTTATCTGTCGTCGGCGTAAGGCGTTGATATCTGGATTGTCAGTCTGACCTTCCCAGCCACAATTCCAGCTTTCGTTATCATTAGTACCATCGTTGTTATTTTCACCATTGGCTTCATTGTGTTTCCCATTGTATGAAACCAAATCCATCAGTGTAAAACCATCATGGCAGGTAATGAAATTAATCGAAGCTGTCGGGCCACGGTCAGCCCAAGCATAGAGATCCGGTGAACCTTGTAGTCGCTGTGCCATGTCTCCCGCCACCCCTGGTTCACCTTTAAGGAATTTACGAATAGTGTCACGGTACTTACCATTCCACTCTAACCAACGCCCAAAAGCTGGAAAAGACCCGACTTGGTAGAGACCACCTGCATCCCAAGCTTCAGCAATTAGTTTGCAGTTAGCGAGAATTGGGTCAAACGCAAGACTTTCTAACAGTGGTGGGTTAGAGAGTGGTGCCCCCCAAGGGTCACGTCCCAGAATCGCCGCCAAATCGAAGCGGAAGCCATCAATGTGATACTCAGCAGCCCAATAACGCAGACAGTCGAGTACCATATTGCGAACAATTGGATTATTACAGTTGAGGGTGTTACCAGTGCCACTAAAGTTAAAGTAGTAACCCTCTGGGGTCAGCATATAGTAGGTTTTGTTGTCGATTCCGCGAAAGGAAATCGTCGGCCCATACTCGTTACCTTCTGCTGTATGGTTGAAAACAACATCTAGAATTACTTCAATGTCATTTTGATGCAGAGTTTTAATCAACGTTTTGAGTTCATCAACTTGCATCCCATATTTGCCTGTAGCTGCATAACCAGCTTTCGGCGCAAAAAAGCCGACAGTACTGTAACCCCAGTAATTTAGTAGTAGTTCCCCTGTTTGAGGGTTAGGGCGGCTGTTTTCAAATTCATCAAATTCATAGATGGGCATCAGCTCAATACAGTTGACACCTAGCTCCTTAAGATAGGGGATTTTATCACGGATGGCAGCAAATGTCCCTGGATGCTTCACTCCAGCAGAGGGATGCTGAGTAAAACTGCGAACGTGCATCTCATAGATGATCAAATCCTCAGTAGGAATTTGTAATGGACGCTCACCTTCCCAGTCAAAGTCATCAAATGCTAAACGCGATCGATGCTGATACATATTATCCCAGTCGGGTTTTTCTCCCCAAATATCTCTGCCACCGATGATTTTGGCGTATGGGTCTAGAAGAATTTTGCTGGTGTCAAACCAGTGTCCTTGTTTGGGGTCGAAAGGCCCGTCCATGCGGTAGCCGTATTCGAGGTTTTCGTAATCCAAATCAAATACGGTCATGCTGAAGACATTACCAATGCGAAACTCTTCTGGAAACGGAATTTCCGCCATTGGTTCAAGGGCGTGCTTTTTGAACAGTACTAAGGTACAGGATTTGGCATGACGGGAAAAGATAGAAAAGTTAACGCCTCCTGGTACTAAGGTTGCTCCAAAAGGAATCGGACTACCGGGACGTAGCTTAAAGTTTTCGTAACTATGGGTGGGATGGATATCAATTCTCTGCATTTATAGCTCCTATTGGGCTAGTACAAAAAAGCTGAAGTATGCAGTATGAAATAAATAAACCAGCACTGTAAGTCTTTTGGAGTTTTGTGATGAGTTATTTATTTGTACTGTAATTTTATCAAACAGAATTCAGAAGTCAGGAGCCAGAATTCAGTATGAATTCTGAACGAAAAAGCGGATGAATAAACGGGTCTAAAACCCCCTCCAAATCTCCGATTTGGAGGTCTTCAATCAGTCGCGGGTCTGAATCCCCGACTGATTAATTCTGACTTCTGAATTCTTCTTCAAAGGGAGTTCGTAGTAATCACCTTAGTGCTTGAGGAAGGGCTAAACCCGGATTTCTCACAAGCTATTAGGTGTCTTTGACCTGAACTTTGATATTGAAAGTTTCTAAGGCTTCATCAAGGGTGTTGCGAGTCTGAAAAAAGTCGAGAAATCCAGTCATGGACATTGTGTCCTGAATTTCTTCGGAAAGCCCTACCAAAATGATCTGTCCGCCTTTAGCAGATAATTGCCGGTACAGCGACAGCAGCATCCTTAAGCCAGCACTGGACATATAAGGCACATTCGTCATTTCTAAGATCATTCTGGTTTCAGGTTGAGCTAGTGGTAAAATTCGCTCTTGAGCTAGGGGAGCTGTATTGGTATCTATATCGCCGACTATTTCTACCACTGTTATTGGTGCGAGTGTATTCGGAGCAGCCTGGTCTCGATCGACAGCCGTGTTTAACAATGTTACTGGCAGCAATTCGATGTTAATTGTCATAGCGTATTAATCTCAAATTTCAAGAAACACAATAGTTTTGTGCAGTGTCCACCAACTAAAATCTGATACCTGCGGGGCATCTTAACTTTTAAAGTAGCGATCGCACTCTTGGACTCTTATTTATGCGATCGCCTGTTGAGTTCTTTTGATTTCCTTAATTCGGGACAATTCGGACTTTAATTTTTATTTGTTCTTGAGTATCAGGGAGTTTTACTGTTAATGCATTTGCATCAAAATCACTATACTCTTGCTCATTTGCCCATACTTGACCAATCCGCACGCTTCCAGGTGGCAAAATATCTGGTTGTACCCGCAGGATGTTG
The DNA here is from genome assembly GCF_034531035.1 of Nostoc sp. DedQUE02. NCBI lineage: Bacteria > Bacillati > Cyanobacteriota > Cyanophyceae > Nostocales > Nostocaceae > Nostoc > Nostoc sp. DedQUE02. Next base: position 48,189 of record NZ_JAVRBY020000047.1, on the reverse strand, counting down.
TCTTTAAATGCTCCCGGCTGTGGCTTAAAGTAAAGGTCGATTGGTTGCTTAGTAATTAGTAGGTTGGTGTAAACTACCGATAAATAGCTCAATTCGGTTGAGTGATAACCGCTCATTGAGTGGCTACCTTTAAATCGCTCATTACCCATCAAATAGGGCAAACCGTTAGCCAAAACGTTGAAGTAAACACCGCCGTCATCATGATCGAGGAAGAAAGCATTATAGAATGCTGACGCTTCGCGGGCGTGACGTAAGTATTCCGGCTCTTGGGTTATGCCGTGCAGAATCAAGTAGGCTAAAATTGCTTGCTCTTGTTGCCACCAAGCTTTCCGATCGTGCCAAACGAAGCGGTATTGTTCATCGCCTTCGCCCAGCGTTCGCTCTACCACATCATACCAGCCTCCGCGCTGGCGATCGCTACCCGCATTTGGCATCAGTGCAGCAATTTTTTTTGCTAAATCTGCATATTCAGCTTTGGGTTTGAGGCTTTGCATACGCATCAGATTCCAGGCTATTTTGAGGTTGTGACCTACTACAGCGCGGTTTTGCTGCCATCCGTATGTGGTATCGTGGCTCCAATCTTCGTAGAACCTTTCTTGGACAAATGGGCTATTTTCGTAATCTGGGAAGTATTTAGCGATCGTGTCAAAAGTGTATTCCAGCATATCGGCGTATTTTTGTTCGCCAGTTGCTAGCCACAAATTGATTAGATAAGCTGGTGCGTGATCTCCTACTGAGTTCCAGTTTTTGCGGGCGCGATTTGCACCAAGGGATTCTGCACGCGGGTCTAAAGTTAAGGGGTCAATGTGAGAGAAATAACCAACGCCATCTTTATCTAAGAAAAAGCGATCAAACAAATCGATAGTCATCTCTGCATCTTTAAGAATGCGGCGATCGCCAGTTATGCGATAAGTTTGGATAGGGCCAGCTAGAGCATAAATTTGTTCATAGGCTGGGATGGCATCATAATCATCGCCAAATTCAGACGTTAGTAGTTTTTGCTCTCGGTTGCCTGTAACTTGAATACCGTGATACCAGTAAATTAAATCTTCATCTGGATCGTAAAATCTCATGTGCTGGCGCAGATACTCAGTACCTTTTTCCGCACCTTCTAGAAATCGGTCTTCTCCAGTTAATAGGTAAGCTGAGGCGAAACCATAAACTAAGCGAGAAATTGTATCAGTTTCTTGTAAGAAATCATCACGCTTTTTACTACCAGCCAAGTTGAGATAAGTACGATATTCCTTATAATCAATCGGCTGTTCCGGGTAGCCAAACTGCCATTTTAGATAAGAATCAGCAATTGAACGTATTTGTTTGACCCACCAATCTGGTTCTTCATGGCGATATTTACTGGGTGCATCTCCTGGAAAAACAAGATATTTAACGTCAAATTTATAATCTTGTCCATAAGGATAGAAAACACCATAAGCAAACACATGCTGACCGGGAGTGAGCATTTCACCAAACCGAGCAGTACAGTCGAGATAAGGTTCGTCTAAGTTTTGGCTAATCCGACCATAGGCGCTAGGGGTAAGATATGCTTGGTATTCTCGTCCGTCTGATGTTTTAATACCAAATGATTTTTCGCTGCGGTTAAAGTGGGTGACATAACCAGCGATCGTGTCTGAAAATGAAAAACTCATGTGATCCATAGGGTTATCTCCAAAATTGGTTATTTGTCATTTGTCATTGGCCATGGGGCATGGGGCATTAATCATCAGTTCTTCTCCCTCATTTCCCTCATGCATTTGCTCCGACTTTGACCTTTTGTTGCTGCTTTTCAATTTCTTGTAGAAAAACTTCCATAAATTGGTCTACAACTCCTGGATGTTTTCCTGTTATCAAATTGCCATCAATGACTAAATCGGCGGTGGCATCACCTTCATAAATAACTTCACCACCTGCATTTTCTACATCACAAATAATATTGTGAGCGCAGGTAACTTGGCGACCTTGAATCAAATCTTTATCAGCACATAAAAGCCACAAAGAATGACAAATTGTACCAATTTTTACACCATCTGTACTCATTGCTTTTCTAAGAAAAACTACCGCCGGAGCTTGATTTTTCTGACCTTTTTTGACAGAAACTTGATATCTCAGTCGATCCATAGCATAAGCACCGATACAAATAATTCCTTTGTAGTCAGATGGATCTATATCGTTAACTTCTGTGGTTACAACTACATGATCTTCAACTTCACCGTTATCGGGATTTGAACCGAATGTTAATTGTGGATTGCCCCACAAATGAGAAATGTATTCTACTTCATAGCCTTGTTGAGGAAAGTAATCATTGAATTTGCGAAATTCAGTTTGGTCGAAATGTTCTTCAATAAGTACACCAATTTTTCCTTTTAAATCAGTTGTCATGGCTAGTTCACTCTTTAATTATTTGTATGTATTGAATGCCAATTTGTTGATAAATGCAGACTGGAAATTTGTTCTGTTTCTTGTCAGCGAAATATGAAGAGGCGCTAATTAAGACGGGAGTGTTTGGTTCGTTGTTGGATAACTAAAAACGCGACGATCGCACCCAGTGCCACTAAACCAGCACCGAGGTAGAAAGCAGACTGAAAGCCTTGAGTCAACGCGCTTGCCAATACTGCTGGTGATTCACCTTGCGCTGCAATAATTCCTTTAGTGTGAGCGCTGGCAACTGCCACTAGCAACGCCAGAACTATCGCAGCACCTACCTGCTGACTAGTAGCCAGCAACCCGGAGGCTAGCCCGGCATCTTCATGTTTGACCGACATGAAAGCAGCAATAGTTAACGGCACAAAGGAGAGACCAGCGCTAGCACCGACAATGAGCGAAGCAGGTAGCACATGGATTAAATAACTGCCACCGACAGCAACTTGGGCGAAGAGTACCAGACCAAGGGACATTAAAAGCATCCCGGCTGTCAAAACAGGTTTGACACCGAACCGATTCACCAGCACCGAGGCAAAACCAGAGGAAGCACCACCAGCTAATGCAAAAGGTAAGAAGGCGAGTCCTGAGTCGAGTGCCGACAAGCCTAATACCTGCTGAAGGTAGAGTGAGATAAAGAACAAGGTACATAACGGCCCAGTGCCATGAACCAAAGTGACAAGGTTAGCTCCGGTGAGATTACGTAGACGGAAGATTCGTAACGGCACTAGTGGCGCAGGCGATCGCAGCTCAATAATAATGAAGCCGGCGAAAAGTAACACACACAGCCAGAGTAATCCGAGTGTCCGCGCCAAGTGCCCTTCAGCGTTCACGATTGTGAAGACAAGCAGAATTAACCCTGTTGTACTACAGAAAGCACCTGCTAAATCGAATTGCCGAGAATCTTTTTTCGTGACAGTCTCATTCAAAAATGTTGGAGCTAACAGAGCTGCTGCACCAGCGATCGGTACGTTGACAAATAGCACCCATTCCCAACCCAGCATCCCAGTCAGTATTCCACCCAAAAGTACACCAGCTGCGCCACCTGATGCACCCGTAGCCCCCCAAACTCCTAAAGCATGGTTGCGTTCCGAACCTTCAGTGAAGGTCATGGTAAGAATCGATAACGCCGTCGGAGAGCTAAGGGCAGCGCCTAAACCTTGAAGACTACGTGCTGTAATCAGCATAGCTCCAGAAGTCGCAAGACCGCCCATCAGTGAGGCTAAAGAAAATAGAGTCAGTCCAACAATGAAAACGCGACGATGACCGAGTAAGTCTCCTGCACGACCACCTAGTAGGAGAAAGCCGCCAAAGGCAAGTGTGTAGGCATTAATCACCCATTGGAGGTTCTGTTGTGAAAAATCGAACGCTGACTGCATTGAGGGCAGAGCAACATTAATAATTGATACATCAAGTACGAACATAAACTGTGTCGCACACAGCAGGATCAGCGCCAGCCAACGCCGGGAATTTGTTGCAGTCTTAGTGACCATAAAATTTCTTGTATCATTAGTGAAGAGTTAGGGCAATACTTGTCGGTTAAGGGGAAAAGGGGAAGGGGGAAGGGGGAAGGGGAAAGAAAAAACCTTTAACCTTTACCCTTTAACCTTTACCCAAACCCTATTCCGAGTTAAAAATGCACAAAACGAGCAGTATTGGGAGTTAGGGGAGTACTGGGTAAGGAAACAAAGATTATGAGCAAGTGTTTCTCGTACATCCCTGTACCCTTACACCTTTGAAAAAATGCGATCGCTATGGTTGTGTTGTAAAGACAACTTCGTACAAGTGAAAATCGTGAGGGAATTCTACAGCTTTCTCTACAGGAGCCATAAATTCTTGGCTTTTCAGAGCCGTTTCTAGTGCTTCCTTGCTGCTCCACTGGGCGTAATTTATCACTCGTGTACCATCCAAGCTTTTGTGGATATTCACAGATATCAAACCCTCTTGCTTTTTAGCTTTTTCGATGTTACTTACTAGGTGATCTACTAAAAACTGCTGCTCTTGAGGATTTTCAACTGTGAAAACGTTGATCACGGTAAGTAGATTAGTTTCTTCGCTGATGGTAGTCATTTTTGCTCTTAATTCCGAGTTAATACTAATAGGACTATTCGTTTCACAGAATTCTTGCGTAAATCCTAAACTGAGTAAAAAGGTGCGTTATTTCGTTGTGTCTTAATTCGAGAACTGGGAAAAAGCCATTCCCTCTAACTGAAAACAAAGTCCGCAGCTGAAAGTTGGTTGAACAAAACGCCAGTCACGTTTGCCAGGGATATCTCACCATCAATCCCGCTAGGTTGAGCAATAATACTTGTACTGCGAATATCGCCAAAGACAGGCAGTAGTTTCAAGTCATTAAACGAGGAAACACCGCTAATTCCCTGAATGTAAATCTTGTCAATACCTTGTTCAAAATCTGCGATCGTATTTTTGGTATCGCTTAACGGTAGTAGACCAAAATCAGTTTGTTGCCTAGTGTCAGGAACTGCATCAGGTAATCTACCATTAGCAATCCAGAACTGATCGGCTCCAGCATCACCGTAGAGGAGATTGCCACCACCTTTAGAGATAATCAGGGTATCGTCTCCGTCACCACCAACGAGTTGATCGTTGCTGCCAGCGATGAGAATATCATTTCCTTCGCCACCATCAAGAAGGTTATAACCTTTACCACTAGAGGCATCAAGCAAGTCATTTCCTTCCTCGCCAAATACGCGGTCTTCCTCAGTCGCATAGAGTTCATCATTGCCCTCACCTGCATAAATCCGAAAACCGGGTTTCGGCCCTGGAACTTGAAAAGAGCCAGTTATTGAAGCCTCACCTTTAAGGGGATCGCTTGGATTTGTACTGAGTTTGCCAGTTTCGGAGAAGTTCAGCGTGCCAGTAGCACCTTTAAATTTGCCCTCTCCGCCAGTGAGAGTGTAAGTACCAGAAGATGTGGATGTGAGTTTCTCAAAATCGACCATACCGTTAGCGTTATCAGTGGCAAACAACTTATCGTCGTTGCTTCCTTGCAGCACTATCGAGCCAGTCGGTAAACCCTGTAAGCCAAATTTTGTTGGGTCTGTGTTGAAGTTGAATTTGCCAGTAGCAAAGTCAGTCTGTCCGTAGACCAATCCAGTGAGTTTGTCCAAACCATAAGGAGCGTTAGTACTTTGCCATGACGGTGTTACCTGTACAAGGTTTGAGGCGATGCCTTTAAAGTTATTTTTCGTCTCGTAGTCGGCGTGAAAATTGTAAGTTGTCTGTGTGTTCTGGAGATCACTCTTATTTGGTCGATAAAAATCATCTCCATCACTTAAGAAGACAAGCTGTTTAGGCGAGATATTAGTTTGAGGTTTTAAAGGCGACACTACAGGTACTGGTTCAAGTTCTGCTGGTGTAATTGAGACTGCCAACGACTCGACTTTTCCAGTACCAAAGTTCCCGAAGGAGTACTCATTTCCTGGTGCCACATAGACAAAAGTATCTGGCTGTGCCAACCTAACTTCATTATTGATTTTGAAAGATAATTCTCCCTCTCTAACATAAAATACCTCAGAGTTCTCGCTTTTAATAGGTGTAGGAAAATCATTGGTGGAACGAGCAATTTGACCCCGAATATCACCTTTTTTATTTCCTTCAGTATCTATCTCGAAATAGAATTCGCTCTCTTGTCCTGGCAAACCACTATTTTTGACGAAATCACTCAGGGTAGTGGGAATTTCCTTCTCTGTGAGATTCCAGACACCACTAATGGTGGCAGATTTATCAGGATTCAAAGTGATACTTAACTCCGTTTCATCTTGATGAACCGGGTCTAAAATACTAAATACGTCTGAACCATTGCTGCCGCGTTTACCTGAATAAATATGAATCCCAATGACATCATCTAGCTCACTACCAAGAGTTTGGGGAGTTTTATCTGCTACTAATTCCCCAAAATCCAAACCTGTAACTGTCAATTTATATTCAAGCTCTCCTGCCTGATTTAATTGGACATTAGCAGTGCCAGTTGCTAGCGATTTTGTAGGCTCTACCACCTGATTACTATTTAAATAGGAGCTAGCAAAGGTATTAGTTGTTTTGGGTGCAAGGGAAAATTGGTTATATGAAGGGTGATTACCTAAATAGTCTGCTGATTCTGCAAAACTAGTCAAAGAAGTGTACTCAACTCCAAAGGGCCCAGAAATTTTTGGTCGCTCGCTTGCAGTCCAAATACTAAACCCATCAATACCAGCCACTTGAGCTTTTAGCTTTTCCTCCAGCCCCGCAGGCGCGTCATCTGGAAGCACCAAAACATACTTGGGAGTGCCTTCACGCGGTGTATACCCAGGAAACGCTATACCTTTAGGAAAGGATTCGCCACGATAACCAGTTCGCTGCCCAAATTCGATAAATGCAGGGTTAATTCCAGGAGGTGGAGCGGGAATTGGGTCATTTCTATCTTTGACTGGCTCACCCGCAAATCCAAATAAGAAATCTAGCCCACCAGGAGTTGTGAGTGAAAGAATTCTCGCTCCTTTATTTGTTCCTGATTTAGCCTCTGTAGAGTCAGGGTTGGAAAATCCATGAGGTCTCAATCTTGGGCCAAATATCAAGGTTCCAGCAGGTACTGCATCCAAAACAAAGAATTTGTCGCTTCCTGGAACCCCAGCTTCATCACCTAAAAAGAAATTAACACTTCCTTCTTCGACAAAAAAAGCCTCGTGTTCGTAATTATGGATGTGTGGTGGTGGCCCACCTCCTGGCGGAACAAAGAAATCAAATGCATTGAAAGCAAAATTAGTTTCTTGTGATGTTGCTAAAAGCGTGTATAAATCACCAGAAGTATAAAGTGCTGGACGTTCATTTAATGGAGCATCTTGGGGAACAAATAAGTAGTCATCGACAAATCCAAGTGTATTGAGGGATTGAATACCATTTGAAGTTTTATGATTGGGCGAGTGAGTGTGATCTGGCTCGTCTGAATGATTTGGTTCGTTGGGGGAATGGATTGGTATAGAACCGATTGGATGTGTCATATAAGTTTATTGCTTTTAGTTAATCTTGTATTCAAGAATTTGTAGTTGAATTTTTGGCTGTTTGATTATCGAGATACACCGGACAATTTTCGGTTGAAGGGGAAAGGAATGTGGGTATACTCGCTATTGCTATGTAGCAATCCTATTTGAGTTGTGAAAAGTATTTTGTAAGAGTAAAACAAAGAAAAGATTCACAAATAATTTAGGACTGCTACATTAGATAGCTTTTAAATCCGCACACCTGTTGCAGATGCATCTGGATAAACTCGCCATTCGTAAATCTTATCGCCATCAAAACGATAGATATCGACGCAAGGAACTTGAACGAATCGCTTGTCTTGTTTATGGATATAGTTAGCATCCATTTCTAAAATAATGGTGTTGCCAATCTCCCAAATTCCTCGTGTATTGTGGGTTGTTAGTTTGAGAGTTTTATAGATATGACTTAATAAATCTCGACAGGCTTCTGGCCCGATTACAGGGTCATTTGCACCGATTTTATAAAGTAAATTGGGGGTAAAGAATGACATAAATTGATCCCAATTTTCGGCGTGTAAAGCCTCATACATTTTTTCCAGCGTTTTCGTCAATGAACCACCAGATGTAGCAGCTTTTGGCTGTGCTTCATTGTTATCAAAGACGAATACCGGATCAATATTCATATAAATCCGCAGTTCTTGGACTTTATCGCCTTTGAAAACAATTGTGTCGCAGCAAGGAAGTGTAAACACTTTACCATCATGGCGAATGTAGGTGACATCCATTTCACAAACAACTGTGTTTCCTACTTCCCACATATTTTTAATATGGTGGTAAACTTTGGCAACCGTTTCTAGGAAACTAACAGAAGAGTCTCTAATACCTTGTGGCCCATAAGCAACAGGGAAGTTGCTGAATTGATAGTGGGCATCTTCGGTGTAGAACTTAACGAAGTTTTCTACATTCATCGATTCACCAGCTTGAAACATCCGGCGGACAATTTCAGATTTCGTACCAACAAATACCTGTGAATGTGCGACTACCATTGTTTTTTGCTCCTGATTATTTTTATTTTCAATAATATGTTTTAGATGTTGAGTAGCTTGAGCGATCGCTTCTGGTTGAGCAGCTTTAATAAACCATTGGGCTTCTACTTGTGCGAGGGATTTGTCACTAGTAGGCTGCAAATTTATTGTGTAAGTTAGAATTGGCAAAGACCCAGAATTACCATTGGAAGGTAGCGTCACTTGGTTACTCAATTCACCAGTGAAAAGTGGATGATCCACCACAGTAAATGTTACTTTTCCAGCTTGCTTGTCTACGATGACTCTTTCTTTCATGTGCATTCCCGGTGTTCTAATTTCGCGGAGAATGCCATTGTTATATGTTTCTAAAATCTTCAGTTCTTCAACTACATGGGGAATATATGGTTGGGGGTTTTGTATTTTGTCCATCAAAACATCCCAAACAGTTTCTAAAGGAGCATCAACGGAAACACTGTGTGTAGCGTAAAGCCCCTGAGCATTTGATTTTGGTTTCTGAGAATTTAAAAACCAGTAATTTGTCCCATTAGCTTGGTTATATTCTGCCTCTGCTCTAGTAAAGTTTTCTTTGGCTTTACGAGTAACTTGGTTGAATTCTAACTGTTCCCCATTTGGCCCTTTGCAATAGAATAGTGCCCATCCTTCAAAATCGCCAGTAAAGTCTGTCTTGGCAAATTGGGGAGCAAGTTTCTTCATTTCTTCTGCCGAGTTAGCCCGAATAATACGGTTAACAACTACCTCAGTCAGCCCTCGTCTTTGACATTCCTCTTCTAATTCTTTCGCAAAGGCATCAATATCTACATCATCTTTCACATAGAAAGAAAGGTGCGGTGCATTAGTGTAACCAACAGAGGAAGGTATTTTTTCAAAAGCATTTGGTGCAGCAAGTGTTAACTTAGCATCTCGGAAATGAATGATTTCAACTACTGTATTGCCAAAAGAAATGAATCTGACATCTAAAGACATGTCTGAACCATCTCTAATGTTGGCAACTCCTAGAGACTTTGGATTGATCCCTTTTTCAATGGCTTCAACCTCCTCTTTTTGAAACATCAAATTGTGTAATGCTTCGCCGTAAAATCCATTTCCACCAATAGCGACTTTACCTCCCAATACTTCAAGGTAAAATTCTAAAGATTTTGGCATGTCATAAACTGTGATGCCAAAATGTTGTACACCTTGCAGGTAATGACCTAATCCAGACTTACCATTCTGTTTATTCTGCTTGCCGTTCATTAGAGAAACTACGTCCTCCTTAAGTTGATTTGTCGCGCCTACTTTCATAATCAAATCCGCAACATTAGAACTACATTGACCTGCTAGAGTCATTTTGCTGTCATAAACAAAGGTGTAAGCAGTTCGCTCTGGAAATGGTAAAAGCCTTTGTATGTAATTAGCTTGGTCTTTAACAGCAGCAATATATTCTTTAGAAGCAAAGAATGTTTCCATTTCTAGAGGATTGGCAAAAGCAATTTCAAAGGCAGCTTGATACTGCTTCTCTGGGGCTTCATAATGAGATACTCCAGGTGCATCTGGGCGAGAAGTATCTACTTCCTCCAACAAATGCAGTCGGAATTTTAAGACAGAATCACTTTGGATAACAGCTGGTGCAAAGCTGTCTGTCATATATCTGCGAAAAGCTTCCACGCTCACAGCATCAGATTTCTTCACCATAACATGGAACTTAATTACACCTAGTTCTCCGTTGGGATCTCCTGAGGGGATGCTATCAATATAGGTTTTAGAATTGCCAGAATTAGTTATGTAACCAACTGCTTTGCTGAATATGTTGTGCTCGTCATCCATGAGAATGGCGGCAGATTTGAACCATATATCGCGTTCAGCTTCTGTCTCAAAAGTTAATTCGGCAATTGCAGTAAACTGCTCTTCTTCAGTACAGGTGTAATCTACCTCAGCAACTTCCGGCCAAATGCCACCTTCATTTTTAGCCAGGTGAAACTGCCAGTATTGATGCTGTCCGGGAAGGCGGGCACAGAGGGGGCCATGTACGTTTCTCCAGTAGTCATCGAAAAGTTCTTGGGAAATGCCTTTGCGTTTCCATAACAAAAGATAGAGGGCTAACTTGCCTTTTTGGTCGCGGATTGAGTAATCAACTCTTCTCATTGCTGTTGTCATTACCTTTTTCCTTGTTTCAAAAATTTTATTGAGGATGCCGAAGCAGCCTGCGACTTTATTGAATCCTGCGTAAACGCACATGAACAAAAGAATGTCTGCAATCTTTTGGTGAGTAGCTCCCTGTTTGAGAGCTATGTTTATATGTTTTGTAAAAGGATTATCGGAAGCTTGATGATTTTGGTTGACAATATCAACTGCGATCGCAATCACCGCTTTAGTCTTTTGGTCAATTAATGGCAGACTGCATATTTCACCATCTACACGAGTAACAAAGTAACCATTCGGGTTAATACTTTTTCAATTTGCAGTTCCAACTCTTGCAAATTTTTGTATACCCGCTTGTCTGTCATCCTAAGCTGTAGCGATCAGTTTCAATAATCCACTAGGAGCAAAAACATCGCGGTAGAAAGTCAATTGTTCAGTTTTGAGGTAGCATCCGCCTCTATGACCACGGCGAATCCAAGTAACATTTCCCTTAGCAAGTGTTTCGTTGGTTTCATCATCTACACACTTCCATTCAAAGAAGGTAACTTCACCATGAAACATGACGATTGGCCAACACATTGTTACACCTGGTTGAGCAATTAATGCCCACCAATGTTGTTCACGCTCTTTTTGTTGTGCTAACCCTTGATAGGGCCCATCCTGGCAAAAATAAACCAAATCTTCACGATATTCACCAGTTAAAATGTCGCCTCGTCCCTGCCTTAATGCCTCACAATGGGTTGGCCACCATTCTTTGTTCTCTTGTTCAATCTGCTCAACAGTATAACTAGGACTGATCTGTGGTAATATCCTTTCTTTCATTCCGACAAACTTTTCGGCATCTTCAATCAGTTTTTTCGCTACATAAGCAGTTACAAGCCCCGGACGAGAATAATCTGCTGATAAATCTTTATAGTAATTAGTACGTTTATTAATGAATGTGTTTGCAGCATTTTGGGAACCATTGCTGAAACCATTCGAGTTAGATATAAGTTTTTGTTCGAGCATAAGACAAACTACGTCCTCCTTTAGTTGATTGGTTGCGCCGATATTTGCGATCAGTTCTGCAACTGTAGAACTCCGCTGACCTGCCAGCGTCATCTTGCCGTCGTAAACAAAAGTGTAAGCAGTTCGTTCTGGAAATGGTAAAATACGCTGAACGTACTGAATCTGGTCTTGAACAGCAGTAGCATATTCTTTAGAGGCAAAGAATGTTTCCATTTCCAGAGGATTGGCAAAGGCAATTTCAAAGGCAGCTTGATACTGCTTGTCTGGGGCTTCATAATGGGATACCCCAGCCGCATCTGGGCGGGAATTATCTACTTCCTCAAACAAATGCAGCCGGAACTTGAGGACAGAATCACTTTGGATAACAGCTGGTGCAAAGCTATCTGTCATATATCTGCGAAAAGCTTCCACACTCACAGCGTCAGATTTCTTCACCATAACGTGGAACTTAATCAGATTCAGTTTGCCGTTGGGATCTCCTGAGGGAATGCTATCAATATAGGTTTTAGAATTGTCAGGGCTAGAGTTATAACCGATCGCTTTGCTAAATATATTATGTTCGTCATCCATGAGAATGGCAGCAGATTTAAACCAGATATTACGTTCTGCTTCTGACTCAAAGGTTAATTCAGCAATGCCATTAAACTGATCTTCTTCTGGACAAACATACTCAATACCTTTAATAGTTGGCCATAAACCACCTTCATTTTGAGACAGATGGAACTGCCAGTATTGGTGCTGACTTGGTAATCGCGCGCAGACTGGGCCATGAACATCTCTCCAGTAATCATCGAAAAGTTCTAGGGAAATTCCTCTCCGTTTCCACAAAAGAACATAAAAGGCTACTTTACCTTTTTGATCGCGGATTGCATAATCGGCTTTTCTAGTTGTTAACATCATTGCTGCTCTCCTTTGTCCACATTTTCTGTCTTAATTGAGGCGAAATATTAAGTTTGGGAACTAAGAATCTCATTGAGGCTACCAAAGCAACCAGCAACTTTATTGAAACCCCCATAAACGCACATAAATAAAAGAAGTTCTTCTATCTCTGCAACAGTGGCTCCTTGCTTGAGAGCCATGTGTACATGTGCCCCGAACGGACTACCTGGGCCTACTTGATTTTGATTCACAACATCTACTGCGATTGTAATTAGAGCTTTTGTTTTTTGGTCGATTAAAGGCAGACCCCACGCTTCACCTGCTACGCGGGTGCAAAAATCACCAAATTTAGCGTTAATACTTTTTAAACCCTCTTGAACGTCTTGATCGTCCAAAACTGCATTGTTATATTCCATTTCATTCTTGGTTAGATTCATATTTCTTGTAAATCCTTACTGTAGATTTGCAGTTGCAAAAGCAACTCTTTAAAGAGTTATTTTTTTCATCAACTATTAAAAAAATCTTTTTTTTTGTAGTTCATATCATAAAGATATGATTTCTATTCTTATTTAAATTTTGTTTGGGGTTGATGTAACTCTGTATTTAATTTAAGATAATCACCCAGTTTTCTAAGCATGAAAAAGTCTTAGGTAGTAAGGGATTTTTCAAAAAAGTGTAGTTAAATTTATGTAAAATAGGTCAGTAAACGTCTGAAAAGGTCATATTAACCTTTTCGGCAAGATGATTGATTTCATCCTTTCGTATCGCCCCAATTTTGCGTTTTTGTTCCTGAATGCCTGAAAACGCCTATTTCTCGTAGACTAAAGTTGCGATCGCCCAATACGGTTTAGTTAGGAAATTTATTCGTTGAGACAGGCAGGGGGAGCAGAGGAAGCAGGGGAAGCAGGGGAGGAGAAAAAAGTTTATCTGAACCATATTGTGCGATCGCCTATTCAATCTAAATTCCTAAAACCCAATCACTCAGCTTTGGCAATCTTAACCCTGTTAGCAAGTTTAAATATTGCGGACACTCACACAATGATATTCTTGACCGTCGAACTCTAGGTAATTGATGGTTATTTCCACGCTTATTTCTCGACCATCTTGAGTAAGGTGAATAGATTCAAAAGTGAAAGAGTTTTTATGTCTAAATTCTTGCCATTTTGACTGCCAAGTAACTGCTGGAAAATTTGGATCAATATCATGAACAGTCATACTTAGCATCTGTTCGCGGGTATAGCCCAGAGTACGATAAGCTGCTTCATTCACATATACCAATTGGGCATCAGAATTCACAAAATAGATAGGATATTTAAACTTGTCTAAATAAAACTGGCTTAGTCGCAGTGCTGACTCTGCTTTTTGGCGAGCTTTTTGGGAAGCTTCGCTAAGGCTGATTTGATGTTGCAGACGTACATTTTGCTCCGTGAGTTGCGTTTGCAGCCTGCGGATAGTCAGGTTATTCTCAACACGGGCAAAAACCTCTTCTTCACTAAAGGGTTTGGTGATGTAATCCACTCCTCCAACGGCAAAGGCTTTAACTTTGTCGAGTACTTCATCCAAAGCACTGATAAAAATCACCGGGATGTCGCGGGTTTTCTCTGAAGCTTTCAGATGTTGACAGACTTCATAGCCATTCATGTCTGGCATCATGATGTCGAGCAAAATTAAATCGGGTGGGGCAGCTTGCGCTGTTTTTAAAGCTGTTTGCCCGTTAATTACTCTGCGAATTTCATACCCCAACTGAGTTAGCATGGCAGATAAAAGTCGCAGATTGTCTGGAGTATCATCAACAAGTAGAATATTTGCTTTGGGTGGCTGAACCTGATTTTTATCCATTTTGTTCTGGTTGTGTTAAATCAATGACTTTATCAATGCGAAAGTTATTGACCCAATCAGTTAGGGCATTAGCCAGAGATGCAGATTCTTCAGGAATTTGCTCAATCAGGCTGAAAATCAACTTTTCATCTGTACGTAGTGCCGCTTGGTGTAACTGCGCTATCCACTCAGAGGGCATTTTAGCCAACTCTTTTTCTAATGAGAAAAGCTCAAGGTCAGAACTTTCTGCTAATTGGACTTGTTTAGGTGCTTCTTGCTCATAGACATAACGTACCCCTAAATATTTCGCCATTTTTTTCAAAATTACTTCTTCTCGGAAGGGCTTACGCACAAAATCGTTACAGCCTGTAGATAAAATCACAGTTCGTTCTTCATCAAAGGCACTAGCAGTCAGAGCAATGATCACGGTAGCCTGACCTTTTAAATGAGCCTTGATCTGTTTGGTGGCTTCATACCCATCCATCACTGGCATCCGCATATCCATCCAAATTAAATGCGGTTCCCAGGTTTCCCAGATGCTTACTCCTTGTTTACCATTTTCAGCTTCACGCACCTCGAAGCCAAGCGATACAAGCATCTTGACTAGGAGTTGGCGATTCTCCCATTTATCCTCTACTACTAAAATTCGGTATTTCGGTTGATTAGCCTCTAGACCAATTACTCGCTGATATAACTGTCGAGTTTGAACTTCAGTTATTTCTGCTGGGCTAATTTTGATTTCAAAAGCAAAAATTGTTCCTTGACCTAAAGTACTCCTAACAGTAATGTTACCACCCATGAGGCGCACAAATTGTTGGCTAATAGTTAAACCCAGACCTGTCCCTTGTTGAGATATGCGACCGGCTTCTGTTTGGACAAATGGTTTAAATAAATTGTCTAGCTCAACTGGTGCAATGCCAAGACCAGTATCTTCTATTTCAAAATGAAGGTGACTGAGGATTGATAATTGAGGATTAGAAGTTTCCAAATTTTCAGTCTTCTCTCTCACGCGCAAACTAACACCACCGAATTGAGTAAATTTGATGGCGTTACCAAGAAGGTTAATTAAGACTTGACGCAATTTGCTTTCGTCTGTATGCACAAATTGGGGAACTTTGGGACTACGCTCAAATATCAGTTGTAATCCCTTAGATTCTGCTTTTATTTGCAGCATCTCTTGGAGCGAGTCAAGCAAAGAATACAAATCAAAACTATTTTCATTCAGTGTTGTTCGACCTGCCTCAATTTTGGACATTGACAACACATCATTGATCAAGGTCAGCAAATGCTCGCCACTGCGACTTATAATTTCTAGATGTTCCAAATGGGAAGGATTGATAGAGCGATCGCGCGTTATGAGTTGGGTGAAGCCAAGGATGCTATTGAGGGGAGTGCGAAGTTCGTGGCTCATGTTTGCCAGAAATTCGCTTTTGGTACGGTTGGCAGTTTCGGCTTCTTGGGCTTTCATCTCCAATTGGTAGCTGTAATTTTCTAACTGTTCACGAGAGATTTTCAACTGTCGCGTCAGCCAAGAAACTCCGATCAATAGTCCTCCTACAGACACCAACCCTACTAATACAATAGTCGCTGCCAGTTGACGAGCAGGGGCAAAGGCTTCTTCTTGATGCATTTCTACCAGTAAAGACAAATCTTGATCATTGAGCCAGCGATACATTCCAATAACTGGCACTCCAGCATAGTTGCGATAAAGCCCAAAGCCTCTAACTCCACTCATTGCCTCATCAATGCCTTGACTGCTAATTCCTTCAGGAAAGTCTTGCGTGTTGACTTGCGGTTTAGAAATAAAGGTGTTTTTAGTTATTAAGGAGCCAACTAAATAAGTTTCGCCGCTTTTACCCAAACCTGTGCGTTCCCGGACGATATTATCAATTCGGTCTAGGTTCAGATGAGCTAAAATCACACCTTGTCTTACCCCTGCGGTGTTACGCAAAGATGTTGCCAAGGTAACTGATGGTTTACCAGTCAACGGTGAAACGTAGAAATTTGGGTTAAAAGTATCTCCTGGTTCAACCTGCTCAATATAAGTAATGTTACCTAAAATTTCATACTGACCTTCACGCTTTTTGTCAGTGGATAGAATGATTCGATTGCTGCGATCGAGAATGAAAATTTCTTTGAGATTAGGTTTAAGTCTGACGACTCTAATTAAATATTTAGAGACAACAGTGTAAGCAGCCTGATAATTTGCGTTACTTTTTTCACTAGTTAGGAGTATCTTAAGATGCGCTTGTACGTCTGTAGATTGAGTTGCAAGTAGAAAATCTCGCTGTTGGTCTTCAAACCACCGAGTTATTTCTTCCTCCTTAAGTGTTGCAGTTACATTGAGTCGATCAAAGGCAGCTTGCTTTAAAGCCTCCCTCGCTTTGATAAAGGCAACTCCTCCAACCACAGCAACGCTTACCAGCGACAAAAGCAAGAATGAACTGGCAACTTTAGTGGTCAGGTGCTGATTCCAGAACTTCATAAGTTATGGTCACTTTGCGACTCGAAGAAAAATAACCGAGAAAAAATACCAGAAGTTTTCAGGTTTGAAATTCAACAGACATTTAGCAAAAGTTAGCGCTGCTAATGTTGATATAAAACTTATTACCTTTTTATCTACCATTTATGCAAGAAATATATTCTTGATGTTAGCAACAAATAAGTTTATATAATTCAACTTACCTTTTCTCTGACTTAATTCCATTGAGCAAAAATTTGCTTGATTCGGTTAATTGCCTCATCTGCTGATTGCTCTGGGGTGATATGATCTACAAGTATTCGTTGGAGAGCTTTGCCCCAAACATTTTCCTCTAAAACTATGCAGTAGGCAGGGTTTTGGGCACTGTAATATGAGCGCGTTTGGCGCGTGATTAATGTCTTTGCCACAACCGAAATGTGCGGGTCGCTTGGGTCTGTCCAAAAAGGATCTTTCCAAACAGACTTAAGTACTGGGAAATTACGACCTCCAGTAGCTTTAAGGTAACTTCCCATTACCTCTGGTTGGATTAAATAACTTAGAAAACTCTTGGCTATTTTCTGGTTTTTAGACTCAGCAAACAGAACTGCTTCTTTATAAAGGACTAAGTAGCGCATAGGTTTGCCATTGGGTTTATTAGGAAATTCTAGAGTCCCAAGTTTGTTAAGGTAGGTATCGCGATCTTGACGCACAGCAATAGGAATCGCTAGGGTGGTATTGGGTGTCATAACCACAGCACGGTTTAGCAAGTTGCGATTATTGTCTGGATTTAACCAATTTAGCGCATCTGGGGGTACGTACCCCTGTTGATAAAATTTTGCATACCACTCTAAGCCTTTAATAATACCTTGACGCACTTTAGGGTCATCAATGAGGAGTTGACCTTTGGAGTCTAGAAGCTGGACATCGTATGCTTCTAAAATTTCCTCAAACATATAGTAAGTGTCAGAAGCTCCAATGGAGTAAGTAAAACCCAACCCGTAAATATTCTGTTGCAGTTGTTTTTGCTTTGTTTGCAGGTCATTTTGCACTTGCTTCCAAAATTCCCAAAATTTATCCCAATCTTTGGGGATATCGCTTTCACTCCGACCTACTTGCTTTAATAAGTCTCGCCAGTAGAAAATGTGAATTGTCCCTTGATGAAGAGGGACTGCATAGTAACTCCGTTTTTTAGCGACATTATTGTAATAGTGAACATCTTCTAGTGTTGTCTCAGGATAAGAACTTTTGACTGGTTCAATTACATCAGAGACATCTACTAATTGGTCTGTCCAGGCAAGTCGTGGATTCAACTCTGTTTTTGCATTGTAACCAACCAAGATATCAGGCAGATTGCCAGCTTTTATTGCCCTTTTCGTTTTCTTTGGTAGCTCATCGTTGGTAAAAAAAGAAAGCTTGATTTTTTTGCCAGTTTGTTTTTCCCAGTTAGTAACGATTTGTTGTAGCGCTTCATCTTCTTCTACAGTAAAGCCTTTATCCCACCATACTTTCAAGACTTTACTTTCAGAAGAGGACTCGACAACAGAGGATTGGTCAGATTTTGAGGTGTTAGTACAACCAAAATTTATCAAGCTGAGTATCAATGCCACGAATACATAGCAATGGCTAGCTCCTATTGGCACTACGGTGAAAGTTTGTTTAGCTCTTTGGTGATTTTTAAAGCCTTTAGTAATTTGACTGGCTTTGGTTCTAAATAACATACTCGTAGAATTTACTTTTTACCTGAGTAGATATAGCCAATTTAATACTTTTTGTAGACTCTCTAATAATCTTCAAATGTTTTATGCGTGGAGCGATAAAGCCGTCTGTCCCTCAATTCCGTCAGCGCTTTGCTTTCCCCGCCTCAAAAAACGCCCGTTCGTTCCACTTTCTTCTCCAGGAGTAGGCGGTAAGCGTAGCCATGCCGTCAGGCTTATCGCGAATCTCCTGCTCGGTCAATTCAGGTACTTCAACAGCAAGAACATCAATGATTGCTGTTTACGTTTACGCCTGCCATGACCCAATTGTTGCATCTAGATTGACCAAAGCAATTAGACCTCTTGGCAAAAGTGCTTTTTGCAAGAGGGGGAAAAGGGTAAAGGTTAAAGGGGAAGGGGACAATACAGAACTTTTTCCCCCGCCCCTTATCCCCAGAGGGGACCCCACCTTCCCCCTTGCCCTTTTCCCGACTTATGCCAAGAAGTCTATTGAAGAGTTTTTCGCTCATCCAAACCCGACTACTGCACTAAGAATTGCAGGGGCTTTTGCTAGCAAGAAGCCACGGGTGTTAGTCAAAAGTTAAAAGCGAATGCTGGGAAAATGAGCATTCGCTTGACTATATCAACCCAATACAAGGTTAGTTGCTTGTTATAAGCATACTATTTATCGGTTACACAACTCAAAAAACTTTGAGAACAATATTATGCAACAACTCACACTTTTCGCTGAATCAACCCCAGTTTTACCCATCACTTCTTATTACCCCGATTTCTTAAGTCTTGAACAAGCCAATGAACTCTACCAACACTGCTTGAAACTGGAGTGGCAGCAGAATCAAATTAGGATCGCAGGTAAAACAATGCCCGTCCCTCGCCTCGAATGTATTTAGGACTTACGCACTATACAAATCAACCAAAACGTGTATTACGTTATTTAGTCTTTTCAGAGGTTTTAGATAACCCTGATTTATTCCGACATTTGCGATCGCTGGATGCAAAACATGGCTAAAATACCCAAATTGTGTTTAGTACTTATGTACGATGCGTAAGTCCTATAAATGGCAGCTATTACCAGGGGGTTGGTGGCGGTGTAGGTCAAAGTAGTTCACTGTTTGATCAAAACTGTTACTTTTTGTCGGTTTGGTTGTGGTTGGAGAAAATTGACGCAAAAAGCTTCAAAAATAACAAATGCGTAGGCGTAGCACGCACTTCTCTATGAGACGCTGCGCGTAGCTTGCTTCCACGAAGTGGTACGGCAAAGCTCAGTGACCACCGTAGGCATCGCAAAATCTATTTCACCGACTCCTGCTATCACAGATGCAGCTGCTAAATTAGCATACTGGACTGACAAGAATAGAAAATGCTATGGCTAAAAAAATCTAGCTATTGCTAGATGCGATAATCCTCAAAAACGCTATAGGGTACAATTGTTGAGTATAAAGATTCGCTTGTGGATGCCATAGTAGAAAGATCGCACACACTCAAACAAGCCTTGGTTGATTTTGTCGCTTATGCTGACGGCGAACTAGCACAAGCACTCGAAATTTATGCAGCTGCACAGATGCCTAGCGGTAATGGCGATCGCACCCAACAACAAGTAATCATTGACAGGTTTATTACAGAAGGAAAAATTGGCGATCGTTCACCTATAGAGTTATTTATCGCCAGTCATGCAGATTTGTCAGAGAATGATCGCAATTTACTCAATAGCTGGCATCGTAGTTTTATTGGTTTATTTACTATCACCCAGATTTTACCTGATGGCTTAGAACTCATGAACTGGTTGACAGCTAAACGTTACATAGTTCTGACAGCTAAAAATTACATTGTCAAGTCTAACAGTCCTGAAAAACAACCAGCCACATCTCGTTTCAAGCCAGGAGATATTTTACTAACACGCATTTTTCCTCTTACTGATAATGAGTGGATATTTTCTGGCTCTCACACATTTATGGGTAAACTCGGTAAGCCAAAACTTGCCGTCGCCATTGGAAATTTTAAAGATAATTATAAAAGTCATCTTTACAGCGATGCTCCAGACTTGCTAGAACAAGCATGGCAGTCAGTAGAGCAATATCATCAGCAGTTTGTTGAGTTTTTTGGGGCTGATGAAGTGACATTACCAGGATACCAACTCAATAAAAAGATAACTGAATTTCGAGAAATTATCACCGATAAATATCTCAAAGCTGTCGGATTTGATAGTTCCAAATATTTGAATGAAATAGTAGCAAAAACTGGTATTAGTGCAGAAGAAATTATCGTCACTGCTAAAGAATTTGGGATCGATACTAACGTTGTTTCTCAAATATTCGATGGGAAAAACAGCACGCAAAAAATGGTTGCACCTAAAGTAGGTTTACCTACTGAACTCATCAGAGCAGAACAAGTCACTGCCATTTCTCACCCACGTTGGGGATTGATGTTTTTATCTACATATACTAAATTCACAACTATATTATTAGCTGATGATTGGCAAAGTATTGAAGGTGCAGTAAAACTAATTCGTCACTATTTAGAAGGTAAAAATATTAATGCTTATACATGGCATCGATTAGCACAAAAATATCCCACTCAACTAGAAAAAATCTTGCAAGATTTCTTGCAACGTGCTGAGTTTAGCCTGAACAATGATTTAGACAAAATTTTGCAAGAGTATGGTAAACCTATCGAGCCAGAATTACCAGAAATTGCTAGTGTTCCTTTACATCTACATAATTTATTTCAAGAAGCACTTACAGAAGTGAATAAATCTAAACCCAAAGGTAAAGGACAAAAACAACCAATGAAAGGTTTTCAAAGAGGTTAGTTTAATATCAAGTGCATCTCAAATCCAGGGAAGTAAGTCGGAGAAAAAATTTATGCGCCGCAGTGGACTGAAAAGTGGTGATTTTTACTAATCAGACTCATTCAGACTTTATTAACTTGGCTTTTCGTCATGGGGCTGATTCTTATATGCTCAAAAGTGCTGATGTAGAATTGATTGAACTAGCTATTAAGAGAGCTTACTTTAATGAATGTCTTAGACACCAGCAGACGCTTTGCAATAGCGTGAGCGGATTGTCTCATAGTCGCTTATGCAGTACTTGAGCCATATCAACCGCTACAATTACTAGGGATGAAAGTGTGGAGCAATACCAACACTATTAGTCGTGGGGTATCGAAGGGAAAGTTCAATTTATTCCACCGAGGATACTATGCACAACATTGCCAATGCTGAAGAAGTAAAAGTAATTGAGAATGGACAAGCGCCACCTACTGGCACTACCACTCCACCAAGAAAGCCAAAGTGGTATGACACATTTAGCTACATTGCGAATCCGGATCGATTCTGTCGCCAAAATTTGCAAGAGTATGGCCCTATTTTTAACACAGGAGTCTTTGGTCGCACTACCATCTTTGTAGGCTCTGCTAAAGCTATTCAAATGGCATTTAACGGAGATTTGAAATATACAGAGATTGCACTGCCAGCAACCACAATGGATATGTTCGGTGAGTACAGTCTGTTTCAAAGACCCGATTTGCATCGTCAGCGTAAAAATGCACTCGCCCCCGGACTGACTGGCCGTGTACTTGATGGCTATACACCGCTAATCAATGACGTAATTGTGCGTGGGATGAATAGCTGGACTACTCCCAGTACCATAGCAGTATACCCGGCAGTGGAGAAGATTTGCTTTGATGTACTCACCCCTGTGCTATTGGGAATCAGTTTAGATGACTCTGATCCTGAAACTTTCAAGAGACTACCAATTACGTCCAAAGCCGAGTTAAAAGCTTTGTACAAGACATACTTTGATGGTTTTTATGGTTTGTCTCAATGGAAGTCTCCCTTGACAAAATACGGGCGTGGATTTTTGGCACGTACCAAACTCTTAGAATTTATGCGTGCTGTGGTGCAAAGGCGGCGAGGTGAGGGTAAAGTCATCAAGCCCACGGCTGATTTCCTCTCAATGATGCTAGACAGCCAACAAGAACATCCCGATGGAGTATTTAGTGAGCAGTTAATAGAGAATCAGTGTCTACTGCAATTATGGGCATCGGATTATGAGGTATCCGGGCTGATATCTTCGCTCATGTACCAAATTGCCCGCCATCCGCAAGTTATTTCACGACTGCGACTTGAGCAAGCCACTCTTATAGGTGGAAACAGTCAAGTCACTATGTTCTCACCCGAACAGTTAAAGCAAATGGTATATTTAGAGGCAACAATTAAGGAGACACTACGTACTCTACCACCCAGTTCTACAGCCAGTCGTCTACTCACTAAGTCTGTGGTACTTGATGGCGTACTCTATAAGAAAGGCTGTGTAATTATTGCAGAACCACGAATCGCACACATTACACCAGAGTACTTTCCCGAACCAGAAGTATTTGCACCAGAGCGTTTTCTGCCGTCACGTAGCGAAGACAAGATGTATCAATTTATTCCCTTTGGTGGCGGTGTCCATGCTTGCCTGGGAGCGCAGATGGCGATCGCAATTACAAAAGTGTTCGCCTCTCATTTGCTACAAAAGTTTAATTGGGAAGCAACAGGCGAGGCGAAGTTTGTCCAGTTTCCTCTGAAAAAGCTCAGGGATGATTACCAAATGAAGTTTACACCTTTCTCTTGTGGCTGATAGCGTACATAAAAGCCCCCGACGGTCATCTAGGGGGTTTTTTATTGACACTTACTTGTGCAACCCCCTACCAGATGATATCGTGTCCGGTTAAAGACTTATCATTTAGGCCGCAGGGAGCAGGGGGAAAGGGGCTTTTGCGCTTTTTGCACAGATGCGGGAATTATAACTAATTAGGCGGACATGATATGAGTAGTTCACTGTTCCATCAAAACCGTTACTGTGAAGCTGTTTGAGTGATCTAAAGTTATTACTTCAATACAAACTTTAGCTTAATAGCATCGCCAATCAACTCATCATCTGTCCAAAAGCCATTGAAGGAATAAACTTTGAGCTTTAGAGGTAGATAAATATTCTATTAATGACTCTTAAATATACAGTTGTTATCTTTCACTAGGAAGACGCGATCGCACAACTGCTTCCGTAGGATGGAAAAAGTCGATTGCTTGTAATCGCATTGCTCCCATTGCAGTCAGCTATTGCAAGTAAAGCAGTTTAGGAGTTTTGAACATTATGAATCAGAGCCGAATTCAAGCCATAGGAAGACCAGTGGAAGCGATCGCCATTAATGCCGGAGTTGGGGTCGGTGGCAAGTTCACTGAGCCAGGAGCGGCTAATAATTAATCGTAATCAGGAAAAAATCCTATGGTAAGTCAATTGCAGAAGTTACCGACAGATGAAACATTAGGCACACTGGAACCTGTTGTCCAATTTGATGGTGCTATGCCTACAGGTGTTACAGTATCTCATCAAGGACGAATCTTTGTCAATTTTCCGAAGTGGGGTGATGAAGTTGCATTCACCGTGGCAGAAATCCGAGATGGTCGTCCGGTGGCTTATCCCAATGAGGCAATTAATCGCACAAACTCAGATAATCTTGCACAAACCCTTGTATCTGTGCAAAGTGTTGTGGTTGATCCCCGCGATCGCCTGTGGATTCTCGATACTGGTAGCCCGATGTTCCAACTGACACAGTACGGCGGCCCCAAGCTGGTTTGCGTTGATTTAACAAGCGATCAAGTCATCAAAACGATTCTCTTTCCCCCAGATGTAGCATTGCCAACAACCTATCTTAATGATGTCCGGTTTGACTTGCGGCGCGGTGCTGAGGGTACAGCGTTCATTACCGATTCATCAGATCAAGGCGCGAACGGAATTATTGTAGTCGATTTGGCATCGGGGGAAAGCTGGCGCAGACTGCACGATCATCCTTCCACAAAAGCTGAAGAACTATCGAGCTTTCTACCTGTGGTTGAGGGTCGCCCATTCATGGAACGTCAAGCAGATGGATCGACCAAACCCGTGAAAATGGGGTCAGACGGAATTGCGATTAATGCAGATGGATCGCGTTTGTATTACTGTCCCCTTGCTAGTCGTCGTCTCTACAGTGTTGCTATTGATGCTCTTGTAGATCGAGCGATCGAGGATCGTGCTGTTGCCGCAACAGTAATTGATGAGGGAGATAAAGGCGGCGGTGCAGATGGACTCGAATCAGATGCAGCCGGATATATTTACGCGACGAACTATGAACACAATGCAATTCTGCGTCGTCATCCTGATGGAGCCTGGGAAACGGTAGTACACGATCCTCGCCTCCTTTGGCCTGATACTCTTTCAGTAGCAACAGATGGTTATCTTTACGTCACTGCTAATCAATTGCATCGTCAACCAAACTACCAAAAGGGACGCGATCTCCGTCAGAAGCCTTATAGCCTCTTCCGCATTCGCATTAATGCTCAACCTGTGCTGTTGCGATAAATTATCGAACAGAATTCAGGAGTCAGGAGTCAGAATTCAGAATGAATTCTGTATGACTGGCGGATGAATAATCAGTCTTCAATCAGTCGCAGGTCTGAATCCCCGATTGATTTATTCTGACTCCTGAATACTGACTTCTGAATTCTTCTTCAATCAATGCAACTGATTGTTGCTAAAGGAAATACATAATGGCGTTGAATATCAAAGATTTACGGATTCACAGCCCTGCATTTACTTCTCTTGAGCGTATCCCGAAACAGTATACCAGCGACGGTGAAAACATCTCACCTCCCTTGGAATGGAGTGGACTGCCAGCCGGAACCCAGCAATTAGCACTCATCTGCCACGATCCAGATGCGCCCTTGCCACAGGGATTTACTCACTGGTTAATCTATGGGATTCCGCCAACGGTTAACCAGATTGCCGAGGGAAGTGGTAGCAAATTTACTGAAGGTATAAACAGTACCAATCAGCCAGGGTATACGGGACCAGCTCCACCACCGGGGCACGGGCCTCACCATTATTATTTCTGGTTGTATGCCCTAGATGCAGAGCTTGACTTGAAGCCAAATATCAACCGTGAGGAATTACTTAATGCGATCGCTGACCATGTGATTGAGCAAGCGCGGTTGGTTGGAGTCTATGAATCTTGACATAATTCTAGAAATCCAAGGAGGGTGCAAGCATGAAAGAGATGAGAGTTACTCTCCAAATTAACGATCGCCCTTACACGGTCGAAATTGAACCGCGTGTGACGTTACTCGATTTATTGCGAGAACGGTTAGAACTGACAGGAAGTAAGAAAGGCTGCGATCATGGTCAGTGCGGTGCTTGTACGGTGCTGATTGATGGGCGACGGGTGAATTCCTGTTTAACGCTAGCGGTGATGCAGGTAGGGAAAACCATCACCACGATCGAAGGATTGGCACAAGGAGATGAACTCCATCCAATGCAGGCAGCATTTATCCAAAACGATGCTTTTCAGTGTGGCTATTGTACGTCTGGGCAGATTTGTTCGGCAATCGGGTTGTTGAGTGAAGACAAAGCAGACTCGGATGCAGACATTCAAGAACTGATGAGTGGCAATCTCTGTCGCTGTGGGGCATATCCCAATATTGTGGCAGCAATTCAGTCTGTAGCAGCAAGCGTGAGAGCAGGGAATGCAACCATTTAACTATCTACGTGCATCAGACGCAGCGATCGCGGTGAGAACTGCGAACCAAGACCATCAGGCAAAGTTTATTGCGGGTGGCACAAATCTGCTGGATCTGATGAAGGAGGGTGTGGAAACTCCGCAACAGTTGATCGACATTAATGATTTGCCGCGATCGCAAATTGAACGCTTACCCAACGGCGGAATTCGTATCGGCGCACTGGCGCGAAATAGTGATGTTGCATACGACGAGAATATTCAGCGACAGTATCCAGTGTTGTCTGAAGCACTTTTATCTGGAGCATCTCCTCAACTGCGAAACATGGCAACCGTTGGGGGAAACTTATTACAACGAACTCGCTGTTATTACTTCACCGATACTGGATTTTCATCTTGTAACAAACGTATCCCCGGTTCAGGCTGTGCCGCCATTCCCGGTTACAATCGCATTCACGCCATTTTCGGCACCAGCGACTGCTGTATTGCCACCCATCCTTCCGATATGGCTGTGGCATTAGTTGCTCTGGATGCCATTATTCACACGCAGAACGCCAAGGGAACTCGGCAGATTGCGATCGCTGACTTTTACCTGTTACCAGAAGACACTCCGGATTGCGAAACCGTCTTGCAACCCGGAGAACTGATTACCGCCGTTGAATTACCGCCGTTGCCCTTTGCGGCTAGATCGCACTATTTGAAAGTGCGCGATCGCGCCTCCTATGATTTCGCTCTGGTTTCTGTAGCTGTGGCTTTGGACGTTCAAAATGGTCAAATTAGCAATGCACGGATTGCCTTGGGTGGAGTTGGTACAAAACCCTGGAAAGCAACCGAGGCAGAACGAGTTCTCATCGGTTCACCTGCGAATGCATCCACTTTTGAAGCAGCCGCTCTTGCAACAATCCACGATGCTAAACCGCAGCAATACAACCACTTTAAAGTAGAACTGCTGCGGCGCACGCTAGTACAAGCATTTTTTCAGGTTACAGGAGGTGAAGAATGAATCCGGTAATTGGAAAAGCAGTTGATCGCGTAGACGGACGGCTAAAAGTGACCGGAGGCGCACATTACTGTGCCGAAATGCCGATTCCTAACTTGGTTCACGCAGTCTTAATTAACAGCACGATCGCCAAGGGACGCATTGTGTCGATAGATACAAAAGCAGCTGAAGTCGCTCCCGGTGTAATAGCAATACTTACACACCGCAATGCGCCTCAAATTACACCTGCAAGAGTTACATTAGATAGTGCCAGTCAAGGAGATAGTGCCAGTCAAGGGGGAGGTGCGGGAGAGCAGTATATCCCGCTTCAAGACGATCTAATTCATTACAGTGGGCAACACATTGGAGTTGTGGTTGCAGAAACCTTTGAGCAGGCTGATCATGCCGCATCACTAGTAAAGGTTCGTTATGAAGAAGAACCACCTACGATAACCATGCAAGAAGCGAGGGAGCGTGCCTTTCCACCGGATAACGTTTGGGGAAAACCACCAGATATCGTCCAAGGTGATGCAGTAAAGGGACTGGCAGATGCCTTTGTTCGGATCGACCAAACTTACACCACCGCTATGCAGCACCACAACGCCATCGAACCTCATGGCAC
Source organism: Nostoc sp. DedQUE02 (assembly GCF_034531035.1). Classification (NCBI taxonomy): domain Bacteria; kingdom Bacillati; phylum Cyanobacteriota; class Cyanophyceae; order Nostocales; family Nostocaceae; genus Nostoc; species Nostoc sp. DedQUE02. The sequence goes on along the minus strand of NZ_JAVRBY020000047.1, from coordinate 20,622 downwards.
GATCGCAGTTTGGTCAGGTGATTTCCTGACGTTATACGAACCGACTACCTGGGTTTACGGCATTCGGAATGCTGTAGCTGAGTGGCTTTTAATGCCGCGCGAAAAGATTCGCGTGATTCAGCAGTTTGTTGGCGGTTCCTTTGGCTACAAAGGCCCTGCTTGGACGCACGTAGTACTTGCCGCGATCGCCGCTCGTCAGATTAATCGTCCAGTTAAGCTGGTTCTCACCCGCCGACAGGAATTTGCAGGTGTTGGCTACCGTCCGCTCATTCAACATCACATTCAGTTAGGTGCAACCGCCACAGGGCAACTGACAGCACTCACGCACCATGCGATCGCCCGGACTTCAACCTTTGATAATCGGGTCGTTGCACCAGTCGAGCGCACCAGTCGCAAAATATACGCTTGCCCGAACATTACCACTACTTACCGTCTCGCTCCCAGCAATCTTAGCGGCCCCTATACTATGCGTGGCCCTGGAGAAACACCAGGGTTGTTTGCCATCGAGTCGGCAATGGATGAACTGGCATACACTTTACAAATCGATCCAATCGAACTCCGCTTACGCAATTACGCTGACGTTGACCCCGAAACGGGAGATCCTTGGTCTAGTAAGTCGCTCAAGGAGTGCTATCAGCAAGGCGCAGAGCGATTTGGCTGGCATCAGCGCAACCCACAACCCGGTTCCATGCGAAATGGCGATCGCCTCGTAGGTTGGGGAATGGCAACGATGGCTTATGATGCCCGCTTTTCTCCTACGACTGCCTCGGCTACACTGTTTGCTGATGGCAATGTCCTCGTGCAAAGTAGTACCTGCGACCCAGGCACAGGCGTTTACACAATCATGCAGCAAATTGCAGCAGATACCTTAGGGCTATCGGTGGCATCGATTCGCTTTGAGCTAGGCGATACTCAGATGCCCGAAGCTCCTGTTGCAGCCGGGTCTAAGACAACTGCTAGCGTTGGGTCTGCGGTATATGCTGCTACCACATCCCTACAGCACAAACTGCTCAATCTGGCATTCAACAATCCCAACTCTCCTCTTTACGGGCATACCGCAGCTGAGGTAACGGTGGATAATGGGCGTTGCTACCTCAAGGATAATCCGACTCAGGCACAGACCTATGTAGAGAGTTTACAGCAGCACCAAATGGAATCAATTTCAGCACAGGAACAGGTTCAGCCTGATGAAGAAACCAAGAAATTTACTCACTACTCCTTCGGCGCACATTTTGCCGAGGTACAATTCCATCCAGGATTAAGCGAACTGCGAATCACTCGTTATGTCGGCGCATTTGCTGCCGGAAGGATCGTTAACCCCAAAACTGCCCACAGCCAACTAATTGGCGGAATTATTTGGGGCATCGGCATGGCATTGATGGAGCAGAGCATTGTCGATCCGCATTCGGGACGAGTTGTGAACTCGAATCTCGCTGAGTACTTAATTCCGGTGAATGCTGATATTCCCCCCATTGATGCCTTTTTTGTCGAGGAAGAAGCTTTGCATCTCAACCCGATTGGCACTAAGGGTATTGGCGAAATTGGCACAGTTGGAGCCGCAGCTGCGATCGCCAACGCGGTCTATCACGCTACAGGCAAACGGATTCGCGATCTGCCCATTACATTAGACAAGCTAATGTAACGCCGCAAGTGAGGAATTGTATGCTGCTGAGTGTGAAGCGTAGGCGTAGCCCGCCTTCTCTACGAGACGCTCCGCGAACGGCATCCCTAACTCTGTTGAACTCTCACAGACTGAACTCAAGAAGCTGCAAGACACAAGGGCGAAAACGAAAACCGAACGACACCAGCAGCGCAAAGCCAAATTATCCCGTCGCTACGAAATTGATGTGACCCCTGAGTCAATACGGTTCGGTTAAAGGGGAAAGGTTTTGAATACATCCTTTACCCTTTACCCCTTACCCTTTCCCCAGACCACAAGAAAAATGAAAAATGCTTATCCGAACCGTATTGACCCCTGAGTTGGTGGAGAAAGATGATGACGGTTGGTATCCTCAAACCCTCTTCCCTCCTGCTTTTGGCTTCCTGTCTTTTACCTCAGCCCAACGATAAATATTCACACCGACTTACTTAATACAGCAGATTGTAGTTACATTCTTCTTAATTAGCTTGGTTGAAGAAAATTAAACACTTACACTAATTGCAGCAGCACTCGCAGCAGCAGCAGCAGAGAAAAAAGCTGTGCCAAACAGCCACCAAGCAGCAGTTTCTGCCACCTTTTGGGTAGCTTCCGCTTGCTGTTTAGCTTGCTGTCGGCTAATTTGGTTAATGAATTGCTCTAGCTTGGCACTCAGTCGTTCAGGCTTTAGCTCTTCTGGTTCGTCGGACTTTAGAGCGATGGGGAATCCATTAGTTTGAACTCTCTGGGGTTGCTGACCCCAAATTTGCTGCCAAAAGCCTTCAAAAGAGTCTACAAACCAACTAATGTCTTGTTTTGACAAATCTGTGCGACTATCGACTATATCCACAAAGGTTTTACGACCAATATTGCGTAAGTAATTCTCCTTAGTGAGAGATTGCATTTCTGGTTGGGCGACTAATTTTTCAAACTCATCTTCAATTTCTAGTCGCTCTTGTTGAGATAGTTGTAGCTGGTTTAAATAATTGTCTATTGCCTTGCGGATACTGATTCGATCCGCCGCTGAACCCAGTTCGTTACGAACTGCGGCTGCTGCTGCATCTGCTGTGGAAACAACGCGATCGCTGATCGTCTTCGCACTAAAGGCTATAGTTGCTGTGCCAATAATGCCTTGCAAGCCAGAAGTTGCCCGGTCCAAAACGGAACTAAGTACCGAGCCTACCGTAGTAGCACTGACCCATACCAGTAAAAAGAAGTAGGCTGCCCAAATCACCAAACCAATAACTGCTGCCAATAGCGGGTCATATAATGGGCAAAGTTTCACCGCTAGAAAACAAGCAAGAAATAATGTAATGCTAACAGTTACTAACGTTCGCAACCCAACTATTATCCCAACTTGATTAATCTTATCGTCTATCGATCCTTCGTTATTAGGATCTAATTCATGCTCTGGAGTTGAGTATGAAATTCCCAAGGCAATGAAGAAGTTAGCTAGCAGCAGTTGAAAGGCGAAGGTCAGCAACAGTCCAGCTATCAAGACTAAAAAACCTTGAGTACCTGAGAAGAAAAGCGCAGCATCTTCTGAAGCTGTAAATTTTTGAGCCATGACCAGCTGTGCTGTCCAACCCTGCCTGCTGCACAGTCCCACTATTGTATTCATACTCACCAAAATAGTAAAATGTCAGTCTTGCTACTGTTTATTTATTAATAATATGTTTGCTGTTAATTTTTATCTCTCTAACGGCCTAAAAAAGCCCTTGGAGGATTTAGCAGACTTCGCCAATTTGGTAGGTGTTTGGTACTACTTTCGTCCTTTTAATTATTCACCGCACTACATCTTACTTATAAGGCGCTTAACTTGGACAAATACATCAGGAAAGGCTAGGGGTGAAATAGTACCTGTGCTTAATGTCAACTCGGTTTTGTATTTCCCATTTTTCAGGTCACGAAATACTTTTAACTGCGGAGTCTTCAGGTTCACAACCCAGTATTCAACAATACCAGCCTCAGCATAAATGTCTTTTTTGTCACCTAAATCTTTGCTCAGGGTAGCTTTGGAAAATTCAATAACCCAGAAGATATCTTCTGGGTAAGGATGGTGTTCTAAGTAGACCTCACCCAAAGGTTTAACAATCGCAACATCGGGAGCAGGTTCTGAATCGTTGGGTAAGGTAATCGGTTTGGCATCACGGATTTTTACCTGTTCACCAAGCAGTGTGCGAAGATAATCAGCTGCTTCTGTGTTGTAGTAGGCGTGAGGTTCCCGTTCTGGGGGCATAACAATCAGGTCGCCACGCAATAGTTCAATGGACTGGTCATCAAAGATACCTGCCTCTATTGCTTGGTGATAACGTTTAATTGTCCATTTATAGGTAGTAACGGTCATAACCATTATTTAACACAAAGCTAAATCTATCATCAATTCCATATTCTTCCTCTATCAAACCTAACAACTTCTCCTCAACAGCCGTCAAATACGGTCGCTTCAACTCTTCCAAGTGCTTCAGTAGAGCACTTGGGGACTCTTCTAAGTTTTTGTTATCCTGCACTCTTAATAAGTAGCTTAAACCCTTTTAAGAATTTAAGTCCCTTCGCCTAATTAGGTCGATGACATTAAAAGGTAGGATGCGATCGCGCTGGGGGCAACCGAGCGCGATAAAATCCAACAGGGTTTGCAGTTCGGGAGAGTTGGCTGTCGCAGGAGCAGAAAATTCAAAGGTGGAATCTAAAGCTTTTTCTTCAATGTGGGTTATGGTTTTTCTCTGTGAATATTTTTGCGAATAGCTACATTTTGCTGACAGATGCGGTTGTGGGCTGGAAGAAGCGGTTAGTAGGGCGAGCAAGTCCCAGATTTTCGCGCAGCGTCTTGCCTTCGTACTCCTGGCGGAAAATCCCACGTCGTTGGAGTTCTGGCACAACCTTGTCTACGAAATCATTCAGCCCTTCAGGAAGAAAAGGGAACATGATGTTGAAACCGTCAGACCCTTCCTCGATCAGCCATTGCTCCATCTCATCGGCGATGCTTTGGGGTGTGCCGACAAAGGCCAGTCCGCCGTAACTGCCAATGCGTTGCGCCAGTTGTCGAATAGTCAAGTTCTCACGTTGCGCTAAGGTTATTACTCTTTCTCGTGAAGAGTGACCAGCGTTATTCGGTGGGATTTCTGGCAAGGGGCCATCGGGATCAAAACCCGAAACGTCGTAGCCAAGCGCACTATTTAGGCTAGCAATTCCACTGTCATAATGTACTAGGCTATCTAAATAAAGACGCTTGGCATGTGCCTCGGCGACGGTTTCTCCCACGATGACTAAAGCACCTGGAAGGATTTTTATGCTGTCTGGGTCGCGTCCGATCGCTCGCGCCCGTCCCTTAATGTCTGCAAATAAAGCTTTGCCAGCTTCCAGATTGCTAGCAGGTGCAAACACAGCCTCGGCGGTTTCGGCAGCTAACTGCCGTCCGGCTTCCGATGCGCCTGCCTGAACGATTACCGGCCAGCCTTGGACAGGTCTGGCGATGTTCAATGGCCCTCGCACCGAGAGATATTTTCCCTGATGATTCAGAACGTGAAGCTTTTCGGGGTCAAAATAAATCCCTGCTTCCACGTCCCGAATAAATGCATCGTCAGCAAAGGAATCCCAAAGACCCGTGACAACATCATAAAATTCTCTAGCCCGCCGATAGCGTTCATCATGCTCTACCTCTTCTTCTAAACCAAAGTTGAGCGCTGCGTCTGGATTGGCTGTGGTGACGATGTTCCAGCCAGCACGACCGCCACTGATATGGTCGAGAGACGCGAAGCGGCGAGCGATGTGGTAAGGCTGGTCGTAGGTTGTGGAAGCGGTAGCTACTAGTCCGATGTGTTCGGTGACGCTGGCAAGGGCAGAAAGTAGGGTGAAAGGTTCAAAGGATGTGACAGTATGGCTGCGCTTCAATGCGTTGATTGGCATATTCAGCACCGCTAAGTGGTCAGCCATGAAGAATGCATCAAACTTACCTTGCTCTAGTTTCTGGATGAATCTTTTCAACGCTGGGAAGTTAAAATTAGCGTCAGGCAAAGCCCCAGGATAGCGCCAAGCGCCTGTATGTATGCTTACCGGGCGCATGAATGCACCCAGTTTTAATTGCTTCGATTTGCTCATCTTAAATGGGTTATTAGTGAATACAAGTCTTTAGGTATGGGAAAAACAGCCGATGTAACGGGCGATCGCTTCTGCTACTCAAGAGTCGCTAGTCACGATCGCGATCGCAAAGCCGTCGTAACCTTTACTACCCACGGTTTGGATCTCTGTAGCACTCACACGCGGTTCTGCTGCAAGTAGCTCGTTGAAGCGGCGTATCCCCTGCACACTACTATCACTACTAGCAGCATCGACCACCGCCCCATTACGGACAACATTATCGGCAATAATCAAACTACCACGACGGGAAAGCTTCAGCGCCCAAGCCAAGTAATCGGGATTGCTTGGCTTGTCAGCATCAATAAAAATTAGGTCAAATGGATCGTGTCCTTCGGTGGCGATCTGTGGCAATGTATCCAGCGCCCGCCCGAGGCGTATATCTACGAGGTTCGACAGACCAGCGTGTGCAATGTTACTACGGGCGATTTCGGCGTGCTTTGGGTTAGCCTCCAGCGAGATCAAGCGACCGTCAGCAGGTAGCGATCGCGCTAGCCAAATCGTGCTGTAACCACCCAATGTACCAATCTCTAAAATGGTGTCCGCCTTCTGGATTTGCGCTAATAGCAACAGCAGTTTGCCCTGATTGGGTGACACATTGTGCGGTGGTAGCCCTGCATCAGCAGCAGTTTGCAGCGCTGTATCCAGGGCGAGGTCTGGCTGAACAAACAAGTCGGTGATATAGCGATCAACCGCAGCCCAATTTTCTTGGGTCATATAGTAATTCTTTTTTGTAAATTTCCTTCGCGTTCTGCTTTGGAGTATGTCGAACCTATCTACATACTTCAGCATCGATCTTTAGTCTTTCAATAAGGCTGAGGTATGTCCCCACTGTCCAGTAAAGACAAATTCTTTCAACGGCTTGCGGACACGGGGAGCCAGTTCGCGATCGCGTAGTCCATCAGCAAGGCTTTGGGGATCGCCAGGATAACCAACTGTTACTACAGTTGCAGGCTCATAGTCTTCTGGAATTTGGTATATTTCTCTCGCGGTATCTGCATTAAATCCCGCTATTTGATGGGCAAATAAGCCTAGAGAAGTCGCCTGAAGGATCAGGTTTTCTAAAGCCAGTCCGACATCATGAAATGCGTGTCTGTTTGTTTTCCCGTCGTCAGTAAGGATTTTAGCAACTGCAAGTATCAGTACCGGAGCATTTTTCGCCCATCCTTGATTAAACTCAACCAAGGTACTAAGTAGACGATTGTATTCCGTTGAGTCATCTTTGGTGGCAACAATAAAGCTCCAAGGCTGATGATTGTAAGAAGAAGGTGCCCAACGAGCCGCTTCTAGCAATGAGAGTAGTTTATCCTGCTCAACTGAGCGATCGCCAAAAGCTCTAGGACTCCAACGACTCTGGATCAAGTCAAGAACAGGATATTGCGTTTGGGCAAGTTTCTGCGTCATTTTAATAAATTTCCTTATCGATACTCAGTAAGTTGCCAAATGAAGATAACTAGGATTAAGAAACACAAATTTTTAGCCTTTTTTTAAAAACTTAGCAAAGCTAACAATCTAGGCTTTCATTGATTTTTAGATGTAAATAGTGAGCCAGCATGAGCAATCCAGCATTGTAGGAGAGAAACAACTTTGTTGATTAATTATATAATACGGTAAATCTATCGTTTTATAGTATTATACTTTCAGTGGCGATCGCTTCCTTTGATATATTGCTTGCACTTCTCCATACCCATTGACTATTTAGCGTCAAGGATTAACCCGTGGTCAAACTAATTTTACCCATAGAACTTACTGCCGAGATTGAGCCACATCTACCATCGGATACAAAATTTGTGCGGGTAGATAGTGATGGTAATTTTGATAGCGATCCCAGTGATGCTGAAGTTTATCTCAATGGGTTTGAATTGAAGCCAACCACTCTACATAAGGTGCTGGCGGCTGCTCCTGGAATACGTTGGCAACAGACTCCTAGTGCTGGTGTGAATCACATTTTGACACCGATTTTTCTCGAACACGATATTATTCTGACTAATGGCGCGGGAGTTCATGCGATTCCGATTTCGGAATTTGTCTTAAGTTTGATCCTGTATCACGCCAAACAGTTACGGGAACTGCAAGCAGATCACGATCAACGCAAATGGGAAAAAAGCTGGTTAGTACTACCAGAGTTAGCAAATTCAACTGTACTAATTCTTGGGACTGGGAATATAGGTCAAGCGATAGCAGCTCGTATTAAACCATTTGGGGCGAGAGTTTGGGGTGGTCGTCGTCGTCCTGAACCTCTACCAAATTTTGATAAAATCGTCGGCACAAATGAATGGCACGCATTGTTGCCAGAAGTTGACTATATAATTGTGGCGACACCTCTAACACCAGAAACCAAAGCTTTAATTGATGAAACTGTACTGCGATTGTTACCCAGTCATGCTTATTTAATTAATGTCGGTCGCGGTGCAGTTGTAGATGAATCAGCATTAACTAAGGCTCTCACTGAAGGCTGGATTGCAGGTGCAGGATTAGACACAGTTTCTATTGAACCCTTACCGCCAGAAAGTCCTCTCTGGTCGTTGCCTAACCTCTTTATTACACCCCATACTTCCGCAATTTCTCCAGCATTGAAAGGACGCATTACAGACTTGTTCCTTGATAACTTAGAGCGTTACCGAGGCAATAAGCCTTTACGAAATGTAGTCAATAAGAAAGCAGGATACTAAGGGACTTCCAAATAAAAAAATATCCCATCGCTTTGAAGGCAGGGAGCAGGGAGCAGGGAGCAGGGAGCAGGGAGCAGGGGGAGAAAAAATCGTTTTTTTTGATGCGGTGAAATTGGATAATTTATTTCTTGGAAGTTCCTAAACAAATTTATACAGCGATAATATGGGTACAAAAACTTTTCAAGTCTCGGCAACACAGAGTGTAATTACCACTGATGTCTTAGTTTTGGGTGGCGGGCCGGCTGGTACTTGGGCAGCACTTTCAGCAGCAAAGCAAGGTGCGCGTGTCGTCCTGGCGGATAAGGGGTATTGCGGTACATCAGGGGCAACAGCTCCATCCAATACTGGCGCATGGTATCTTCCCAAAGGCGCAGAACGTGATGCAGAAATTGAGCGTCGGCTGTCTCGCTCATCAGGACTTGCCGATCGCCGTTGGTTGCAGCGTGTGATTGAGCAGGCACAAATAGGTTTAGATGATTTAGGGGATAACGGTTATCCTTTTCCTTTTGATCAGCAGGGCAATCCCTACCGTGCTAACTTGCGCGGGCCAGATTATATGCGCTTCATGCGCCAAAGAGCGGGAGCAGCTGGTGTACGCATTCTTGACCATCATCCCGCACTCGAACTACTTTCGGCCGATGGTGCGATCGCAGGTGCAGCAGGTATTCATCCACGCACTGGAAATCGTTGGGAAGTCAGGGCTGCTGCCGTTGTGCTGGCGACTGGCGGATGCGCTTTTCTGTCTCATGCACTAGGTTGCGATGGTAATACAGGTGATGGTTATCTCATGGCAGCAGAGGCAGGAGTCAGGCTATCTGGAATGGAATTTTCCTCGCAATATGGTTTGTCACCTGCTCATACTTCTGTAACCAAGGGATTGACCTTTACTTTCGCCAGTTTTTATCTGGAGGATGGCTCTCCCTTACCGGAAACTGGGGAAGACCGAGCTGTACGTATTGCACGCCAGTTGATTGCAGGTGAAAAAGTGTATGCCCTGATGAATCGCGGCAACCCTATCGAACATGAATGGTTACGCCAGGGTCAACCTAACTGCTTTCTACCATTTGAGAGGATTGGTTTAGATCCATTCCAGCAACCCTTCCCAGTGACGCTACGCTCCGAAGGAACTGTTCGCGGCGTAGGTGGACTGGAAATCATCAACAATGATTGCGCTACAAAAGTGCCGGGACTTTATGCCGCGGGTGATGCAGCCTCGCGGGAAAATCTGACAGGGGCAGTTTCAGGAGGGGGAAGCCCTAATGCATCCTGGGCAATTGCTAGTGGGACTTGGAGTGGCCGCGCCGCAGCACTTTTTGCTGCCTCTTTAGGCGACAAAGCCGGGACACGCTTGGTTCGTGGTTTAGGTCAAGCAGGTTTGCGTCCCCGAAAACAGCCGCTAGAGGATGAGCTAATATCGGAAGCGATTAGTGCTGTTCAGGCTGAAACCTTGCCGCTTGATGTTAATTTCTTTCGTTCTGGAGCCAGGATAGCGCTATCACGTCAACGTTTGGATGCAGTATGGGCAGATATTCGTGATTATCTAGTAGGTGAAGGTCGCAATGCTCTACGCGCACGGGAAGCTGCGGCGATGGCAGCCACAGCTCGCTGGATCTGGGCGAGTGCGGATGCACGTAAAGAAAGTAGAGGAATGCACCGACGCACAGATTTTACAAAAACTGACGTGCAACAAACAAGAAGAATATTTACCAGTGGTATCGATGATGTTGTGGTTGTCGCCGCAGAAAATCAGTTGCAAGAGGTAGCGTAATGATTGAAATTGTTGATAGCGATCGCTGTATCGGCTGTGATATCTGCGTAAAAGTTTGTCCGCGCGATGTCTTTGATTCTGGAGACGATGGAATAGCTGTAATTGCTCGTAAATCAGATTGTCAGACTTGTTTTTTGTGCGAGTTGTATTGCCCTGTTGATGCGCTTTATGTGTCGCCTTATGCCGAACTGGATGATCAGGTTGATACAGAACAGTTAATTACCCAAAACTTGCTGGGTAGTTACACCCGTAACATGGGTTGGCATCATGGCAAAATGGGAGGGACTGACAAAGATCCAACTCAACAGCTTAGAATTTTGAACAGGGTAAGACAGGATAATGCAAGATTGAATGAAACATAAGCAGCAATAGGTTTTAAACTATTGTGGCATAACTAGAGAAAGCAGAAGTTGAACACGGAGCCACCAAAGTCTATGCGGCTGTTCGTTAGCTCAACAGTGTCTCCTCATTGGTTGAACAATACGGCTTACGGGTAGTACCAATTGAGCTTGATTTAAGTGATCCCCAATCTATTGTTGCTGCTATTCAAACTGCCCCAGATGTGCAAATAGTTGTCAATAATGCAGGAGTCTTTCAAGCTGGAACTCCCCTAGCTGAGAATGCGATCGCCACTCTCGAATTTCAGATGAAGATCAATGTATATGGATTGATTCACATGGCTCATATCATGTCCGCCTAATTAGTTATAATTCCCGCATCTGTGCAAAAAGCGCAAAAGCCTCTTTCCCCCTGCTCCCTGCCCCACTTCGGCTACGCGGAAATCGAGCGAAGTCGAGATTCAGTGACCACCTGCCCCCTGCGATCTAAATGAGAAGTCTTTAACCGGACACGATATCAGGCGTTTGCCCCGGTACTCAAAGCCAATGGAGGTGGTGTCTTTGTCCAAATCAATTCTGTTGCTTCGCTCAAGGGTTTCCCTGACTCTGCGACTTACTGTGCCTCAAAAGCTGCGGTCTATTCAATCACCCAGGCATTACGAGAACTATTACCCCTCTTCTGTCACTTTCCGGGTATTCTGAATAAAAGTATTAGAAGAAAAAATCCTCTCAGGTAAGTAGGGCAATGGATGTAGAATTACAAATCCTGAAACATCTGGCAAGAGATGCCCATCCAACAGTTGCTATTTGACTATTTAATCCCCGTTATAAAAGTGTACTTGCGACTTCTTTAATGCTGCTGTAGCAACAATCCTTCATCAGCATCCAAAGCTGCGAGGGGATTTTCTATATCTATCGATGAAACAATAGCTTCTAGCTTGTCACAACTTGAGCGCACTAAACGCAAACCGGCATCTAATGAAAGTTGAGTAGTTGTTGGGGTAAACTCTTGCAAGATGCTGGCTTCTGTCGTCTGATACCGATCGAGGTTTCTGCTGAGTTTTGCCAAAAAATTTGTTCCTTCACCATCAACAGCACTGGCAAACTGCAAAATGGAATCGACGTAAGCTCTAACTTTGGGGTTTTTAATTCCTTCTGTAGCTGAGGCATAGAGCAATTCCCCTAATAGATATTCAAAATCTGGTACATACAAGCGATTGCCAACTAGTTCAAATATCTGCATTCCTTTAGATGGTCTTACTGTTAACTTCTCGTGCCTAACTCGATCAGCCAATTTTTCCAGCAATGTAATTACAAGTAAAATTACAGAAGGAAAGTTGCTATCTATACATCTGATTTCTACTGTGCCGAGTTTGTTGAGTCGAACTGGATTCCAAGCTGACTTGAGTAAGCTAACTCCCCCTTCTAATAACAGGTTCGGTTGAATTTCGGCTTTTTCCATCGCTTGCAGCCAAGCATAATAACGAGCGAACTGCTGCTCAACTAAACCCTCAACACTTTCGGCATAAGGCATGAGTCCACCGACAGGTTGTAAATTAGTATAAACTCCCTCCCAACCGAAGGTTTCGCTACCTCGATAACGAATTGTGTGTGCGGCTAGTCCTAACGCCTGTCCTTCATAAAAGGGACACGCCCGCGTCAGAGAAATAAGTGCCGAGTCGCAAGCTGTAGCTAAATTATAGATATTTAATAATTCTTCTCGCTCAATTGATGTTGAGTTGTAAGATACTGCAACACGAGGGTCAATTACTCCAGGCGGGACTTCCAAATGCAGGTGTGTACCTGTACATTTTCCAGCGTGCAAAAATTTTGAAATGCCGACAGTCCGCGCCTGGATATGGTAATTAGGGTGATCTCGCATAACTGGCATAGTAGGCAAAGGATAGCTAGACAGAGGGTAAAGGCGTAAACCTATCTGTTGCGCTACAGAGATCGCCAATTTGAGATTCTTGAGGTAAACTCTCGCTAGTTCCTTGGCAGTGTCGGCAGGAGGTGTGTTTATTTCTACCATACTTTTGACGAACTCTGCCACAAAGTAATTTGGGTTTAAACCTTGTGCTTGAGCAATGAATTGACAACTCTTTAAAAACTCATCGGCGCGATCGCTCAAGTTACCAGCTTCGTCTACCAGAAAAAATTCTTGCTCCAGACCGATACGACGCTTGACTATCGTCATCTAGACCTCCACAAGGGTAATCTTGCCACAGCCTCAATATATGTAGCTTAAAGGATAAAGTTACCGCAAGACAAAACCTATTTGAGTCGATTGACTTGGAGAATCGTAGTATCAAATTGTTAGGGATTTTGTTGTCTAACCTGGATAATGTGAAATAAACCCAACTTTCTCACGCCATCCATTCAGTCCACTAGGGCACATCTGTCACCAATTGAGCAAACTTGTCAGCTCAAGATCCTCAAACTCCAGCATTACGCCACAACGCTCATCACTCGTTAGCGTACTAAGTAATTATCCGGCAAAAACCCTGGTTTTTATGGCAAATATTTTTTTAATATCACAGATTATCGCTCAAGTCCAAAAACTAAAACTAGATTTCTACAAGGGTTTCAGGGGCAGGTTTTGGGTTTTGTAAAAATGGATAAAGTCGAGCTAAGGTTAGATATTGATAGATGAGTTACTCTGTATCACTATAGTTCCAGTAGGATAACGGCTAGTTTCAGATGATTCCAACGTTACGAATAATCCAGAGATACCTGTGTCATAAAAGTCGGCAGGCATCCAGAATTTATCTAACACCTTTCCCTGGGGATTAATTTTCACAGTGCCACAGGGAATTTTTTCGCCATCAGCGATCGCCCAAAGTCGATAAACCTTACCTGTGGGTGGAGCCACCAGATTTTGCACGGCTAGAATTCCTTGCCGTTGTCCTAGATTCACAACAAAGCTACCCGTAGCAGTATCCGATGCCTTCACAGCCTTGAGAGAGAAAAGTTGCGTCTGGGACTGTTGCAGTAAAGTATTGATGTCACTAGCTATGCCCAAATCCTGTCGCAAGCGATAGTTATCTACTCCTAAATACAGAATCAGGAGTGCTGCCACACTACCCATGACGGTGCGCCAGAGAAGCCGAGACGGTTTGTGCTGGGAAGGTTGAAAAGTCGTGGTAGCGGCAGCTAGGATGGCTCCTTGGAGATGGGGAGGCGGTTCCACACTATTTAGGCTGTAAACAACCTGGTCTAAGGTTGCCTGAAGCCGCTTCACTTCTGCTACTAATGCTGGATTTTCTGCCAACAGTTGCTCGAAAACTTCTGCTTCGGCGCGATCAAGGTCGCCCACGACATAGCCTGCTGCCAAGGTTTCGATTGCTTGAGGAGTAAGAGGTTCAGTCATAACCTTAGTCAATGGAGTGTTGTAAAAGTTGTTTTAGTTTCAAAAGTCCCTGGCGAGTCCAGCTTTTCACGCTTCCCAAGGGTTTATGCAGTTGTTGAGCAATTTCTGATTGGCTCAGTCCAGCATCATACGCAAGTTCGATCACCTGTCGTTGCTGATCACTAAGCTGGGTTAATGCCTGCCGTACTTGCTGCGATCGCTCATTCAAAATAGCCTGCTCAACCGGAGTATACGCGGATGGTGCAGCAGTGACGCTCTGCCCCCAACGTTGCACTAAATTAAGGGTGCGACTGCGCGATCGCAATTTGTCGATCGCCCGCGATCGAGTCATGGTAATCAGGTAGCGCATCAAATGGCCATGTTTAGCAGAGTCAACCGGACGCTGCCATAGCGACAGAAAAATTTCTTGGGTCAGGTCTTCGGCTTCCGGCTGGCTTTGCAAAACTTTCAGCGCGACTCCATACACCACACTGCCATAGCGATCGTAGAGATACCCTAGCGCTGCTGGAAGATGTGCCTCCAGATCATCCAAGAGTACCGCATCACTCTTCGATAAGGGTTCTGATGGATGGCGGCCGGGAGAACTTAGATCCATAGATTCAGGTGAATAGACTGGGGCTAATTTCTCTGCAAAAATGCCCAATGCATCTTGCAGTGTAAGTGCCAATCCTGATTTCATAACTTTTGAGTATAGAGCAAATTAACTCTCATCTCTAAAACGATTGATGAAGCTAATTAGATGAGTCTAGTAGTCTGCCAACCCAAAATTGCTATGTTTGGACTGGGAAAAGGGGAAAGGGGAAAGGGGAAGGAATTAAAACATGAGTCCCTTTACCCCTTACCCTTTACCCCGCCAAGGAAACTTGGCGAACTACTACCGTCAAAATTTTTTAGAAGTCGGTTATTTCGTTCTAATTAACTCGCACGTCAAACCGAACGAACCGCCAACAGCAGTTTAGTAAAAACTTTGAAAAGTTTAAATCCAAAATTACTTCTCAGTCGTCTTAAAGGTAGAGACAAGTAAGTAACCCAGTTAGCATTCTTTCCAGGTAGAAGTTGCAACTAAATTCCTGAAATCATGCTAATTGCTTACCTACTTACTCCTACAGCTTTTAACACTGGCCATTGCACTGCAATGTCCCGACGAAATTTATATCGTCAACGGAGCAGCGCCCTTCTTTGGCAATTTGGATTCGACCAATTTGTCTGAAAATTTGTGCTGTCTTCCAGCATTGAAGGTCAGTAAAACCGCTTTAGCCAAACAATCAATCAAAGAGGTAATTCTATGCGACGCTCTATTTCTGTGCTGTTAACAACACTGTTGCTGTTTGCCGCCATTTTGCCTGCTGCGGCGCAGACCCAAACTGCACCAACCAGCTTCAATCCCTACGTGGCAAAGCAACCTTCTACAAACCAGCTTAACTCGTTTAATCTGGCAACTCTTGCGTATCAAGGCTACTTAAAAAACCAAGGCATTCCCAGCAATGGTGCATTGATGTCAGCGATCGCTTCTGGAACAATCACGGCTCAAAACATTATTCAAGCTGCTGTTAAAGCAAATCGACTACCTGAGCAAACACTCTTAGATCAAGGCTATCGCCATAACCTTGAAGATCAACTGCAAGGATTTACACAAGGCTAAAAATTAAGATGATGAAAAACACATTTCGCAAGTATCATCGGCTAATTGCTACACTCTTTTGTTTGCCATTACTCTTTACTGCTGTTACTGGTATTAGCATTGCCATCGCCGACACATGGTTGCATCAAGAAGAGCTTGCTGCATTTTTAATCACTGTTCACACCTTGCAAATCTTCAAACTCGATGCCATTCTGCCAGTTTTGAATGGGCTAGGCCTGATTGGCTTAGTGGCTACCGGGGTGAGCATGACCGGACTATTTGCTAAACGCCATCAACCAAAGCGGATAAAAGAACGCTCATGAAATACATTTCTTATTTTTTGATCGCGATCGCCAGTGCCTTTCTGGTCATCCTGTTGTCGTTGTCATCCTGTAGTCCGAACCCTAAGACAACGACTATGCAACCAATGGTGATGAAACAACTCAAGGAGCAACCCAAAACTAACCAACAACCTGCCGATGTTACTGTCAAAATTCGTAATTTCAAATTTGAGCCAGCGAATTTAGCACTTGCTGTTGGTAAAACTGTTCAATTTCTCAATGTCGATGAAGAACCCCACACGGCTACGGCTACGGATGGTACTTTCAACTCTAAAGCACTGGATACCAATGAAACCTGGAACTACACCGCCACTAAACCGGGTACTTATCCCTATATTTGCTCAATTCATCCCTTTATGAAAGGGACGCTGACGGTAACAAATAAGAAAAACTAACCAGAGGAATACCAATGGAACGCAGAAAATTTATTGAACACGTAGGCTGGACAGGACTCGGCATTGTCTGGGCTGTTGGTGGAAATGGCTTATTAACTGCCTGTCAGGTGGGAGAACCAAATGCTCAAAAATCATCCACGGCTTTACCGTTTTCCTTTGTTCAAATTAGCGATACGCACATCGGTTTCAAAAAACCTGCAAATGAACATGTGACTGATACACTTCAGAAAGCGATCGATGCGATCAATGCTTTACCCACTCCACCCGCCTTTGTCATTCACACCGGAGACATCTCCCATTTGTCTAAACCAGAAGAATTTGATCAAGCCAAACAACTGCTTTCTCAATTGAAAGTCCCACTGTTTACTCTACCAGGGGAACACGATACGATTGGCGATCGCGGCAAAGCTTATGAGGAAGCCTTTAACCGCAAAGATGTTAAAGAAGGCTTACAAGTTTGGGATCAGGCGGGAATCCACTTTGTCTCTTTGACCAATGTGCTGGACTTTGGGGCAACTGGTACGGGCAAACTGGGTCAGGCGCAATTGGATTTACTCTCCAAAGATTTAGCAGCGCAGAAACAGGATACGCCTATAGTTGTTTTTAGCCATATTCCCCTATATGACCTTTATCCTAAATGGGGATGGGCAACTGCTGATTCGGCTAAGTTGCTTTCTCTGCTATCTCGCTTTGCATCGGTAACAGTGTTAACTGGACATATCCATCAAGTGATTGAACACAGCGAAGGCAATATTCGCTTCCACACTGCTGCGGCGACTGCCTATCCTCTCCCCGCTCCAGGTCACGGTGATCAACCTGCTCCTATCAAGTTAAGCGAAAATAATCTCTTGGCGGTGCTTGGATTCCGCACAGTTGAGATAATTTCCCTTAAGGATACTAAAGTTGACCAACATGCTCTCTTGTATAAATATAGATGAAGCTCACCCCACCTTTTTAGAGGTGGGGGTGTCTATGCTAATTTTGGACTACCTTAGCGCAGTTTCAAGGTTAGCCCCTTCCAGGCAAGGACAGCAGCACTTTCTGCCTAATTTAATGTTTGGGGAATGTGAAGGAATATCGTGTCAATGACGGGTGTAGGTAACACTATATTATTCGTGACTGACACCAAACAATTCGCAGTTCCCAATTCGCAATTGTTTTAACTGCGAATTGCGTTAGGGTAGCGGGGCGTTCGCTTTTAGCGATATAATAGTTTCACAGTTTCAGTGCTAAGGGAAGTTGCAAATACTTGCAATAAGAGCGGCTGAAAATGACCAAAATTTTCGATCTGTCAAAAACCCTCGCAGGAAGTCTGCTCTGTAACAATTTCAGATGGAGCAGTTTCCACTAACCAAATCCCCTCACGGGGGCTGAAACTCCATACCTTGCTCTATATGGCGAAGGACGATAAATTTGCAAAAAGTGTTTTTCTTGGTCATGCCCCATGTTTTCGCAAGCTGCGATCGCTCTATTTACAGCATCTTCAAACTGTCGCCACTGCTGATATCCCAATATTGGCATTAACTCACGGGCTAACCAGTACTCAAACCCATCAGTATCAACCTGTTTGATTTGGTCAAATGGACTGCTGGCGTTATTGTCATTTAAAACAATCTTGTTCATAATTCAATTCCTCCAATCTTTGAGGCATGACAATGTGAGCGACATTGCACCTGTGCCGAATGGCACTAAGATAAACTCTAAGGTGTGCGGGATAAAGATTACAGGTTTTAATGCCAGAGAGTAGAGTAATGGCATAGAAGACTGCGATCGCTAAAGGAGAGATGATGTAGGGTTGCCCAAAAATTTTGTCGGTAGAAAAAGCTTACTCGTTCATGGAATACTTTCTTTGAAACGAGCAAGCAAACACGATAAAGACTACTGTGACATTAAGAGTAAAAATCCTCAGAGACTATTTATAAAGTAAATCTTTAGGAGACAAGACGACGTAGCATAATTCTAGTCATAACAGCATATATAGCGGCTTCGCTCATTTCAGGCAGACGTTCATAATCTTTACTAAGACGATGGTACTGATTAAACCACCCAAATGTTCTTTCTACTACCCAACGTTTGGGAAGCACTTGAAATTTTTGCTCGGTACGCCGTATGACTTCAACGTGAGCTTGAATCATCAGCCAAACTGAAAGAGCAAATTTATCTCCGTCGTAACCGGAATCAACCCACATGACTTGAACTTTTTCCAGTAATTCCGGGCGCTCTTCTAACAGTTCCATTAATGCGTAGGCAGCAAGTATTCGTTCTGGGGCATTTGCTTCACTAACAACAACTTTCAACAATAGTCCTAAACTATTAACTAGAGTCTGCCGCTTTCTTCCTTTTACCTTTTTACAACTGTCAAAACCGTACACGGATGTCTTGGGTTAACAGGGTACGGCATGAAAGAATTCGGCAAGCGCTGACAGGCATACGGCGAGGTCATCAGTCATCGAGCATCAACCGAGGATTAGCCCGCTCCGTTTTAGAAAACAACCAAGGAACGATTGTAGACTGACAAAAAGTAGGTGAACTATTTCGGCGACTTGGAAATACAGAGTGGTATCAACAAGCTTTGAAGTTGATTAGAAAATATCAGCATTAGACTGGTGGGCGATGGACAGATGGGGAGGTGGTGTGATCGCCTAGAAGGTATAGAGCGTGCGATTAGTTTCGGTGCCATCGCCTGATAATATTCTCCAGCCTTAACTCTGAGACGTTCTGAGGTTGCTATGTTTATTTTAGCTATGAACGCACATCTATTGAGGTCGCCCATAGTGAGCTAGACCCTTGCCATCGGGGGTCGCAAGCAGTAGAACTTGCTGCCCGGATTCATTCGTCTCAATCGACCACTCGTAAGTCTCAGCCTTTGCCGAATTGCGACTGGAGTAAGTACGCCCGCTATTGCAGATTTGCCCTTTGGATGTGCTGTCGCTAGGTTGGAAAGTCAGGCGTTGACCTTCAATCTTAACTTTGCCTTTTTCCTGTATGAAGAGATTAGATTCACAGTTATAAGTGGTGATTTGAAGCAGACGATTTCGCTGGTAGTTACCGTTAGATGCGAGTTGAAATTGATCGCTTGAACCATTTGGGGCTGCTGGTCGACCTGTGTAACTATCTTGGTATTGGATAGACGAGATTCGACCGTACCGCCACTCGCCCTGAAGTTCGGCTGGTACTCCACCAGCATCATTTTTACCTGCTTGACTCGCGCTTGGGTAAAAAACAAGGCTAGCGATGAGTCCCAAACTCAGCGCACTAGTAGTTAAAAGGTGAGCAGCTTTTGGTTTTGTTATTGAGTACATATTGCTTTCTAGAAATAGATTTATTTATCAACAAATGCAAATTCTGCGTGTTTATGTATAGCTTTTCTCCGTAAGGCATACTAGCTAGGTACGCCTTACATCCAAACGAAAGATTCACACCAGAAATTGCAATCCATATTTGTTCAAAAGAGGCTGTATTTTGTCCATGTTTGGCGATGGGTTATCTGCGACTTGACCCATTTCTTCATAAAAGTTTTTCGCGCCTTGAGGTGCAATTAAAACCAGAAATTTAGCAGTAGCAGAACGAATCTTGAAGGCGTGTGGTGCATTATGAGGAATATTAACAAAAAAGCCAGATGATGCCAAAATTGTTTCTGTACAAATTTGGATGTCTAATTCCCCTTCTAGAATATAAAATGCCTCTTCCCAAGGGTGAGTGTGCAGTGGTGGGCCATTTTCTTGTGTATCTGTAATTTCATAAATTTTCCAAGCTTGATTTGTATCTTCACCAGTTGCTTTGGTTGTAAATTGTCCACCCATAATTGAGAATTGATTACCTTCTCCTGGTGCAAGAATTATTGGTCTACGCATGGTTGAAATTTGCATACAAGTTATTCCGTATTGTGTAATTTGGTAGGTGTTATCTACAAATTTGATACAAGAAAGGCAGGAGGCAGAGGGTAAAAGGAAGAAAAAGGTACAAACCTTGCCCCATGTGAGCAAAAAATTAAAAACATTCTTTGCAAGATGCGTCGCACAAGAAAAGATGCATCCTTGTCCAAACTTCTTCCCTTTATGGCAGAGATTTCCCTTCTGCCAAATGAGCCTCCTGCCTCCTGCTTTGCCGCCTTTGGCGGCGTTGATTTGATGTTTTTAAGATTAGAAATTAATCGGGGAGAACTAGGGTAGATAAATAGGTAATTGAGATTTTTTTGTAAATTATTACAGACATTTATGCGATTAATGAGTCAAGGAGTAGCAGCGATCGCTCAAAACCTTGAGACAACAACAGGACTTACGCAACTGGCACAGCGTGATCGCTATTTTATAGTATTTATGTACTATATAAAGTGGCTGACCCATA
>NZ_JAVRBY020000046.1:0-59348 GCF_034531035.1 Nostoc sp. DedQUE02 | reverse complement strand
GAAGATTACCAATTGGTAAGGACCACCGTTGTACAACCACTCATCAAGAGATGCTGCTTCCCAAATTGGGTAGAAGTGCAAACCGATTGCGTTGGAGGAAGGTACTACTGCACCGGAGATGATGTTGTTTCCATAGATTAAGGAACCTGCTACTGGTTCACGGATGCCATCGATGTCTACTGGAGGTGCAGCGATGAAGGCGATTACGAAGCAAGCGGTGGCGGCTAGCAAGGTCGGAATCATGATTACGCCGAACCAACCGATGTAGATCCGATTGTTGGTGCTGGTGATCCATTCGCAGAATCGATCCCATACATTGGCGCTTTGGCGCTGTTGGATGGTTGCTGTCATGGTTTTATAAGTGCGGTTAGTTATTTATGAATCAGGCGGTTTTGTTTTCGCCTGTGAAACTACTTTACACTGCTTTACAAAAATTAATCAAGTTTTATTACTTCAGTAAAGCTGATGGAAGTTATTAGGTTTGCTTATTTAAAAGCAAACTACGAGGCTGGAATACGCCGAAGCAATCTTTATATATATGGTTATATGCCTCTTTAAAATCGGTGTCTGATTTGATGTCTACGATTGCTGAATGGGAGTAACCCTGTATTCGCACAGCCTTTCATAGAAAAGGGAACAAGAAATTCTGATGTTGGAGGCTAGAAGTATTATTTGCTTACTTCTCTGGGAATAATAAGTCTGTATATTACCGCTATTCCAAAAAATTAACCCTCAGCTTACCACTGAGGGCTTTTTTGTTTGGCAAAATGGCATATCTGTAAATTACAGGGTTGCTATGGTATTTGAGTAGGATACATTCCATGCGAAAGTACTGACTTGCATTACCCCTGGCAAACTACCAGGGGTTTTTATTTTAACTGAGAGCGATCGCTCTTAAATATTCTGCTGAGAAATTTATTTTTAACGATTTTGAGATAAGTAATTTTATAATTCCCTGCTTTTGGGAATTAATTAGCGATCGCGATTTTTATTCAACCAGGAAATTGACAATAAATATAAGCTTATATCAAGTGGAAAAATCAAGTACAACGAATTAACGATGACAGACGCTAAAAATGTAATCGATGGAAACCTAGAGGTTTGCTGTACTTCTCCCGTGACTGGGTTTTACCGCGACGGTTTTTGTCGTACAGGTGGTCAAGATTTCGGATCGCACGTCGTATGTGCCCAAGTGACATCAGAATTCCTGGAGTTTACCAAATCACAAGGGAACGACCTCAGCACACCTGTTCCTGATTTTAATTTTCCTGGATTGAAGCCTGGCGATCGCTGGTGTTTGTGTGCTTCTCGCTGGCAAGAAGCTCTCGAAGCTGGCGTCGCTCCACCCGTAATACTTTCAGCAACCCATGCTAGAGCTTTGGAAGTGGTTTCTCTAGACGAACTGAAAAAACACGCTCTAAGTTCGTCTTGATTGGGGATTGGAGATTGGGGATTGAGCATTGGGAAAGAGGAGGCAGGAGGCAGAAGTTCTACAATATTTGAATTTTGAATTTTGAATTTTGAATTTTGAATTGATTTCTCCCCTGCCTCCCCTCCCCAATTCCAAATCAACTCACTGGAACTTCTAAAGGCAGTTCTAATACATTGGCAACCGCAGCAATCAATTTATTGGGGTCAATTGGCTTAGATAAATGCTTCTGAAACCCTGCTGAAAGTGCTTCCAAGCGGTCTTCCTCTCGCGTGTATGCTGTTAAAGCGATCGCGGGGATGCGTCCGCATTTTTCTGGTTCTAAAGAGCGGAGTTTCCGAATCAGTGTATAACCATCTTGCCCTGACATACCGATGTCGCTAATCAAGATATCTGGTTTTGCTTGTTCAAGTACTGCTAGCGCTTCATCAACTGAGCCTACCGCAGTGGCAAAAGCCCCATACTCCTCAAACATAAAACTGAGAAAGTTACGCGTATCTGCTTCATCATCTACAACTAACACTCTTAATCCAGCAAGGGGCGTAGATGCTACAGGAGAGGAACTTTTTCCTGTTGCTTCTCTATTCCCCCTATTGTCTTGTAGCAGTGGTAATCTCACAGTAAAGGTTGCTCCTTGCCCAGTACCTAAACTTTGGGCAAAGATTGTCCCCTTGTGCAGTTCGACTAGATGGCGGACGATCGCTAATCCTAGTCCTAATCCATTGTGCGATCGCGTTGTGGTACTGTCTGCTTGGCGAAAACGCTCAAATACTTTGGGTAAAAACTCGGAACTGATACCAATCCCTGTATCAATAACTTGAATTTGAGCGTAATGAGATTTTAAATTTTGAGATTTTGCGGAAACTTTAAGGCTCGGTTCCCGACCATCAGAATTTTCCAAAACGGATTTTAGATTATTGCTTTCTTCAGTGTTTGAAGAGTCTAAATTTTCACTATGAGATTCAAATCCAAAATTGTTCGATTGGATTGTACTGAGGCTGGTGGAAGTAGCGCTCACACCAAAGTCGGAAATCGGCAATCCAAAATGCTTTGACAGCCTGACTTCTACCCTACCGCCTTTAGGGGTAAACTTTATTGCATTAGTTAGTAGGTTCCAGACAATTTGCTGTAAACGGGCTGGATCGCCATAAACTGACCCGATCGAAGTATCCAGCACAGTACATAATTGAATATCTTTCGGTTCTGCAAGGGGACGAACTGCCTCTAATGCCGCCTCCATGACTGTGAGCAGATTCACTGCCGATACGTTTAACCGCAACTGACCACGGATAATCCGAGATACGTCCAAGATATCCTCAATTAGTTGCATCTGAGATATGGCGTTGCGTTCGATCGCCTCCAAAGCGCGGGAAGTTGCTTTTTCGTCAAGTTTCTTGGCGCGGAGGATTTTTGACCAGCCAAGCATTGAGGTTAGAGGCGTGCGGAGTTCGTGGGAGAGAACTGCTAGAAACTCATCTTTCATCCGATTTGCAGCTTCTGCTTCGTGTCTTGCCGTTTGTTCGCGAATCACTTGAGCGCGGACTTCTTCTGCTTGCTTGCGTTCGGTAATATCTTCGAGAGTGCCTACATAACCCAACAAGTCTCCTTGACTGGAAAGCATCGGTGATGAGCGAACCTGAACCCAACGAATGTTACCGTGAGCGGCTTGAAAGCGAAATTCTTCTGAGTATTCCCGACCTTCACAAATGTAAGCAGACCAACTAGCGATCGCTCGTTCTCTATCTTCTGGATGAACAGATTCTAGCCATCTCTTCTCTAAACTCTCTGCCGCTTTCAAGCCACAAATTATCTGATATCGGGGATTAGTATATTTACAGCCACCCTCTGTATCAGTTTCAAAAATGCCAATCGGTGAGCAGGTACTTAGCGATCGGAATCGTTCTTCACTTTGCCTGAGTTCGGTATTCACAGCTACCAGTTGCGCTGTTTGTTGCTTGATGGCTTCTGTTTTCTTAAATAGTTCTACAAATACTGTGACTTTAGAAGTCAAAATATTGGGGTCTAGTGGTTTGAGCAGATAATCAACAGCACCCAAGGCATAGCCTTTAAACAGCATTTGGTCGCTGGTGCTAAAGGCGGTAAGAAAGATAATTGGAGTGTGACGCGATCGCCCCCGATTGCGAATTAAGGTAGCAGTTTCAAAACCGTCCATCCCTGGCATTTGCACATCCAGCAAAATCACTGCAAAGTCTTGATGCAGCAGACACCTCAAAGCTTCTTCCCCGGAAGTAGCTCTCACAAGATTCTCCCCTAGTTTTTCTAGGATTGCTTCTAGTGCCAGCAAATTTTCTAGTTTATCATCTACTAGGAGGATGTTGACTTTGGATTCCATCTGCATCGGTTTATTTCGGTGATGATTGACAAAGCTTGACCATCTGGGAAGCAATGTTTGAGAGTGTCAAAATCCAGTCTACTTCAATAGCAGAAATTGCTGCCTCTGGCATAATGTCGCTTTCAGCTGTGGCAGGTTCTTGTACAATAGTAATTCCTCCCCGCGCTTTTATTTTCTTAAGACCTTGCATACCATCTTGGTTTGCTCCTGTCAATATTACACCAATAACTTCTTCTGTGTAGACATCAGCTGCCGACTCAAACAGCACATCAATAGATGGTCTAGCATAAGAAACAGGCTCATCAGTCGAAAGAGCAAAGTGACCTGGTTCAACCAGTAAATGATAATCTGCTGGGGCTATGTAGATATATCCCGGTAGTATTTCGTCCTTGTCTTCCACTTCGCGAATTTTCAACAAAGTGGATTCTTGCAATAAATTCTGGAGTGTGTTGCTAGATTCTTTATGACGGTGTTGTACGATCGCGATCGCTACAGGGAAGTCTGCTGGTAAATTGCCCAAGACGATTTTCAGTGCTGATAATCCGCCTAAAGAAGTACCAATTACCACAATTTTAAACGACACTTCTTTCGCTCTCATACCTGTGGAATGGGGAGTTACGTAAATACCAAAGAGTATAGCAAAGAGTATTTCATACTGAATCAGTCAGTGTTTTCTTGCTTCTTTGCTCTTACCAGTAACCCATGCTTAGGTGCAAAAATCATTGCTACGATAAACAACAAGGTTTGCAACACAACTATGCAACCCCCCGTTGCACCATCGATATGATAGCTGATGTAAGTCCCCATGACACTAGAAAATACGCCCGATGCCATTGCAATTACTATCATGTGGTCGAAACGGTCTGTTAATAAATAAGCTGTTGCTCCCGGAGTAACTAACATCGCTACAACCAGAATAATCCCCACTGTCTGAAGTCCGGCAACAGCAGTTAACGAGAGTAATGATAGTAAAATATAGTGCAGTACTCCTGTATTTAAGCCGATGGAACGTGCATGAGTGGGGTCAAAACAAAATAATAGTAGGTCTTTACGTAAAACAGCTATTGTTACTAAAGTAATTACGCTAATAATCACCGTTTGGATAATATCTTCATTAGAAATACCTAAGACATTACCAAACAAGATATGCGTTAAATCTACGCTGCTGGGAGTTTTGGAAACTAGTACCAAACCCAGAGCAAAAAATCCTGTAAATACAAGTCCAATGACAGTATCTTCTTTAATTCTCGTCTTCGCTTTGATATAACCGATCGCAATAACTGAACCCACTCCAAAGACGAAAGCGCCTACAGCAAAAGGGATATTTAAAACATAAGCAATTACAACCCCAGGCATTACTGCATGGGAAACAGCATCTCCCATTAATGCCCAACCTTTTAGGGTCATAAAACAAGATAAAACAGAACAAACCACCCCAACTAAGGCACTTACACAAATTGCCTTCACCATGAATTCATGCTGTAGGGGTGTAGTGAACCAGTCTAAGAATGCAAGAGTATTCATATTTTTATAACTTTAATCCAAGCAATATCAACTAAAAATTATCAATCAATCGATTCACCTTGATTTCCACGAATTAGCTGACTTTTGTTAAGAGATAAATCTCCCAGAGAACCGCCAAAAGTCCGTGAGAGATTCTCTTCTGTGAAAACTTCGGATGTATCACCATAAGCTAAAATAGTACGGTTAATGAGTACTACTTGGTCGCAGAAAGTAGTGATAGAAGCTAAGTCATGGGTAGAAATCAAAATTGTATGACCTTCCTCTCGCAATTCCAGCAATAAGTCAATCATCGCTTTTTCTGTTTTGATATCTACCCCGGTGAAAGGTTCATCTAATAGTAAAACTGTTCCCTGTTGTGCCAAAGCACGGGCGAGAAAGGCACGTTTTTTCTGTCCGCCAGAGAGTTCTCCAATTTGGCGATCGCGCATTGACCACATTTGCACCCTTTCCAAACTTTCCTTCACCACTCTTCGATCGTTCGCCGACGGAATTCGTAATATATTCATGTATCCGTAGCGCCCCATCATCACCACATCATGGACACTTACTGGAAAATTCCAGTCCACCTCTTCTGACTGTGGTACATAAGCAACTAAGCTTTTTTTCTGTACAGTCTTTATCGGTAAACCATTAATCAAAACCCTTCCTGTAACTGGCTTCAAAAAACCCATAATCGCTTTAAATAGGGTTGATTTACCACTACCATTCATCCCTACTAAACCACTGATTGAACCTGCTTGAATTTGCAAAGAAGCACCATGTAAAGCTACTTTGCCATGATAAGCAACTGTCAAATTTTCGACATCAATACTAATGGATTTCATTAAAATCACCTCTAAAATTAATTAATAGTTCGTAGTGAACGGCTTCAGTCATCTTTCTAAAGACGTAACGTTTTCCAGAGAACAAAATCGGACTAAATTCGTTACTACAAGCTTATTTTCAATAGTTAGATTTATTCTTGCATACTTGCTCATTTTTGCTCTAATCCTTGAGTTAGAGTATTAATATTACCTTCTAGCAATTTGAGATAAGTTGGTGCTGGCCCGTTGGCTGGAGATAGGGAATCAACGTAAAATACTCCACCAAACCTTGCTCCCGATTCTCTCGCTACCTGACGTTGCGCTCCATCGTTAACTGTACTTTCACAGAAAACTACAGGTATTTTATTTTTTTTAACTATATCAATGACTTTCTCTAGCTGTTTGGGAGTAGCTTGTTGTTCAGAGTTAACCGCCCAGAGATAAGCTTCTTTCAAGCCATAATCGCGGGTGACGTATGAGAAAGCGCCTTCACAGCTTACCATGTAGCGCTTGTCTGCTGGAACTACCGACACGGCTTTTCGCAGTTTCTCATCAACTTCCTTAATCTTTTGGCTGTATGCTTTGGCATTGGTGTTATAAGTTTCTGCATTTGCTGAGTCCAAATTAACCAATGCCTTACGAATATTTTCTACGTAAATCAAGGCGTTTTCTGGTGACATCCAAGCATGGGGATTAGGTTTCCCTTTGTAGGCATCCTCAGCAATTTCAACAGGCTTAATTCCCTCGCTTAGGGTAACATGAGGTACATTAGGAACGCTGTTATACAATTTCTGTGCCCAACGCTCTAAATTCAGACCATTATTCAAAATTAGGTCTGCTTTTTGCGCCCTCACCAAATCGCTAGGAGTTGGTTCATAACCATGAATTTCCGCCCCTGGTTTGGTGAGAGATTCAACAATCGCCTTGTCTCCTGCCACGTTTTGCGCCATATCTGCAATGACTGTAAAGGTGGTAAGAACTACTTTTTTACCTTTTTTATCTAGGTTGGTGTTAGTTGTGCCTGGGTTTGGACTTAACTGTGGTTGAGAATTGGAAATTGACGGGCTACATCCAGCCAAACATAGCCACAATAGCAGCCCAGACGCTAAAGCCAATTTTTGCCCGTGCTGCGGTAGTTGCATCTGAAAGTTATTGATATTAAATCTCATTATAGCAATTTCATAATCTTCTCACTTTTGTTTCACTTTAGCAGAAGTAAGATAAAAATGAAAGAATTATGAAAATAATCTCAGAGCAAAAAAGCGAACCTATTGCAATAAACTGTATTTCTGAGTTCTGACTTAACCTTGATACTTTACTTTTGTCTTTTTAAAGGTTTTTTTGAGTGATTCAAATATTTTTGTTATTTACATCACAAACAAATATTTGACTATTGTGAAATAACTTACAGACAAATATGATTTTTCGGCTTTTTTGTATTTAAAAAACTGCAAAACTAAATACATTCTGAAAATCTTTTTTTGTTAAACAACTAACCTTTAAAAGTTTAATATTTATTGTTTTGACAATTCATAAAAATTTACTTAAGCTAAAGGATAGGTTAAGCAAATCAACAAACGACAGCGATTTGATTTAGCTACATCAAGAATTGCTGTTGCAGACTATTGGCATAAGGAAATGAATCAAAACAAAAATTATTCCATGTAGGCAATTTAACCAAATTTGGCTACAAAAAGCTAAGACATGATTAAGCGTATTGCACCGCGCAGATATTGAACAGAATTCGGTCAATTATGGATGGATACTTGTGGTGATGTTAGTGAGTATCCAGAAATTATTGAAACTTGACGAGCGATTTTAGATTTTTGATTAGGGTCTTCTAGTTTATATCTCGTCTGGGACGGAATAAATCTAAAAGACGCTCGCTAAGACTGCGCGATCGCCAATCCAAAAATCCAAAATTTATTGACCAAAGTGCGGTAGATATGTCCAGGAGAAGACGATGCTTGAGTATTTGACATCTTTGAACGACCACAATTTGCCTTATCCAGATACGATTCATCCCATCGTTGTCCACTTCGTAATTGCGATGGTGTTATTTTCCTTCTTCTGCGATGTAATCGGCTATTTTACTGGTAAATCCGGTCTTTTTGAGGTGAGTTGGTGGAATATGTTAGTTGCCACGATCGCCATCTTCGTTGCGATTATCTTTGGTCAGTTTGAAGCGGGATTAGCACAGCCTTACAGCCTAGCGAAATCGGTGCTGAATTTGCATACGCTAATTGGTTGGTCGCTTTCAGGAATTATCACCGCGATTACAGCTTGGCGCTATGTAATTCGTGCCCGCAATCCCCAAAAAGTATCGATTTATTATTTGGGAGCCGGACTAATTTTAACCCTAATAGTTGGCTTACAAGTATATCTCGGAGATGAGCTTGTTTGGGTATATGGATTGCATACCGTGCCAGTTGTGGAAGCAGTAAAGGATGGTGTGTTGCGATGAACTCAGAATTAATTGACCAATTGAACGGTTCTTTAGGTGCAAACGGATTACCTTACACCATTCCCATTCATCCCAACTTAGTCCATCTGACAATAGGTTTGTTCATCATTGCGATCGCCTTTGATATCGTTGGTGTTCTGTTCCCCTTTGAAAAGTGGGTCTTCAAATTTTTGGCAATTACTGTCGAACGTGACAACTTATTTGCTGTTGGCTGGTACAACATGTTAGCTGCCAGCATCATCACATTTTTCACAGTGGGAGCAGGCTTTTACGAAATGCTGTTGGCAACACCACCAGCGGATATAAAGAGTGCCTGGGGATTACAGGCAATGGAAACTATGCTTTGGCATGGTGTGGGTGGTGTGTTCTTATTAGCGCTGATTGTTGGTATGACCATCTGGAGAGCATGGCAGCGCTTCGTTTGGGGCAGACAAGAATATAAACAGACAGATAGAGAAGTGCAATGGATCTATCTGTTTGCAGGCATAGCAATCATGTTCGTTATGTACATCCACGGCACACTAGGAGCGCAACTAGCCGCCGAATTTGGCGTACACAATACAGCAGATAATTTACTGCGATCGCACCAAGACCTCAACACAATACTCAAATAAGTCATTTGTCATTTGTCCTTTGTCCTTTGTTTAGAGTTACTA
The DNA here is from genome assembly GCF_034531035.1 of Nostoc sp. DedQUE02. Lineage (NCBI taxonomy): Bacteria > Bacillati > Cyanobacteriota > Cyanophyceae > Nostocales > Nostocaceae > Nostoc > Nostoc sp. DedQUE02. Next base: position 50,119 of record NZ_JAVRBY020000046.1, on the reverse strand, counting down.
ACTAATGACCAATGACTAATGACTAATGACCAATAACTAATGACCAATGACCAATGACCATGAAAATCCAGAAGATTTTAAATATTTTGACGCTGCTTACAGGCGCGATCGCAGTGACCGTTACGAGTCTCTGGATCGGCAAGCAGGCTTACTCCTGGCTTCCTCCCCAAGCAGCAGCCGAATCCCTACTCATTGATGATTTGATTAGCTTCTTAGTAACCCTCGGTGCCTTCATCTTCTTGGGAGTAACAAGTACTCTGATGTATTCTGTGATCTTCCATCGGGCAGTCAAAGATGACTTCACTGACGGCCCTCCAATTCATGGAAATGTCACCTTAGAAGTTGTCTGGACAGCAATCCCAATTCTTTTGGTGTTTTGGATTGCAGGCTACAGCTACCAAGTTTATGAACAAATGGGGATTCAAGGCCCATCGGAATTAGTTCATTTGCATAATCCGCTAGCAATGCAATCGGCTCATGCAGAACCAAATAATGCACCAGCTAACGCTTTAGCGGAACCTGTAGAAAAAATCGACGTACTAGCTAAACAGTGGGCGTGGGTTTTTCATTACCCAGAAAAAGATATTACCAGTACCGAATTGCATTTACCTAGCGATCGCCGGATACGTTTAGCGCTAAAATCACAAGACGTTCTCCACGGCTTCTATATACCTGCGTTCCGCCTCAAGCAGGATATTATTCCTAACCACGCGATCGACTTTGAATTTACTCCCATCCGCCCCGGACAATACCGATTAACCGATTCTCAATATAGCGGTACATACTTTGCGACGATGCAAGCGAATGTAGTCGTCGAATCTCCTGAAGATTATCAGCAATGGCTGGCACAAGCTGCAACCCAAAAGCCATCCCCAGCAAAGAATCAAGCGGCTTCTGAGTATGCTCAAACATCCAATCAATCAGTCCAAACTGGTTGGGTTACAGTTTCACCTGCTGCACCTCCTCTAGTCAATTCACCTGGTTGAAAGGAAAGTAACTATGACTAATGTTCCTATTGAAGGTATTCTTCTCCCTGATGAGAAGCATAACCACGAATCTTCAAGTAGCTGGAAAGAATACTTCAGCTTTAGTACTGACCACAAAGTAATTGGTATTCAGTATCTCGTTACCTCATTTTTCTTCTTTCTCGTCGGCGGTATCTTTGCGATGGTGATGCGGGGAGAACTGATGACACCCGAATCAGATTTAGTCGATCGCACCGTCTACAACGGTATGTTCACCATGCACGGCACTGTGATGCTGTTTTTGTGGACATTTCCCTCACTGGTTGGTTTTGCCAACTATCTAGTACCCCTGATGATTGGGGCGCGAGATATGGCATTTCCCCGCCTGAATGCCGTCGCCTTTTGGATGGTACCAGTAGTTGGGATTTTGATGATGGGTAGCTTCTTTGTCCCTGGTGGCCCAGCCCAAGCAGGTTGGTGGTCTTACCCGCCAGTCAGTCTCCAGAATCCCACAGGTAACTTGATTAATGGTCAAGTTCTCTGGCTCTTAGCGGTGGCAATATCAGGCGTATCCTCAATTATGGGGGCAGTCAACTTTGTCACCACAATCGTGAAGATGCGCGCCCCAGGAATGGGCTTCTTTCGGATGCCCTTGTTTGTCTGGGGAGTGTTTAGCGCCCAGATTATCCAACTATTCGGACTACCTGCATTGACAGCAGGTGCGGTGATGCTGCTACTTGACCTCACAGTTGGCACCGCCTTTTTTGACCCAAGCAAGGGTGGGAATCCAGTTATGTTCCAGCATTACTTCTGGTTCTACTCCCACCCCGCCGTTTACGTGATTATTCTGCCTGTCTTTGCGATTTTCTCAGAAATCTTCCCAGTTTATTCACGTAAACCTCTATTTGGTTACAAAGTAGTTGCTATTTCATCCATCTTGATTGCAGGAGTAAGCGGCATTGTTTGGGTACACCACATGTACGTCAGTGGTACATCAGGCTGGATGCGGTTGCTTTTCATGCTGACAACGATGTGTGTGTCTGTCCCCACAGGAATTAAAGTATTTGCTTGGGTAGCAACTATTTGGGGCGGTAAACTGCGGCTAAATACCGCCATGCTGTTTGCCTTGGGCGGATTAATCATGTTTGTCTTCGCCGGCATCACAGGCATCATGCTTTCTTCCGTGCCAGTTGATGTCCACGTTAACAATACCTACTTTGTAGTCGGACACTTCCACTACGTCCTCTACGGCACCGTGACAATGGGCTTATTTGCAGCCATCTATCACTGGTTCCCCAAAATGATTGGGCGGATGTACTCCGAAAGCTGGGGCAAAATCCACTTCTGGTTAGCCTTCATCGGCACTAACCTCAACTTTTTGCCCATGCATCCATTAGGATTGCAAGGAATGCTACGCCGAGTTGCTTCCTACGCCCCAGAGTATCAATTCTGGAACATCATCGCCAGCCTCGGCGGATTTCTCTTAGGAATGTCCACCTTGCCCTTCATCTTCAACATGGTGATTTCTTGGATGCAAGGCGAGAAAGCACCCGCTAACCCTTGGCGAGCGATCGGACTAGAGTGGTTAGTTTCTTCACCCCCCCCAGTAGAAAACTTTGAAGAAACTCCCATTATCATTTCCGAACCCTACGGCTACGGCAAATCAGAACCTTTAACAGCCAACCTCCCAGAATAAACGCCAACCATCGGGAAGACGCAAAAACCCTCCGCGCACCTTTGCGCTTCCCTTTGCGTACCTTTGCGTTTCAAATTCCCCCCCTCAAAAACTAAAATGGACAGCTATATCAATTCCCACGAATTGCCCCATACAAGCGCAGAACACAGCCACGACGAAGAAGGCAACAAAATGTTTGGCTTCATCGTCTTCCTCCTCTCAGAAAGCGTCATTTTCTTGAGTTTTTTCGCCGGATATGCCATCTACAAAACAACAACCCCTAACTGGCTACCAGCAGGTGTTTCTGGACTAGAAGTAAAAGAACCAGCAATCAACACAGTAATTCTTGTCGCTAGTAGCTTTGTAATTTACTTAGCAGAACGCGCCCTTCAACGCCATGACTTAGTGAAATTTCGCCTGTTTCTCTTGGCAACAATGGCAATGGGAACTTACTTTTTAGTTGGACAGGCGATTGAATGGAACGGCCTCGCCTTTGGTTTCACCTCCGGGGTATTTGGTGGAACCTTCTATCTACTGACAGGCTTCCACGGTTTGCACGTTTTCACTGGTATTCTGTTGCAGTTGATAATTTTGGTACGTTCTTTCCTACCTGGCAACTACGATACAGGTCACTTCGGCGTCAATGCAACTTCATTGTTTTGGCACTTCGTCGATGTTATCTGGATTATTTTGTTTGTCCTTATCTATGTTTGGCAGTAAAGATTGATGGGAAGAAAAACCCAGATAATTTCTCTGGGTTGGTGTATGTGGCATTGTTAATTACTTTTATGCCCCATACACCATTCACTGTAATAACTATAATTTGGGTCTTAGTTCAACCTTTCAAATTAACCTTCTCTTCAAACTTTGACCCATCTTGACGAGATAAAAATTTTTCACTACTGTGATAACTTCTTCGCCATTGTTCGAGCTTATCTATAGATATTGATTTAGATGTGACATTCACACCATTTCCTCGCCAAGCAACTTCTGCATCTGTTGTGAAAACTCCGCACTCTAATTGATCTAGCCTCATATTCCAATATTCGCTAAATCTACCTTTTAAAGTAATAACTTGCTCAAATACCTTGTTTCTATGTTTATTTCTTCTTTTTCGTTCTGTTGCTCCAGTTGCTTCTGTATCAATAAACTTAGTTTCAATTAAAAAGAGACTACCCTTAAAGGTTAGGAAGACAAAATCACACTTCCCTAAATCTGTATAATCTGAAATTGGAGACTTTTCAAATAACAGTAATTCAGCGCACGAGGGAAACAATTCTTTAATATTCAGAAATAAATAAGCTTGCAATAGAAGTTCCTTATCATAAGGAAATAATATCACTCCTTCAAAAAATTTTTGAATGTCCTCGTGAGTTTGGGGTTGAATTTTTTTACAGTATGAAACAAATCTATGTAGCTCGTTGACAATCATCAAGTTCTAACTCCTTCCCCCGGTCGCAGCCTTAAGGGTCTTAGCATCAAAAGATACCATTATCTCAAGGAAATTATCATCCGCATAAGTAACTAAAAAAACGATTAAAATCCTAGATACTTAAGGCAATTTACTGTTGACAGTTCAATCAAAGGAATTTTTAAGTTGCTTTTCAGTATTGGTGGATTTTTCACACCTGGCCTCAGCTACCAGTCAGCGATTTTATATGAGCAGGAAAACTGGCATTTTGCAAAGCTTGAACAGTTATTCGAGAATCTTGTACAGAAAATTGCCAACCTAAGCGAACAAGTTTACGAGAAGTTTCAGTTTGAATAATTCCAATCACTGGCATTTTTGCCTTTTCTTTGTCTACTGAATGGTCTTGTAAAATCGTTTTCAAGCGATGTAAATCTTCCATATTACCTGCTTGCTGGGGATTTAATTCCACCATTACCATTTGTACTGTTTCCACTGGTTCTGCATCTTCAAGAATAAATTGAGTTTGCTCGTCACGTCGGTCTACTTTTCCCCAAATAATCAATCTAGTATCAACTTGGAGTAGGGAACTTATGCGTTCATAAGTTTTCGGAAAAACTACAGCTTCTAATTGTGTAGTTAGGTCTTCTACTTGCAAGATCGCCATTTGATCGCCTTTTTTTGTCACCACTTTTTTGACATTATTTAACATGACAACTGCACAAAGCCGTGTATCTTCCCTTTGTTCTCCCAGTTGCGAAAGGTTAATTGGTGTCAAAAGCGGTGCTATTTGCCGTAAGGATTTCAGTGGATGATCTGATACATAAAAGCCTAATAATTCTTTCTCCATCTGCAACTTTTTCTGTGGAGGTAAATCTGTCACAGGTTTAGATTTGGGAGCAGTTTCAAAGGCATTATTTGCTCTTTTATTCTGAGTCGAAGAAAAGCCGTCGCCCAATAAATCAAATAGATTCCCTTGACCACTGGCTCTATCTTTAGCACGAGATTGTGCCCAATCATACACTAATTCTGAGTCGTTAATTAACTGTTGGCGGTTGGATTCAATTTTGTCAAAGGCTCCACAGTAAATTAACGACTCCAGAGTTCGGCGATTAACAGCACGCAAATCCACGCGATCGCAAAAATCAGCGAGTGATTTAAACTCTCCTGTCTCATTTCTCGCCGACAAAATAGAAGCGATCGCATTTTGTCCCACGTTACGCACCGCCGAAAATCCAAACAGAATCTTTCCTGCCGTTGGCGTAAAATCAACACCAGAACGATTGATATCTGGCGGATCTATGGATATCCCCATATTTGTACAGTTAGTAATGTATCTCTGTACCTTATCGGTATCACCACTGTTAGCTGTTAACAGCGCCGCCATATACTCCAATGGGTAATTAGCTTTTAAATATGCTGTTTGATAAGTTACATAACCATAGGCAGTAGAATGAGATTTATTGAAACAATTAGAAGCGATTAAGCCATTTTTAATCACAAAATTATGGTCACGCTCAACCCCAATGTCATAAACATTTTGTTTGCCTAAATATTTGCGTGTGGCTATTTTGATCATCCTACCCTACCCCTGAAAAAAATTTTGCGAAATTAATTAATTGATAAAATTATGAACTTTGTAGTATTAATACCGCTTATAATACAAAATTATATCACTAGAAAACACTGCTATACTCTTACACGAAAGTAACAAATATATATCAAAAGTTTGCTAAACTCTTCAATAGATGGTTGGTAGCCATATATTTGCTGTTTTGGAAATATATTAAACACATTTCAATACATATTAATCTGCTTAATCTGCTTAGTTTAGATGCGTAGTGGGGAGTGGGGACTAGAGGACAAGGTGACTTGAGTGAGAAGTTGCAACAAGTCTTTCCCCTTGTTTTATTCCCCATTCCCCACTCCCCAATTTCGGCCAATATGTACTAAAATCTATGACTTGAGTCATAAAGAGAGCAATCATGGCATCCATCCGCGAGTTGCACCAACAGCTGGTTGAAAAAGAACGTTCTGCCGTCGAAATTACCCAAGAAGCTTTAGAGCGCATTCAAGCGTTAGAGCCGAAATTGCACAGCTTTCTATGTGTGACGGCAGATCGGGCATTAGAGCAGGCTGGTGCTGTAGATGCCAAAATTGCTGCGGGAGAAGAAATTGGGTTGCTAGCAGGGATTCCTGTAGGTATCAAGGACAATATGTGTACCAAGGGAGTTCCTACCACCTGCGCCTCCCGGATTTTAGAAAATTTCGTGCCGCCTTATGAATCAACTGCGACGCAAAAACTGGCCGATGCTGGGGCGGTAATGGTAGGTAAAACCAACTTGGATGAGTTTGCAATGGGTAGTTCCACTGAAAACTCTGCTTATCAAGTCACGGCTAATCCTTGGGATTTGTCACGAGTTCCAGGTGGTTCTTCTGGGGGGTCGGCGGCGGCGGTGGCGGCTCAAGAATGTGTAGTTGCTCTCGGTTCTGATACTGGCGGTTCGATTCGCCAACCTGCGTCTTTCTGCGGTGTGGTGGGGATGAAACCAACTTATGGTTTGGTTTCCCGTTATGGTTTGGTGGCTTACGCTTCGTCTTTGGATCAAATTGGGCCATTTGGAAATACGGTTGAAGATGCAGCAATATTATTAGGTGCGATCGCAGGTTACGATCCCAAAGACTCCACTAGCCTAAAAGTTGCCATTCCCAACTATGCTGCTAGCTTAAAACCAAACTTAAAACCCAGAGGTCAGCTGAGAATTGGTATCATTAAAGAAACTTTTGGTGAAGGTTTAGACCCTGTAGTGGAACAAGCTGTTACCAAAGCAGTAGATCAATTACAAAGTTTAGGGGCAGAAATTCATATTATTTCCTGCCCCCGGTTTCGTTATGGCTTACCCACTTACTACATAATCGCCCCATCAGAAGCATCAGCAAACCTGGCTCGTTACGATGGCGTTAAATATGGGTATCGCGCCCCTGATGCAGATAATCTGCTATCGATGTACACTCGTACCCGTGCTGCTGGTTTTGGTACAGAAGTCAAACGCCGAATTATGATTGGGACTTACGCTCTTTCGGCTGGCTATTATGACGCTTACTACCTGAAAGCGCAAAAAGTCCGTACTTTGATTAAGCAAGACTTTGAAAAGGCTTTTGGCGCGGTTGATGTGTTAGTTTGTCCCACATCTCCCACTACAGCATTCAAAGCAGGGGAAAAAACTACTGATCCCTTGAGTATGTATTTAACTGACTTGATGACTATTCCTGTAAATCTTGCTGGTTTACCTAGTTTAAGTTTGCCATGTGGTTTTGATGATCAGGGGCTGCCGATAGGATTACAGCTAATTGGCAATGTGCTGCGAGAAGACCAACTCTTTCAGGTAGCTTATGCTTATGAGCAATCCACTACTTGGCATCTGCGTAAACCGCAAATATCTTGAAAATTGTCATTTGTCATTGGTTATTAATTCTTTTCCTTTACTCGGTACAGACGCGATTAATCGCGTCTTTCCACTCCTTCTGTATTTTTGGTCATTTGTTAGTCTGATTACTGACTATTGACTGTTGATTATTATTTTCTGGAGTCAGAGATTCAGCTGTCAGTTGTGGATTAAGTATATGAAGAAGACCGGCAGATGCACCGACCAGTAATAAAATATAGGTCAGAACAAGAGGTATGTATGTATTTTGTTTGTTGTCTGAATTGTGATGAGCATTTTTGGAATGTTCACGGACAACGTTGGTTATAAGGCTGTAGGATAAAGCATTTCCATCCAGCCCTAAAGCATCTCCATAACGACGGATGAATCCTTGAAGAAAAATCGGCTCAGGCAATTCTTCAAATCGATCTTCTTCTAAAGCTTGCAAAATGCCTACTCGAAGCATTGTCTGAGAGGCTATTTCTTCTATGCGGATAGATTTTTCTTGTCTTACTTGTCGCAAGCGTGTGGTTATTTCCTTTAGTTGCTCTACTTGAGCTTCATTTAAGAGTGTCACAGTCTTCTCCTGTATGGGCTAATTCTACTATTCATTGAGAAGACTTCAATCCGCATACGTAAATTTACTGGATATTTGATTTTCGGATAAATTTTTTTGAGAATGGCTTAATCTGGGATTTTAAAATGCTAGGGCAATTTTAACTACGTAGTTTTTTGTATCAATAAATACTTTTTGTTCAAAAAATAATTGAGCGTAAAAATTCTAAGTTGCAACTTATAATACAAGTATTTTGTCAATGACTTAACACCAATGGCATCTTGCCCGCCCATATTATCCAATTTAAATGTTGAACAACTTATCTTATGGGTTAACGAAGGCGATATCTGTCTCGAAAAACGACGCTTCTGTATCGTTAACAGATGTACGGGCTACACCCACACGTATAAAGTTGTATTTATATTTGTAACTTTTAAAACTTGGGATTTTTCGAGCAAATTGCTATCATAAAATGATTCACTTATTTATAAGTGTCATTAAATAAGCATCTAAAATTATCTTTTACTGTACATTTTCAGCCTTCCCGGATATCTAAACAAATAAATATTTATGACAATTATCTGGGAAATGCTATTAATTAGTTTTCATGTTTGCTTTACTGATTTCTCATGAAGTTTATATGTTTCTGCTAACTTTTTTTGAAAATTATAGTAACCTGAATTTTAGTGAGTACGTTATTAGAGAAGGCAGGAGGCAGGAAGAAAGAAGTATTATTGAAAACTTTAGTTTTGGGTTTAGAGCCGCAGTTTAAAAAGAAGATACTCATAAAAGACGCGTAGCGCGTTAGCGTACCGGCACGTTCGCAAAGCGTCTCGTAGAGAAGTGCGATACAAAGTCTCCACAGCCTAAGCCACACGCAGTTGCACTTGGGTTTCTTCTGCCTCCTGAATTGTTATCTACCATCTAGCTGAAAATATTTATTTTGCAGGTATGTACTACCAATCAAGAATTTCGCTGTAAGTTCTTGATGCCGCTCCAAATTGTGCAGGGTGACTATTTAGCCGCAGACAGACAACATTAGAATCTGTTTCCAGTACTGATGAAGAGATTCCCTTCTGCTGATTTGGTCGCCTGTGCATCTCACCACACCATCATGGCGACGCGACAATTGTCAGCTAACTCATCCTAGTTCGGAGGTTTACTATTCTTGTTGTGCGATAATTTTGTCCAATCCCAACATTAAGAGGTTGTTTGAAAAGTCGCAAAGTATACTAGAAACTCCGCTTCTATTCCTCTCGCTGAAAGGTTGAGAGGCTATGAAACCCCCATTTCTTTGTAGGGAAAGAGGAGTTAAGTTTCCGAAGCTTTGGTGTTACCAAAAATACTTTTCAAACATCCCCTAAAGAGTTGCTCTCCAATCACCAACCTAAGTAAGACATTGAGCTTTTTGAATGCTTAGTTTTTAATCATACTTTTTCTTTTGAAGAAGTTCCCCTCAAGAATAAACTTCTTAAAAAAGTACCCGACGACTTTGTTACGGCTACAAAGACATAGTTACTCAGCGTGGGTTTAATGCCTAAAAGCCTTGATTGTAAGGTATTTACGTCTACGTTACAGTAAATTTTGGTTGCTTTACACTTTAGCATTAAAGGCAAAAAAACTTTTGTAAGAGGACGAAAGTATCTGCAATTTTAGGCTGCAAAATACGGATGACAATGATGCTTTTGTGACTGATGGGCGAGAGCCAATGGTCTTTGTGTGGCACTTGAGTTACTGTTAGATTGGCTAGATTAGCTAAAGATACAGAAAACCAATCTAATTTTTGAAATACTATATCCTGGCAACTAGTCGGGCAATTTTGCTATTGGTCAGTAGCACAAATTGGTTTAGTTGTAACTTGTGGATTATAGCTTAACAGAGATTGGTGAATTAAGAGTTGGGGGGTGTGGAATCTCTGTACTAACTCAATTGTGACCGCTATATTGATCTGACAGTGCTTCTAACAAAGTCGCGGTGAATTCTGAAAAGGTAATTCACTAATTTTGCCTGCAAACAAATATTGATTTTATTCCCAAGCAATCCCAATGAAGACACTTCCGATTAGTAGATACAGATTTTTTCAAAAGCTCCAGCCCCTACCTTTATTGAAAAAAATCACTGGTAAGTCGGTTACTGGTTGTTTACAGGTGTTTAGCACGTCAGGCTCTTGGTCAATATATGTGGATGAGGGTAAATTAATTTATGCTTGCTATTCAGAGAAAATGTTTGAGCCGCTTTATAGAAATTTGCAACGCTTGAGTCAGCAAATTTCTACTCTCCCTGACGGAATCAAAGACCAGTTGCGGGCGATATTTGAAACTGGTATTGAAAATCAGGCAATACCGAATCCAGATTATCTAGCAATTTGCTGGTTAGTCAATCAGAAATATATCAGTCCTTCTCAAGCAGCAATGCTGATAGAGCAATTGGCGCTAGAAGTTCTGGAGTCATTTCTGAACTTAGAAGAGGGGAGTTATGAATTTATTCCTGAAAGCTTTCTGGATGATATGCCAAAGTTTTGTCATCTAAATCTCCGCTTATTAGTTGAACGATGTCTAATGCCCCAAAGTGAAGTGGCTTCTGGTCAAACATCCTCAAATTCTCAATCCTATGGCTCACAATTTTTCCAAATAAATGAGCTACAACCTAAAGCCAAAACTCCACCAAAGTTGCCTAGAATAAATAGCTATAAACCAGCAACCTACTCTACTAATACTAATGAATACAGGGGTCAGCAAATTATTCAACCGCCTGCTGACAAAAAACTCTACACAATCTTTTGTATTGATGACAATCCTACGGGATTAAATACTATTAAAAGTTATTTAGATGAGCAAACATTTTCTGTTATCGGAGTTAGTGATTCATTAAAAGCTTTAATGCAAATTGTCCGCATAAAACCCGACATAATTCTGTTGGATATTTCGATGCCTAATTTAGATGGGTATGAATTATGTTCTTTGCTACGTAAACATTCAAACTTCAAGAAGACACCTGTGATTCTCGTGTCAGAAAAAGTAGGATTTTTAGATAGAGCGAAAGCTAAGATGGTCAGAGCATCAGGCTATTTAACTAAGCCTATTAAACAAGGAGATTTACTAAAAGTCATTTTTCAACATATTATTGTTTAATTACCTAATTAAAAAATAATTTTACTTATCCAACCTATTATTTTAGAGGTATAGGAATCCGGTTTGATTACTGAAATCACTTGGCTTAGTAGGCAATAGGCAATAGGCAATAGGCAATAGGATTTCACAAGATTGAGGTATACCGAATTTTTTTCACGCAATCAAATATGAGTCCTATATAAGGTTGAGTATTATCTGATTGCTAGCATTTTAGTTATAGAAGATTGAATATAGATCAATGCAAGTTTCGTCAGAGATTGCAAAGAGAGCGATCGCTATTTTCCACTATCATATTAGTCTTTAAATAATCCCGCACCCAATTACAACCATATTTGAGCAGATTGAGATGGAGAATTTGTTCTAGATCCCACATAATTACAAGTTGGTCATCTCCCCCAGAGGCAAGGGTTTTGCCATCGGGGCTAAAGGCAATACTGCTCACATTGGAAGTATGTCCATTCAGGGTGACAAGCAAAGTACCATCGGTTTTCCAGACTTTGATTGTGTTGTCAAAACCTGCGGCTGCCAACATTTGACCATCTGGACTGAATGCTACCCTCGTTAAACCAATACTTTTACCATCAAAAATTCTTACCAGAGTGCCATCACGTTTCCAAAGCCACAGACGGCCATCTCCGCCAGTGGAGGCAATAAATTGGCTATTTGGGCTAATGGCAACTCCAAAAACTTCGCTCTTATGCCCTTGTAAGATTCGTTCAGGTTTCTCTAATAAGCGTTCGCTATTTTCTGAAGTCCAAAGTTTGATAGTACCATCAGCACTGGCAGAGGCGAGAAATTGCCCATCTCGACTATAAACAATGTCCCAAATCCTGCCTGTATGCGCTTGGATAATTTGGTGAAGTTGGAACTTTCCATTATCGCGTTGCCAGAGTCTCAGCTTGTAATCAAAACCTACAGTCACTAGCCGATTGCCATCAGGACTGTAGCTAACACCCAATAAACCGATACCTGGGTCTTTCAGAATAGTTCGCTGATTGCGGTCTAGTTGCCACAGTCTCACAACTCCACCAGAACCAACGATCGCTAAAGTTCGCCCATCCGGGCTAAAGTCGAGACTAAGCATTCGGGAATCGTCTTCAAAAATGGTTTTGGCTAAAGAACCATCGCGTCTCCAGAGTTTGACTTCTTTACCAGCAACCGAAGCTAGGCGTTGTCCATCAGGGCTGAATGCCACCCGCCAGACCATTTCTTGATGGCCATTGAGTAGCTTTATTAAGGGTGAGTTGACTCTCCAGAGTTTGATGGTGTTGTCGTGACTGGCAGAGGCGAGGGTTTGTCCATCAGGGCTGAAGGCGATGGTTTGCACATTTGAGGTGTGCCCCTGCAAAGTTCTTAATAAAGTACCATCTACCCGCCAGAGTCTAACGGTTTTATCAGAACCGCCGGAAGCAATAGTCTGCCCATCAGGGCTAAAGGCTACACCAAATACTTCAGATGTGTGTCCTTTTAAAGTTCTCAGGAGAGTGCCTTCTCGATTCCACAGTCGCACCATTTTATCTGCACCGCCAGAGACTAAAGTTTGTCCATCAGGGCTAAAAGCAACACTCCAAATAGTTGCGTTTCCGGCTGTGAATCTTTTAATTAGCGTTCCATCCAATCGCCAAAGCTGATTAGTGCCGCCTACCATGCAAGAAGCGAGGGTTTGACCATCAGGGCTAAAGGCAATTGCCCATATACTACGCTCATGCTTGAGAGTTCTGATTAAAGTGCCATCTAGTTGCCAAAGCTTGACGGTAAAATCACCACTGGCAGAAGCGATGGTTTGTCCATCGGGGCTAAAGGCAACTCGCCACACCGCAGATTTATGTCCTTTGAAGATGGTTAACAATTTACCATCGAGCGTCCAAAGACGGATAGCGCCATCAATGCCGCCAGCGACTATCAGGCGGCTATCTGGGCTGAAGCGGACGCTGTTTATAGTTGCAGTGTGTGGTATTGTTCTCACCAATGTTCCATCCCGCCTCCACAGCTTGACTGTGCGATCGATGCTAGATGAGACAATCCACTGACCATCGGGGCTGAAATCAACGCCTAAGACAATCCCTTGATGCCCTGACAGATGATTGAATTCATCAGCACCGTAGACGGCTTGTTCTAATACTTTACGGGTTTGGAAATCTAGGGCATTGGCATCTGTCAAATTTTGCAGATCGAGCCGTTGAAATTTCCGTCTAGCTCGGATTGCTTGTACCAGTGCATCTAAGCGTTGATTGGAATTAAAACTACCATTGGAGGCAGATGCGATCGCTCGTACTTCACTCATCTGTGCCTGTCGATCGGCGTAGACTGTTGTGATCCCCAACACTATAGCCGCTAGTAGGGCGAGACTTACCCCTAGCAGGAGTCGTTGCTGACGGCGGGCACTCTTTTGTTCACTCGCCAATCGCGCTTCAGTTTCTTTGAGCCGTTCTACTTCCAGTTTTTGCTCCGCTTCCCGACGTTCCAATTCTTGGCTGGCTGCTAAAAATCGATAGTCCAAATCGCTGAGACTTTTACGCTGAGTCCAGTCCAAGACCTCTTGTAAGGCATTCCCTCGCAGCAGGCGTGACTCATCTTGAAAGTCCGATGCTACCCAAGCATTGAATGGCTGTGAGTAAGGGCGCAAATTGTCTAACTGCCTTAACACCCATTCAGAATTAAAAATACTGCGGTAGATCGGATTTTTTATTCTGAGATAGCCGTTGTACTTCTCGACCAGTCCTGATAGTAAAAGCTCTGTCTGTTCTCGACTATCATCGGTAAGCACGGGAGATATTTGAGGTAGAGAATGCCAAGAGTTGCTAGTATCTTCTCTATTTGCGTCTTTCCATTCCCCTACTTCTTCCGCTTGCAATACTTGCTGATAAAGACTCAACAACCGTCCAGCTTGTTGTTGGTTGAAAAGTAAGCGATCGCGAATAGTGCGGAAGTGTTCGGGTTCATCTAGTGATTCCCAGTGTTGGATAACTTGCGATCGCACCAATTTTCCTACCCAATACGCTACACTTTTTGGGGATAAAATAATTTTCCGCTCTGATGTCTTTAAAGCAGCTTGGAGAACTAACTGACAGAGTTTTTGAGTTAGAAACGGTTGTCCCCCTGTCCAGTAGATCACCTCTTGCAGCACGATTTCTGGTTGGCTGATTGCTTCCTTTAATCCATCTAGCAATGGGCTAGCTTCATCCAATCGAAAGCCGTATAACTCTATAGCCGTCCCAATATTAAAAGGTGTCCGGCGTTTGTCAGCAATTAAGTCAGATGGACTGGCGACTCCAAACAATGCAAATCCCAGGCGTTGAAAATTCGGGTCGTGTGCCTGCTGATTGTAGCAGTGACGAATCCAGGCAAAAAAGTCATTGACTGGAAAATTCAAACTCAGCAAACTATCAATCTCATCAATAAAGATGAAAATACCTTTGGTGCCCTCTGTTTCACAATCGCTCTTGACATTGGGCAGCAACACTTCTTCAACAAAGTGGTGTAGTTTTTGTATAGGAGAAAGACCTGTTTGCATATCCCACCATTGCTTAAAGTTGACGTGTTCCGCCAAATTTAATGCATAGAACATGCTGACAATAATTCCTTTATACCATTGTGCTGATGTGGTATCTTCGCTGCCCAATTGAGTTACGTCTAAGTAAATACATTTATAGCCTTCTGACTTGAGACGGCGGCTTATTCGCTGTAGTAGGGATGATTTACCCATTTGGCGAGAATTGAAAACGTAGCAAAAATCACCACCTTTTAGACTGGTATAAAGTTGTTCGTCTGCTTGACGCACAACATAGCTGGGATCGTCACTGTGGAGGCTACCGCCAACTTGGTATCTCATGTAAAAGTGTGAATTAAAAAAAGAATTCAGGAGTGAGAATTCAGGAGCCAGAATTCAGGAGTCAGAATTCAGGAGCCAGAATATTATATCTATGCCACACCGTTCTGTTTGCAAAGCGTTTCGTAGAAAAAGGCGGTGATCAATAGGTATATTAGGAGATGCGATGCCTACGGCGGTCACTGAATCTCGACTTCGCTCGATTTCCGCGCAGCCGTACCACTTCGTGGAAGCAAGCTACGCGGAGCATCTCGTAGAGAAGTGCGGGCTACGCCTACGCAGATGGAAAAACGAGGCAAGGTTTGCCTTTTGCAAAGACTATGATTTACTGATTTTAGATTGGATGTTGCTCAAAGTCAGTGAATTGGTTAAATCCGCCAAATTCCGAGCAATTTCGTCTTTGTCTAACCATCGCTAACCTTGACCCGGAAAACATGGCAGATGACTTGAATAAGTACCAAAAGTCTGACAGGAAAACCATACTAATGAGAACTTGGACTATTACTGCTGTGCTAGCTTCTTGGCTAATATCTGGAGTCATCGGTTTTGAGCCAAGCAACGCTGCTTCTGTTTTGCGAGAAAATCCTATATCGTCTCCTACGCTAACGAATGCGAAACAGATTATTGTCAGTAAGACCGAGTTTGGTCTCAAGAGAGTTGATTCCCAAGGAAACGTTACTATTTTCCAGACAAAAAGAGTGCCACTTCAGGAAGGAAACACCTACGGATGGCGGATTAAACTCAAGAACTACCAAGGTGAAGTGAAATGGCGCGAAGTTTTGCATTTACCAAAACCTCCAGAAACTTGGGGTACAGATAATGGTGAAGACTTCTCAATATCAGCAGACGGCACGACATCTATAACACGGCGCACACAGTCGGCTCCAGAGGGTGTGATTGAGAATTTTTGGACGATCGCTCCTGGCGATCCAGTTGGTAAGCATAGAATAGAAGTCTATATTGATGACCGTTTGATCGGTACTTTCGAGTTTGAACTGATTCCAGTTAAGTAAATGTGAACAATGCCCATATCTGGTATCAACGCAGTGGTCAGCCAGAATTTTCAGGAGAACTAAGCCAGGAATGGGAACAAATAACTTCTGTATTGCTAAGGAAGGTAAAGGCGACCCATGAATGCTGAAGAATTAAAAAGGCGTTTTGCCGCAGGGGAAAGATATTTTCCAGCCGTCAACTTGAGTCGGGATAAGTTGATTGGAGCCTATTTGCCGGGAATTAATTTATGGGGATCTGACTTGAGTGGAGTTAACCTAGCTAGGGCTAAACTCTGGGGAGCAGATTTAAGTAGAACTAATTTAGCCAAAGCAAATTTAACCAGAGCTAATTTAAGTGGTGTCAAACTGAATGAAGCAAATCTTCGGGGAGCAAAACTCAACCATGCCAAGTTGTATGGAGCGAATCTGACTGGCGCTTACTACGATGACAGTACACGGTTTTCGAGAGGTTTTGACCCCATCAGTAGAAATATGCAGAAGGTGTGAAAATCACTAGAGTGTGTTTTCAAACTGAACACTACCCATCCCCAATTAATGAAACCCTTGCGGTATAAGAATTAAAAATTACGAATTCTGCACAGAGGTACTAATATGTCAAAATGAAAATACCCGATACATCAAGGTGAGCGATCGCTCCAAAAGCTAGATTAAAGGATTGACCTGAGCAATGGCAGACGAAACCAATCACAATCAAGCGGGAGAAGTAGCTCCCAGCACTGTTGATAAACAAGCTCCTAGTGTGGCTGAAGAACACGCTCCTAGTACGAACTCACCCGAAGCCACAGACCTTCCTACTGCTAATACGCCAGATCCGAAAGCCGCAAATCCCGAAGATAACCCTAACGCTGCTAAACCAGCTGCTGCATCACCAAAGCGAGAAAAACCCGCCGCCGCAACAGAAGAAAAAGCCGCCAAAAAGGAAAAAGCCCCATCTGTTGAAAATAAGCCATTTGTAGAGTTCATTGAGCAAGACTACTTGCCAGCTTTACAAAAAGCGATCGCTCAACAAGGTGTGCAGGATTTACAGGTGTCTTTTGCCAAGCAAAAAGTGCCAATTACTGGCTTTGAATCCGCCGAAGAATGCTGGCAAATTATCGGCAGTTGGCCTGAAACTGGTCGGCGTCAGTTTAACCTGTATTTCACCGAAGAAGATATTCAAGGGAAAAAGGGATTTTCCTGTAATGAAGGCAAAAAACCCAGCACTTTTGAGTCATTCTTAATCGATGAGCGCAAAATTACCCTCGATTTGTTGGTATATGGCTTAGTTCAGCGCTTAAACGGTCAAAAGTGGTTAGGTAGAAATTAGTCATTGGTCACTTGTACTGAGCGACTTGCCCTGGCTTGTGCCGAGCGAAGTCGAGGTAGCAAAGTCGTTGGCGCAGCCTCTCGTAGAGAAGGGAGCCGAAGTATTAGTCATTGGTCATTGGTCATTAGTTTTTAAGAAAGAACAAATGACAAAGGACAAATGACAAATGACAATTTAAAGTTCGTGGAAATGGTAGGTAACGGCTCCAGTATTGGGGTCGTTATCAATTTTTACATAACCTGATTTGTACATCTCCTTGAGAGTAGCTTCCACTTCAGCAAAGCTGGCTCCTGTGAACTTCACCCCTTGAGTGACAGTTAAAATACCACCTTTGCTTTCTGCCGCTTCGATCAGTTTAATCATGAGTTGGTTGCCTGTTGGGCGGTGGACTTGAGAGGCAACCACTGCTTGACTCAACGGCACGCCAAAGGGAGATACACCCGCTTTTAATCTCAGGCTGTATTCGTATTCGTCAACCATATTGGGTATGAGGAACAAATCTACGAACTGCCCTATACCAAACACACCACCGGTCAACAGCCACAATAAACCAGTCCCGATCTTGCCATTGTAGAAACGGTGCAGTCCTCCTAATCCGAAAAAGACCCCTGCACACAAGATATAAGAAACAAAAAGTCGGTCTTTATGCTGCTGATTATTTTCAAGATTCATCTTGTTTTCAACCCTTTGGATTTACTCTTGTTGTTTAAAATGGGTTTTTAGGCTGTTTTTATACTAAGTATTAAAAGCTTGACTTACATCTTGCACCAATTGCTTTCTAATAATTTTCGTAGTAAATACTACTGTTTGCTCCGACTCTGATTTGAAATTGTGGGCATTATCCAATCTCCAGTTATTCAAAAACAGTGCAAGATATTACTAAAGTATTTAGAGTTTTTCAGTAATTATGCTACTCATGGATTGTTAATTTTAAGATGCTTAACGTATTAATAGAACCCCATGAATTTATTCTAGTAACAACCACAGAAAATTACTGTGATAGTAGTGCTTTAAGAATCAAGAGGTAGGTGCTACTCCACTTAACCCTAATCGTGCTTGTTCGCTGAACTATGATTTATTTGACTACCAATCCGCGATTTTTGATTCCGCAAATATTGAATGATTGTTGCAACTCTTAATGTTTTGCTTAGAAATTTCTCACCCGCACCTTGGTAGACTGAACTTTATACAATTGGATTATTGTGGGCTGTTACAGTTTGCCAGAGCATTTCTGGTGATGCAGTCTGGTCTTCTCGCTAAGTGAGAGACGAAAAACTGCTGTTACTGTGGCGGTAGGGACGTAAGAGCGTCACCCGAAAGGTCTACTTAAGATAATAAAGACGAAA
Source organism: Nostoc sp. DedQUE02 (assembly GCF_034531035.1). NCBI lineage: Bacteria > Bacillati > Cyanobacteriota > Cyanophyceae > Nostocales > Nostocaceae > Nostoc > Nostoc sp. DedQUE02. The sequence goes on along the minus strand of NZ_JAVRBY020000046.1, from coordinate 31,465 downwards.
GAGCAATCAAGACATGGTAGATTCCCTCAAAAAACCAGGCTTTGAAGAAATCCGGCCAGGGGTTAAAGTCCCGGCAAAAGAAACCTTGTTAACACCTCGGTTTTATACTACCGATTTTGATGAAATGGCACGGATGGATATCTCCGTCAACGAAGACGAGTTAAAAGCCATTCTTGAAGAGTTCCGCATTGACTACAACCGCCACCACTTTGTTCGGGATGCCGAGTTTGACCAATCCTGGGATCATATTGACGGGGAAACTCGTAAATTGTTTGTTGAATTTCTAGAGCGTTCTTGTACGGCAGAGTTTTCCGGCTTTTTGCTGTATAAAGAACTTGGCCGTCGCTTGAAAGGAAAAAGCCCCGTCTTGGCAGAGTGTTTTAACCTGATGTCACGGGATGAAGCGCGTCACGCTGGCTTTTTGAACAAAGCTTTGTCGGACTTTAATATGTCCCTAGATTTAGGGTTTTTGACTAAGAGCCGCAGTTATACCTTTTTTAAACCGAAATTTATCTTCTACGCTACTTATCTTTCTGAGAAGATTGGTTATTGGCGCTACATCACCATTTATCGCCATTTAGAAGCACATCCCGAAGACCGGGTTTATCCAATCTTCCGGTTTTTTGAGAACTGGTGTCAAGACGAAAACCGTCACGGCGATTTCTTTGATGCAATCATGAAATCTCAGCCGCAAATGTTGAATGATTGGAAAGCGCGGCTGTGGAGTCGGTTCTTCTTATTGTCGGTGTTTGCGACTATGTATCTTAATGACATCCAACGCAAGGACTTTTATGCCACCCTTGGACTGGATGCACGAGAATACGATATCCATGTGATTAAGAAGACCAACGAAAATGCAGGTAGAGTGTTCCCTCTGATGCTGGATGTAGAGAATCCAGAGTTTTATCAGCGCTTGGATATTTGTATCAGCAATAATCAGAAGCTGAGTGCGATCGCTAATTCCAACACTCCCAAATTCTTGCAAATCTTCCAAAAACTGCCGCTTTACATCTCCAACGGCTGGCAGTTATTCCTGCTGTACCTGATGAAACCGATTGATACTGTTTCTACTCAAGGGGCAGTTCGTTAAGTTATAACAGGCTTGCGAAAGCTTTAGTGGTTCTGTTGATTGCAGAACCACTTTTTTTGTTTTTGCCAGCGAGGTAATTTTCCAAGCTGATGATTACATCTAATACCAATTCTTTGTGAAGCTGCATAGAATTTAACCCCACCCCTTAATCCCCTCCCCGCTTGCAAAAGAGGGGAAAATCTGGTTCCCTCCTCGCTTGCGGGGAGGGTTAGGGTGGGGTTCTTTCCGCCTGCAACTTCATATTAAATTGGTATAAGATGAATGCTTGATCCTTGGCAGAAGAAGCGATCGCTCTGAATTCAACCCAAATTTAGAACGCGTAAACTTGTAGCCGTGAGAAGGTAACAGTATTCTAAGGTGCTAACCTTGCCCTACCTAGACGCTGCTTTTCATACCATTGTGCGATCGCTCAATTGTCCTAATTACGTTAGCGAGTCTTTGAGCGTCATGACGAATTAGTATCATACCTTGCTTCCTACCCGTAGCCTACAGTTGATAACCTTTGATAAGCTTTAACAAAATAACTGTTAAAAAATCTAAAAATTTAGTAAAAATACTCACTGCATTCGCCAGACTTGTATTTTTAGGTAAATGTAGTTTGTTAGATATTTATATAGTGTCGGGGAGTCTACTAGATGAAGATACTGGTATTGAGTTGGGAGTTTCCACCAAGGATTATTGGGGGAATTGCACGGCATGTAGCGGAGTTGTACCCGGAACTAGTAAAGCTAGGACATGAAGTCCACCTGATTACAGCAGAGTTTGGTCAGGCATCGATGTATGAGGTAGTTGAAGGAGTAAAAGTACATCGAGTGCCAGTGGCACATAGTAACGACTTTTTCCACTGGATAGTTAATCTCAACCTGAGTATGGGAGATCACGGTGGTAAGTTGATCTTAGAGGAAGGATCTTTTGATTTAATTCATGCCCATGATTGGTTAGTCGGAGATGCTGCGATCGCTCTCAAGCATAATTTTAAAATACCACTAATTGCCACAATTCATGCTACAGAATACGGACGCTACAACGGTATTCACACAGACATCCAACGTTATATAAATGGTAAAGAAATCTTGTTGGCTTACAACGCTTGGCGGATTATCGTTTGTAGCAACTATATGCGCCAAGAAGTAGAACGAGCGCTACATAGTCCTTGGGACAAAATCGATGTCATTTATAACGGTATCCGAGCCGAAAAGAAACGGCATCACGTAGATTTTCATGCTTTGGATTTTCGCCGCCAATTTGCCACAGACAATGAGAAAATAGTTTATTACCTTGGTCGCATGACCTACGAAAAAGGTGTACCAGTATTGCTCAATGCCGCACCCAAGATCCTTGCCCAAATGGGAGGTAATGTTAAATTTGTGATCGTTGGTGGCGGCAATACTGACCATCTCAAACGCCAAGCCTGGGATTTGGGAATTTGGCATCATTGCTATTTTACCGGTTTTCTCTCTGATGAATACTTAGATAAATTTCAAACTGTCGCTGACTGTGCCGTTTTTCCGAGTCTTTACGAACCCTTTGGAATTGTAGCTTTAGAAAGCTTTGCTTCTCGTGTACCTGTAGTGGTTTCTGATACTGGTGGTTTTCCAGAAGTGGTGCAACATACCAAAACAGGTATTGTAACTTGGGTGAACAATCCTGATTCTTTAGCTTGGGGAATTTTGGAAGTGTTGAAAAATCCAGGATATCGCCAATGGCTTGTGGATAATGCTTATGAAGATTTAGAACTACGCTTTAGCTGGCCAAAATTAGCCAAGAAAACCGAGGAAGTATATCAACAAGTTGTACAAGAGCGATCGCAAATAATGTGGTAAGACAGATCCCCCACTTCTTGAAGAAGTCGGGGAGCTAAATTAAAGAAGAATTCAGGAGTCAGAATTCAGGAGTCAGAATTCAGGAGTCAGAATTCATCAGTGGCGGATCTGAATCCCCCACTGTCTTGTTGACCGCTAAATCTGCATATTTAGTGGGGGTCTTAAACCCCTGGATTCATCCACCAGCGATGCACTGAGCCTAGTGGAAGTGTCGCACAAAATTTATTCTGTTAGCGGATAGCTAAGGTTTAGCCCATTCTGGCTCACCTCGACTACGCCCTTCTCTACGAGAGGCTGCACTTCGACTACGCTCAGTGACCACGCCAACGGCTACGCTCAGGACAGGCTCGGCGACCACCTGACTCCTGAATTCTGTTTCGATAAAATTTTAGGGCGTTGCTGATTGCGGTATGAAAAATAATTTTGCGTTATTTCAAAATCCTTGTAGAGACTAGCAATTGCTAGTCTCTACATCCAAATTCATACCTCGATTCAGCAACACCAATTTTAGATTTTATCTCGCCGAAATTAAAAGCTACAAGTAATATAAGGATTTTTGGACAGTAGCGCAGAGAATTAATGATTACTCTGCGTTATTTTGCGTTAAAAAACAGTACAAGCCTGTACGCTGGAAATTTTACCCTCTCTAGTGCCAGAGTTAAGCTAGTACGCATTTAAGTTGCACATTTTTCGTTAAAACTGTCATTTGTCATTGATTATTCATAAAAGGTAACTGATAAATGACTAATGGCAAAGGACGAATTTCACGAATAAATAAGCTATTAAAGTGCGTAACAGCCTAGCAATAATTGCAGTTTGCTCTAGAAGCTTAATATGACAAAGGCATTCCCAAGCATAGCAAGGCGCTTGAAAAACACAGGAATCAAGTTGTTGAAGATGGGAACCTTCCTAATAACCCGTTTTATCGAAAACTGGAAACGCTACTTCCTGGGTGACACTGTTGATGTTCGTCCCTCCACTCCTTCCTTTGATGTCCGTCCCTCCTTAGCGGGCCCAGTCCTGAGTTTGGGTGGGGGAGGCCCCGATGTCGATGATGCTATCCAGTGGATGATTAACCAAGTTAGGGGAGGTAGTAACTCCAGCACTAAAGTTAATGTTGTAGTTCTCCGCACTAATGGTAATCACGATTACAATCGGCTAATTTATGCCATGAAGGGCGTAAATTTTGTGGAAACTCTTCTGGTTAGGGATAGACAAGAGGCAAACAAAGCCGAGATTTATGAAAAAATCCGAAATGCTGATGTAGTTTTCTTTGCTGGCGGCGATCAATGTCAATACATCCGCAACTGGAAAGATACCAAGCTTGAGGCTGCTGTTAAGTCAGTTTACCTTAAGGGAGGTGGTATTGGTGGCACTAGTGCAGGTGCAATGATCCAAAGTGATTGTGTCTATGATGCTTGCGCTTCTTCGGAAAAAGGCATTGAAACTAGAGATGCACTCGAAGATCCTTATCGAGACATTACTTTTACTTACAACTTTTTCAATTGGAGTAATTTGAAGGGAACTATTGTAGATACACACTTCGACAGGCGGGAAAGAATGGGTCGAATTATGACTTTCATTGCCCGTCAAATTAAGGATGGTGTATCTAGCAGTGTTTTAGGTATAGCAGTTAGCGAAAGTACATCGGTTCTGATCGATAAAAACGGTTTGGTGAAAGTTATGGGTAGGGGTGCGGCGTACTTTGTACTTGGCAATCATCTACCGGAAGTATGCGAACCCCGAACGCCTTTGACCTTTTCTAATTACAAAATTTGGAAAGTTCGCAGTGGCGACACCTTTAACTTAAGAAATCGACCAACCTCTGGGTATTATCTCAGGAGTGTCAAAAGGGGACGGATTGATTCAAATCCCTATTAAATTTTGAATGTTGACCTTCTGAAGCTCAATGTTGACCTTCTGAGGCTCAACGTTGACCTTCTGAAGCTCAATGTTGACCTTCTGAGGCTCGAAGTTGACCTTCTGAGGCTCGAAGTTGACCTTCTGAGGCTCGACGTTGACCTTCTGAGGCTCGAAGTTGACCTTCATGAGGCTCAACGTTGACCTTCTGAGGCTCAACGTTGACCTTCTGAGGCTCAACGTTGACCTTCTGAGGCTCAATTTTCCTACTTTTTACCAGGGAACCACACCATTTTCATCAAAAAACCCTCCAGTAGAACCATCATCAGGTAAAGTAGCAAGTTTCACTGCTGCGATCGCTCCCTGCTCAACAGTGCGATACCCTTGGTATTGATTAATGTCAGTTGCTGTAAAACCAGGATCGGCAGCATTGATTTTAATCGAGGTATCTTTAAGTTCAGCAGCCAACAAAACTGTGATTGCATTTACTGCTGTCTTTGATGAATTATAAGCAAGAAGCTTAATGTTAGCGAATTCATAATTTGGATCGGAGTTCTGAGTCAGAGAACCTAAACCACTTGATAAATTTACTATTCGCCCTGCTGTTGACTTCTTTAACAGTGGCAACAGCGTTTTTGTAACTGCAAACACTCCAAATACATTTGTATCATAAGTGTGTCGCAGTGTTTCAATATCAACTTGACTCGGTGGAACGCGATCGCCATCACTTACGATCCCAGCATTGTTTACAAGGATATCAAGTTTTCCAAATTCGCTTTCGATTTGTTTGCCCGCAGAATCGATTGTTTTTTGGTCGATGACATCAAGTTGAATTGCTCGAGCATCGATCTCATTTAAACAAAGCTTATTCGCCGCTTCTTCACCACGCCCTCTATCTCTTGAACCAACAAGAACAGTAGCACCTCTAGAACCTAATTGGCGGGCAATTTCATAACCAATACCTTTGTTTGCACCTGTAATCAGCGCAACTTTGCCTTTTAAATCTTCTGGCATATTACTTCTCTATTTTGAGCAACACTGATAACTATTAACATTTTGCAGTAAGTTTAGTGTAGGGCAATCCGATTTGATTTTTGAACTTATTTGCGTAGGAGGGAAGAGGGAAGAGGCAAGAGGCAAGAGGCAATAGGCAATAGGGAAGAGGGAAGAGGGAAGAGGCAAGAGGGAAGAGGCAATAGGTAAGAGGCAAGAGGCACAATAGGCAAGAAGGCTTTTTGAGTTGTACTGAATTTTTTTAGAAATCAAATATGAGTCCTATTGCGAATCTAATAAATCTACTACTGTGCTGGCTAAATTATTTTTAGGAGTTGCTGAATCGAGGTATGAATTTGGATGTAGAGACGTTGCATTGCAACGTCTCTACAAGTTGCATTGCAACGTCTCTACAAGGATTTTGAAATAACGCAAAATTATTTTTCATACCGCAATCAGCAACGCCTATTTTTACATTTGTAGGGGCACGTAGCAACTGTGCGCCCCGCGCCCTACTTGAGTGTTGTGTTTGCACCAGTACTAATTCACACCTCAGATAGCTGTTGAGAGAATATTTGCAGCTTAAAGTAGCAATTGACTCAAAAATTCTGGAAGAGGGTAGATATGCAAACCAAACAGCTTGGAAATTCGGAGCTTCACATTACCCCAATTGGCTTTGGTGCATGGGCGATCGGTGGAGGTGGATGGGCTTTTGGTTGGGGAACGCAGGATGATGAGGAATCGATCGCAGCAATCAATCGCGCTCTTGACCTTGGCGTTAATTGGATTGATACCGCAGCTATTTATGGTCTAGGGCATTCTGAGGAGGTTGTTGCTAAAGCGCTCAAAGGTCGATCTAGTCGCCCTTACATTTTTACTAAATGCTCGATGATCTGGGATGAAAAGGGCGAAATCAGTCGCAGCCTCAAGGCTGATTCTGTGCGGCGGGAGGTTGAAGCCAGTTTGCGCCGACTCAATATTGAAACCATTGACCTTTACCAGATCCACTGGCCTAACCCAGAGTCAGAAATTGAAGAAGGCTGGACGACTCTCGCCAAGCTCAAGGATGAGGGGAAGGTTCGCTATATCGGGGTTTCAAACTTCAATGTACAACAGTTGAAACGTATTCAGGAGATTGCACCAGTAACTTCATTGCAACCGCCTTATTCACTAGTGAAGCCCGATGTAGATAAGGAAATTCTGCCTTTTTGTAAGGAAAATAATATAGGCGTAATTGTGTATTCACCTATGCAATCTGGCTTGCTCACAGGAAAGATGACACCTGAGCGGATTGCTAATTTACCAGATGATGATTGGCGCAAGAATAGTAGTGAATTTCAGGAGCCACGTGTATCTCGTAACCTGAAGCTGGTGGAGGTGTTACAGCACATTGGTCAACAACACGATCGCTCGCCTGGTGAAGTAGCGATCGCTTGGACTTTAAACAATCCGGCGGTGACAGCTGCGATCGTTGGCGGACGCAATCCAAAACAAGTGGAAGGAATTATCGGTGCTGGAGAATTTCGCCTCAATCAGCAGGAAGTAGAGAAGATTGCTGATTTCTTACGCGAGAATCCATAAAATCTCTAATGTCACAAACCCCATCGGTCAAGCTGTAGGGTTCTTCTTCAAAAAGATAAGAATTCAGCACCCACGAGTCAGGAGTTAAAATTTATCAGGAATCTAGAATGATTAGTATATTTATTCATCAAATGTTCTCCTGATTCTTTAACTATTCTGAATTCTGACTCCTGACTCCTGAATTCTGTTCGATAAATTTATTCAGCAACGCCAAAAACTTCATTCACTTTGTTGCTACGCCGATAATATGAGGACTAACAATCGGTAATTGGGCATCAAATCGCTCATAATTGACGCTGCTAAAACCAGCATTTTCTAAAGCTATCCAAGTTTCTCTATTTGGATGACAACCATCACCGATCGCTTTCCAAATCGGATTAACTGTGTTTTGTAGTTGTCGCAATAAACTTCCTTGAGGTGCGGCGACGTGTTCTATAAATAAGAAGCGTCCACCTGGTTTAAGTACTCTTAAAATTGCCTTTAATGTATAGTCTATATTCGGCACTGAACACAAAACTAATGTACTAACAACAGTATCTATGCTATTATCTTCCGCATCTAACCATTCAGCATTCCCAATGCGGAGGTCGATGTTTAAACCCAGTTTTCGGGCTTCTTTTTGGAGATAGGAATGCATGTGTGGGTTTGGTTCGATTCCTATCCACTGGATATCTTTAGGGTAGTAAGGTAGGTTAGGGCCTGTTCCGGGGCCAATTTCTAACACTTTACCTTGGAGGTTTGCAAAAAGAGAACGTTTGCGATCGCTGACGATTTTATCATACGTGCCGCTAGTTTTAGCCATCATCCAGGCAAAAAAACGTTTACCAAAGTTATCATAATTTTGATTTGGTGAATCTCCCATAATTTGGTTTACAGTCATCATCTACTTCCTAATTTTTGAGGGTATAAATTGCTGTACCAAGCAACCATTTATACCCTCAAGGTACTATGCTTTGTGTTTTTTATGCCTCACCCATTAGATTCACCTGATAGGGTGATTATGATTAACTTTAGATAGTTTAAAAGGTATTTATGCTCCATCCAAAGATAACAAAGAGCGTTCCGCAATTGGGAACGCTCTATTTTGGTAAACTCTATTAAGATATAGGACTCATATTTGATTACGTGAAAAAGCTCAGTACAACTAGGAAGTCTTCTTAACTATTGCCTATTGCCTATTGCCTCTTCCCTCTTCTCTATTGCCTCCTACCCAAATAAGTATGACTACGCTCCCGTGAGGGATACAGAAATCAAAGCGGATTCCTATAATATGAATTTAAATTGAAAATTGCTCTTTGCTAAAATCAAGCATGGAGATTTGCTTGTTCTTGTAACCAGGGATCTACAGGTTCTCCATCTTTACGGCGTAATTCAATTTCCACTACCATCACTTCTTTAGAACCAGGAGGTGCTGGTTTTTTATGGAAAATAATGTCATAATCTGCTGGATTGTGTTTGTGTTCTTTCAACCATTCTTGTACCTTGGTTGTGGCAAAAAATGATTGCCCTTGCTCAAACATTCGGGTAATCTGCAATTGCAGTGTATAAGGATTTATGCGACTCATTTTTACCGCCTTTGTTAAGTTAATTTTCGGATAAGTCATCTACTTATCCTGGATAATCTAATGTTAGTCTGAAGTCTCCACACCTGACCAATAATTACTAATTCGTAATTCGTAATTCGTAATTAAGAGGATAAAGTGCAAGTATGAAAATACCTAATTTGGTGATTTCCAAGATTCTACCTACTACAATCCTTCCAAATTGCCTTGACAAATTACTTCATCTGTAAAAATCTGCAATCTGTCTTCCACTGATTAATAAATTATTATTTGTGCTACTTGGTTTTTGGCATCTTTGGCAATAGGTACAACTTAGTAATGTTATAATGGGAGATTGCAAAAGAAAATGTCAAAAACTGGATTGCACTCCACCACCGAAGTTGTATGTACACTAAGAGACGACAAAACAGATTAGTTAAGGATTGTTCAGCATTTATCATTGCCTCTATAACATTTCACTACATAATTCTGTTATAGATTGGAAAGAGGCACGCCGCTTCAAAAACTGACCAACAGACTGAGATGGTTGTTATGAAGAGCAAAAATCAAGCTGTTTTCGCTTTAATTGTCAAAAGCACTATTATATTTTTACCCTTACTGCTATCCCCTGGTATTGCCAGTGGACAATCTGCACCATCACCCAATCCAGCACTAACTCCTACTCCGGTGTTATCGAATCAGGAACGGGAAGAATTAACACGACTACGAGTTGAAAAGCGAATTCAACAGCAAGCGCAATCTGATTTTAAGAACGCTTTTAGCCGTACAACTATCTTACTTGATCTTTGGCTAGTTATATTAAGTCTATTTCCAATCGCAGTTATTGCTTTATTATGGCTTCTGCGACGGGTGATAATCCGTGAAATTGTTGATAGAGCAATGCAACAAATACAAGGAATGGAAAATCTGCAAAATCAGCTAACCACTGTTAAACAAGAGGCTGAAAATGTTATTCAAGAAGCTAAAAAAATTAATTATGAATTAGAACAAGAAACGACTGCTTTACAACAAAAAATCAGAAGTGAGCAAGAAAATATATCTAACCTTACATCCGATCTAAATTTAGCGAAAGCACAGGTATTAAGTAGATTAGAAACTGAACTTAAAAATTCTCAAGAAAATATCGGAAACTTAGAGTCAAAATTTGCTTCTGGGCTATCTAAGTTGCAGTTGGATGCTCAACAACAAAGAGATATAGCACTCGATAATCTAGGAAAATTAGCATCTGTTATAACAGAGGAACTGTCTAATTTAAAGTTAGGTGTGCAGCAACAGCAAGAATTAGCCATTACTGATTTAGAGGTATCAAGGTCTGAGTTTATCTCTCAACTTTCTGGATGGCAGTCTGATGCTCAAAAGCAAAAGGATGTAGCTTTTGAAAGCTTAACAAAATTGCAGTCAGAATTTACTGATAAATTATCGGAATTACAGGGAGATGCTCAAAACCAAAAAGAGATCGCACTTGAAAATTTAGGAAAATTCGATCAAGAATTAAGATTGCAATTATCGGAATTACAAGTAGATGCTCAGGAACAAAAAAATAAAATTGTTGAAAGTTTAGCTGTATTGCAGTCAGAATTTGCTGTTCAACTATCGGAATTGCAATTAGATGCCCAAAAATGTAAAGAGTTAATCATTGAGAATTTAGAAAAGTCTGGTTCAGAATTTAGTTCGCAATTCTCAGAAATACAATGGAATGCTCAACAACAAAAGATTCTAATTTTGGAGAAGTTAGAAAGATTAGAAACTGAGTTTGTCTCTCAACTATCTGAGTTACAATTGGATGCCCAAGAAAGAAAAAATCTCATTATTCAAGAATTAACCGAAATTCCTTCTGAATCCATTGCAGAGGTGGTGAAATCTGAAGTTGAGGAAGAAATACAGGAACAGCCTAAACAACCGGAATTCACGGGTGATGAGTATGTGAAACAAGGAGATAAGCTATTTTCTCAAAGGCGCTATGAAGATGCGATCGCAGCTTACAACCAAGCGCTGAAAATCGAACCTGATGAACCTGTGGCTTGGTTAAAACACGGTCTAACTCTCGGAAGATTGAAACGCTACAAAGATGCGATCGCATCTTATGATAGAGCTATTCAAATTCAACCAGATTATCATCAAGCTTGGTGCGATCGCGGTGTTGCCTTTGGAAACTTACAACAGCATCAGCAAGCCTTTGCCTCCTTTGATAAAGCTACACAAATCAAGCCTGATGATGCCGTTGCCTGGTTGAATCGTGGTCTTTCCCTAATAGCATTAGAAGAATATGAAGAGGCAATAGCGTCTTTGGATAAAGCTTTAGAAATTCAACCCAATTCTCCCAAAATCTGGGATAAACATGGTTATACTTTAGTAAGATTGGGACGCGATGATGAAGCGATCGCTAGTTTTAACAAAGCCTTAGAAATTAAACCAGATTATGCCAGTGCCCATTACAACAAAGCAGCTTGTTACGCACTGCAAAGACAAGTTGAACGATCTCTGCTAACTCTTCAACAAGCAATTGAACTTGATCCCAGGTATAAAGAAGATGCAGCAACTGACTTAGATTTTGATGAAATTGCTGATGATGAGCGTTTTAAGTTGTTGGTTGCAGAGTAAAAATTTAATTGGGGATTGGGGATTGGGGATTGGTTATTTCCCTTTTCTCTTTCACTCCCCACTTCCCACACTTCGATTTTGTTCTCCAGACATAGCTTTGAGTTTAGATGTAAAGGAGTCAGAGCGATCGCTTTTTTCTGGAGTAAATTGCCCTATAGGGGCATGAATAGTAGCAGGTGGCAACAATTTTGGCTGTCGTTGATGGCTTGGTGATGGCGAGGGTGGTGGACTTTCTGGTGCAATTTGCTTTTGGCTGACAGCAGACGATAGCTGAAGGGTTGCCGAAGAGGCAAGTTTCCCAGAAAGCGGAGATTTCAAGACAGTTTTATTCTCTCTAGCTTCTTGCTTCTCCTCTTCTTCAACTAAAGATGCCTTTTGTTCGGAACTTTTCAGTTGGAGAGTTGCTGTATTGCTGTATTGATAGCCGTTACGAATCTTAGCTGGTGGTAATTGAGGAGTCGTTGCTGCTGGTAATTGAGGAGTCGTTACTTTCTCTACAATGGGGCTTTTCTTGGCTGGCGGTAGGGCTGGTGCAGGCGACGAGGTTAAATTTTGGGGAAATTTGCTACAAACCATACGTTCAAATTCCATATTGAAATGATATGTAGCCTGATCCCGACGCTGCCAAAATACTAAGATTTGTTGCACGGAAACCGCTTTATAACGGCCTTGATATAGTGCCTCAATCACTGCCAGATGTAACCAATTAAGTGGGTATTGTGTTTGCCAACGTTCAACTAGCTCATTGGCACTATATCCACTGAGATCAAAACTATAGTTAATTAATAATGCGATCGCCAAGTTGGCAGAGGTATCTGGAAGTGTTGTTAACATGGGGCTATTAGCTTCAGGCAATAGGTCTAAGATTTGTCACCCATCGCATATTAGCCTAACGTGCTTTTAACTACATGGTTTTTTTTCCAAGAGTTACCAAGCCGATAAGCAGTGTTTCCTATTCTACTTGCCAAGTTCTAGAATGCAACCCTACATAGACTGATTTACAGCAATTTTCAAGTATTTATACCACGAATGAGATGGGATCGGGGAGTAGTATAGTTTAATTACTTGAAACCTGTAATCGCAGGTGTTCGCCCAATGGCAACTAATGCTTGATAAACCATTGCTGCAACTTCGGCGCGTGTTGCCAGACGTGAAGGTGCAAGCACTTTTGGATCTGGATAGTTGACAACTATTTGCTGTTGTGTAGCAGTAGCAACAGCTTTTCGGGCATAGTCGGGAATGGTATGACGATCGCTATATACTTCTAAAACATTGCTATTAACAGTTGGTAGTCCCAGCCCGTTGACTAGGGAGACAATCACCTGTAATCGTTGCACATTTTGATCGGGGCGGAAAGTGCGATCGCTAAATCCGCCAACGAAGCCACCGCTAGCCGCGATTTGGATAGCGCTATAAGCCCAAAAATCCTTGGGTACATCCGTAAAATCAGATGCCGGAATTTTAGGAAATGGCTTAAAAGCGATCGCCACCAGAGATGCATATTGGGCGCGAGTCATGGGTTTATCTGGCTGGTAGCTGCCATCAGCAAAAGTATGAGTTAAATCCATGCTTGCTAATGCCTGAATAAATGGTTCTCCCCAATGTCCATTTAGTTGGGGAGACACAAGGAGTTTTTCAGATGGCGATGCTGTCGGTTTCTCTGAATAAGTGGTGCTAACTGCTACTCCATTGCTTGGGATCAATTCGACCAAACCCTTGACTAAAGAAGGATTTAATTGATTACCTACGGAAATCAGTTTTTGTGTAGTGGCATTATATAAATCAAATTCATGATGATCGCGAAAAATATTATCAGCAGGATCTTGGATATTACCTAAATCGGGAACTGCATTACCATTGACTAATAGACCACCTTGGGTATTTTTAGTCATAAGATTTTGACGCAGCACAGGTTGAGCGTTGCGAGAAAGTGCGATCGCTGTGCGATTTTCTGATAATTTATTATTGGCGATCGTCGGAGCGGCAAAATCACTAATTGCTATGCCTAACGAGTTTCTTTGAAATACATTCCGCAGTACTTCTCCCTGGCTATGACCTGCCATCACTAATCCGCTAGCAGTATTTTGCACAAATATGTTATCTAAAATTGCGGGCCTGGCAGTACCAGTGGTAAAGACACCTTCCCGTCCACAGTCACTCAAAGTATTATTAGCTAGAGTCGGTGCAGCCGATTCAATCCAGATACCAGTACCTTTGGTTGAGGCGTTGGTGACAGTTACACCTAAAAGACTGGCATTATCTAGTAAGAGCAGCGTGATATTTTGCATACCAAAGCTGGGGCTTTGATACTCGCCACTCCCAGAAATTACAATTCCTGCACCTTTGTTCGCTTCGTTACCTACCACTGTCGCCCTTCCAGTAACGATCAGTGGGAACACCTCACCACTGGCGGCGCTGTAAGTCCCCGATTCCAGATGAATTATCGTCGGGATTTTGGTTAAGTTTAAGGCACGGGTGAGGCTTTTAAACGGACTCAACCGTGAACCAGTATTGGTATCATTCCCTGTCAAAGGGTTGACATAGAGTGTAACAACGAGGGTAGAGTTCACCATTGATAGTTGAGAGTCAATTGTTTTAATTATGACAATCTTAAAGAATAATTTTAGGACAGAGGTTTTCTAGTTAGTGAAACCTAATAAGTAGATATCCAATCTTCCTAGTCCCTAATCTTCTCTGTTTGACTCGATTTTCCGCTTCACCTCATCCGGTTGGCTTTCAACCAGGGGAATAATCAGGAATTTTGCGGAGATTGAGAGTTAATCAACAGAAAGTAGTATACTTTTCTGGGTTGCCTAAAGCTATCAAAAATTTTCGCTTAAAAACAAAGAATTTTGGGGTTGCTCTAATGCTAAGTCCTGTGTTAACGGTCACTATCTTTCAAAAACAACCCGATCCTAAAGTATTCTCAGCAGGTCAAGTCATCTTTGAAGAAGGACAGTCTGGTGATGAAATGTACGCCATTCTGGAAGGAGAAGTAGATATATTAGTCAATGGCAAGATTGTAGAAACCATTGCAACAGGCGAAGTTTTTGGTGCCGGAGTACTTGTAGGAGTAAAAAATAGAACTTACACAGCTATTGCTAAAATTGATACCAAGTTGGGTTTCCTTGATGAAGAAGGGTTTCTGTTTGCCGTTCAGGAAACACCCATGTTTGCCCTACAGGTGATGAAAAGTTACTCAGAACGTCTGAGTCGCTTGCAGCACCTGCTGTAAAGGAGGCAGGAAGCAGAGGTGCAATGAACATGTGCCTTTGATTGCAGGACTATGCAGGAAGGGTGTGGTAGATAAAGGAAAGTACAGTATTGCCTCTGCTTTTTGCCCTCAGCATAGCTGCCTTTTTTGGTGAAAGATACAGAATTTACCGGAGGTAGCAATGGCGCGTAAACGGTTGATTATTGAGATGGGGATGGGAATAGATCAGCATGGGCAAGAACCAACAGTAGCAGCATCTAGGGCTGTACGTAATGCGATCGCTCACAATGCTTTACCTGGTGTTTGGGAAGTTGCAGGTTTAAGTCACCCCAATGAAATGATTATAGAAGTTCAGGTAGCAGTGCCATATCCAGAACAAGTTAGGGAAGAAGAAGTACTAGCCGTACTACCATTTGGTCGAAAAACTCTGATCGTAGAATCTGGGGGAATGATAGTTCAAGGGCGGGCGATTCCTGAACTCAACGATAAAAATGATGAAATGTTGATCGCGATCGCAGCTGTTACAGTTCTGGTTGAAAATGAGTAATTAAGGCTTCTGTCAGGCAAGATTAACGGCTTGATACTAACCTGAGTCCCAGTACACCTGCCAAAATTAAGCCAATGCAAATAAAACGCTTTACAGAAGCAGGTTCACCAAATAAAAATACCCCTAATAAAGCCGTACCTATTGCCCCTATCCCAGTCCAAACGGCGTAAGCAGTACCTACTGGTAATGTGCGTAGTGCGATCGATAAAAAGAAAAAACTCAATATCATACAAACAACTGTGGGAATACTGAAAATCAGCTTAGTAAAGCCTTGTGAATATTTCAGACCAATTGCCCATGCAATCTCTAACAATCCCGCAACCAACAAATACACCCACGCCATTATTTATTCTCCTAAGTAGAAGGACTAAATTAAACCTAACTCGATCTGGCCGGGTTTCGACTGCGCGGAAGTTGAATCTCGACTTCGCTCGATTACCGCGTAGCGATGCACTGAGCGTAGTCGAAGTGTCGAAACTCAACCCTCAAGGAATAACCTTACCGAGCATTGAGCGTTCGCGTAGCGTCTCCCCTTGGGAGAAGTCGAAATGCGTCTTCTAAATAATTGTGTCCACCTACTTAGCTTTTATTTTCTTCACAATTCTTTCTTAATATTAGAAATAAAGAAATTTTGAATTATATTCCGGATCAGGCTGATGCAAGGAGTGTATGTATAAAAAAGAGAACTACATTCCCAGATGATTAACCAAATTACCGCTTTAGAATCCTGTTGGCATATTTCTCTTGGGTGGAGTAAGAATATGCATCCACTAGCAGTGAGAATGTTTGAAAAAGTATTGTTGCCAATCTCAGACTTGTCGGGCTACTGCTGTGGTGTTGAGTGGTCGGGACAGGAATGGATTTATGCAATTGTTTGTCAGAATCAAACTTTCTACTTAGCTGAACAAGAATTTCATCCAACAAATATACTAGAAAAATCCACTGTTTCTACTCCAGCTTTTGAATTGGGGGACATAGTTGAGGTTGATTTCGGTGAACAGCCGACACGCCGTATTATTCAAGGAATTTTTAGTCTCAAAAATAATTGGCTTTATGGGGTAGAGTGGCGTTCCCCAATTTTAGAAGAAGTGTCAGCCCAAAGCAGAACAATATGGCTTGCTGATGTTGATTTAGTCAATGTTGGTGTCTAACTATAGGAATCCGGTTTGATTATTGAAATTACTTGCGTAGATAGGCAAGAGGCAACAGGCAACAGGCAATAGGCAATAGGCAAGAGGCATTGAGTCTCAAGCTCTAAAATACCAATTAGACAGCCAGGGCTTATAGCCGTAATTTTTCACACCTCACTTTGAAACCTTGCTCCTTCCTGGAGTCTGGAGACTAGTAATTAGCGGTGCGAGTCTAGAAGCCATAACCTCTATACTATATTTTTCTACACATCTTTGTCTGGCTTTAATACCTCGCTGATTTGCTGACTCTAAATTCTCAAATATCAATCGAATTTGTTTAACAATTTGTTCAGGACAAGAAGGCTCAACTAAATAACCAGTATCACCTAAAATTTCGGGAATATCTCCAACACGTGTTGATAATACAGGTTTAGCCATTGCCATTCCATCAGTCAATTTCAAAGGAAATTGAGCGCGAGTTTCTGGAGTATCTCGCTGGGGAACGACAACAATGTGAGCAGCAGCAACAAGATCCGGCATGGCATCAACTGGATACTTTGGTAGTTTGATAATCCAGCGTCCCCAACGTTGTTGAAGTTGTTGATCGTAATCATCATAAGGACTGCCACCAATAATTACTAATTTTAAATCTGGCTGATTAATTTTATCTAGGGCTATGAGAATATCTTCTAAACCTTTATAGGGTCTAGGTGCGCCAGGAAACATTAAAATTCGGTATTCAGATAAACCATAGCGACTTCTACTAAAATCAGGATTACATCGAGCCGGATTAAATAAGGAGGTATCCTTGCCATTAGGAACCAACATACCACCAAAACGCTGCTGCAAAAATTTAGTATGCACTGTCACAGCATCGGCATGATTTACCAAACCTTCCATCCATTTAACGTACAAAGGATGATATGGCCTCCTAAGTGCGCCGTCTGATTTCAATAAATCCCTAGCTAATTGTTTCAATGTCGGACAATAACGCCAGTTGTCACCACCATGCCAGCTAAGTTCCCAATCATCTATGTCTAAAATCACTGGTTTTCTGCTGTATAAGCTCTTTAACAGTGCTACTCCAAAACTCGCTATTTGTGGTTTAATAGCATAAATTATATCTCCATCAATATGTTTTAAAACTTTATTGGCGGCTTGAAAAAATTTCGGGTAATTTGCACCTTCTATAGCAAAAACTTTCGTATCAGATGGAATGGCAGCATAGAGATTTTTGTTAAATATAAATCCTAATATCTCTGCTTCATAACCCAAGTTTTCTAATGCTGATTTTAACAAAGATGCTCGAATGAAACCATCATTAGTAGATAAATTCCATACAAGCAGCGATATCTTTAGTTTAGTTTTCATTTTAATAAGACTTGATAGTTATAATTTGATAAAAATTTGCTAAATTAAAAAACATACATTAATTATTGCCAAAGTTCCAGTGTTTAAACGATAAATTTATACCTTAAAATACTTTTTTGTATAGATGTTTACTTCACATAAAAACTATTTTGATCATAACCTAATGGGTTTTAGAGAGAACATTTTTAAAATCAAAAGCTAATCAAGCTGGTTCTGATCCTCGAAAAGCAATCCTCACCCACACAAACTTGATAGTAAAATGTTTTGGATTCACTGATAGCTTACTATATTTTAATATATCCTATCTCGTGGAGAGCCAAATAATGACTATGGATATACAATAACTCATCAAAATTTTATTACCCCGGTGGGATGCTTAAAAAAAATCTTAGTGTTTAAATTTCATTGCTTTAATTGTACTAAATACTTTTTGAATCTCTCAGTAAATCAATCTCTTTGCTGTATTTGCGATGAAATTTTAGTAATTCTAAATAAGCAAATGGTACTATTAATGGCCAAAAAATAGTGATTAAGGCTAAAATCATTTTAGACGAAAAGCGCTGTTCTCGACTCATTTCTCTATCATTAATAAAGAAAAATAACCATTGGTTTAACAAACACCATGCAAATGATAGATAAAGCGTGATGCTAACAAAATACACAAGTAAATATAACATTAATCCTCTGATACTAATAATAAAATTCTAGCTAGTTTCAGAAACTTTGATGTTTTTGCAAATAAAGTAATTGTCGATTAGCTAAATAATACGGCAAAGATGAGGGTAAGTAAATATGAATTATTGAGTCTGGCAAAACCTTAATATTCAATTCCTTGAAATCTATTGTTTTGTCGTTTCTTAATTTGTTGGAATTTTATAGGAAAAATAATTTAAGGGTTTGAAACTAAAATTTAATAAAAATATATATGACGCTTTAAAATTTACAGAATGCCAGGTGCGATCGCAATGGATAATCTTTTGATGAACTTGTCAATTTTTTAGTAAGCGAGTCGGCATAATAAAAGCAAACTGGTAAAGAAAAGTAAACAAGGCTCAAACTCTCTTTTCCCCTGCCTTATCCCAACGATAATTATTTACGTTGGTCTACTTAGTGCTGGGCTTCGTTGGGTTGCGCTTTGTTAAGCCAACAAAGTAATTTTTCACAAAGCCCAGCGTATTGGGTTAAGTCTAGCCAGGTGTAAACATTACATCTAAACTTTCTAGTTAATTTTACTGAACTCATTTTTATTTTTGAGTAGTAAATACATTAACTGCACAGAGTCATTAGTTAAACTTCACGCCACTTGCTCTAAAGGACTAATAATATCATGTCCGCTAAATTACCCATAATAAAAGAACCCCTCCCTGCTCTTCGGGAGGGGAGACAAAGCACAGCTTTGGCGGGGTGGGGTTCTTCGGGTTTAATAAGCAATCAGACGGACATGATATAACTAATCAATTCATAAGTTTATTACAACAATTGTTGCAATGATTTAAACGTTTCTTATACATGGAGGATCATTTGTTGCAAAGTATTAAACGTTTGCAGCAATTGATTATATCTTTGCAAGAAATGCTTAAGCGTTTCTTATACATGGAGGATCATTTGTTGCAAAGTATTAAGCGTTTGCAGCAATTGATTATATCTTTGCAAGAAATGCTTAAGCATTTCTTATACATGGAAAAGCATTTGTTGCAAACGTTTAAATTTTGATGGCTAGTGTTTGAATTTGAGCAATGACTATTTGGTTGAACTGGCGTAGATTTAGGAGGATCTGAAGTTTTGATACATTAGCCAGCACTTTTAAAGCATCCTCTAAGCTCGACTTTATCCAAAATTAAGAACTTGGTTGTCTTTATCCGGCAAAAACCCTAGCTTTTTAGCAAAGACTTCTTCCACGTGACTCATTATCGGTGAAATCGAAAAAGTAACTGTCGTTTTTCTTATCCCGAACTCAGGTTAATTAAGAGTCGGTTGAGACTGCGATCGCTTTGTCAACGCCCGCCGTAAGATACCCAAATGACTGTAGGGCAAACGCTTTTAAAAGGTTTTTAATTCCCAGTCAGTGGTTGTTAAATTAATGCGTAACCATTTCCTCAAAGAGGGATAAGTAACGATGTGCTTGTAGTTCGAGCGGAAATTCTTGTTCGGCTTTCTCACGTGCGCTCGCGCGAAGTTTTTGATGCCGCTCTTTGTCTTCTATTACCCAGACAATACCATTTGCTAAGTCATCGCAACTAAAACATTGCGCTCGATATCCATTTTTTTGATGTTCAACAATATCTTTGAGTCCCGTTGAATCAAAAGAAACCACAGGTGTACCGCAGGACAGGGATTCAGAAGCAGTCAGTCCATAAGCTTCTTCAATTGATGGCACAATCATCACATCCGCAGATGCATACAGAAGCGCTAATTTATTCTCATCATCGATTTTGCCTAAATAGTGTACTTTAAAACCTAAATCAACTGCCTTTTGAGGTTGAGATGAACCAAAAACAATCAGTTCAATCTTATCTTTCCACTCAGACTCGCTAAGTTTTTGCAACGCTGATTGCAATAGTTCAAATCCTTTTCTGGGATTGCTAGTTCCATTAATTGCTCCGAATAGAATTAGTTGCTTATTTTGCGGGAGGCTCAGTAAGTTTCTGGCTATTTCACTATTTGTTGGTTTATAAATGTTGATGTCTAACCCATAGGGAATAACTCTGATGTCACTATTTGAAAATAGTGAACTGGATTTAGCACATTCAGCAAGCCAATTACTAGGAGTGACAATAGTAAGCTTGAGATTTTGCCATGCTTTAATTTTACGCTGCCAAACCCAGCGAGATAAATCCCAGCTTTGCTTGCTACCAAGTTGAGGGCAATTTCCACAAGATTTTGTATAGCGATCGCACCCCAGAGAATAGCAGCATCCACCTGTAAATGCCCACATATCATGAAATGTCCAAACAATAGGCTTATTAAATTTTGCCAGTGCTTCAATTGGTATAAATCCGTCACATATCCAATTCAGGTTAATAATATCTGGCTCAAGCCCAGCAATTTGCGACGCAACTGTATTAGGCAGCCATTGCAGCCGGAAAAATGTAGGGTTACGTTGCCTATTTCTATAAATTTCTAGTGGTAAATCATTTAAAAGCGGACGAGCTTTCCAGATTCCCTCGGCTAACTTATTGGGAGAACTGATCACAGTAGAGTCAGCTATTCTTTTATCTTGAATTAGCATCTGAGAATCAATTTCTAACCTCAGTAGTTCCTGATGTAGCCGATAAGCAGCACGAGCAGCTCCTGCTCCTCCCTTGGGATCGTAAGTGTTAACCAATAGAGGTTTAATCATTCTTGATTTAACTGTTTATTAACTAATAGAAAATTTAAAGCTACCTAAGCATGATCGGTAGCTGGTTAAATATTAGTACAAATCATCTTCCAATTTGATCAAATTATTGATTTGCACCAATTAATGATGCAGTTCAACTCTCGGAAATATATCGCAGTCTATCGGCTCACCAGGTTTTTTGGCTTTAAATGAATTCAATTCTGGTAAATCAATTTCTTCAATCGGTCTGAAAGGCCATGCTTTCGGGCGGTGATAGTAAGTAACATCATCGCCAGTCCAATTCGTGACTACCGCACGTCGTTGTGTAGAAGATATGTTTGTTGCTGAATGATGAATTGTCAGAAAATGATGAACTAAGCAATCTCCAGGCTCCATATCCCAAGATAAAATTTCGTCAGGCTTTGGCTCCACAAACCACAAGGGGTCTGATCCCTCACGTAATTCTTTGCCCCATCGATGAGAGCCTTTGATATACTCTAATCGACCATTTTCTTGGTTGACATTATCTAAAGCCAGCCAAATTTTGCAACACTGCCAGCCTTGTATAGGCCAGTAAGGTAGGTCATTATGCCACCCAACACGGCTTTTTGTTTTTGGTTTTTTAACGAAGAAGCCGTCAGTCAAAAAGTTCAGTTTTTCCGATTTCAAGACTTGAGCGGCAATCGTTGCTAGCGGAGATTCAAAAGCCAAAGCACGAAAATCAGCATCAGTGAGCCATAAGCTACTGCTATGTTCCACATGACCTTCTGATTTGGGAATGCCCTTAACTTCTAAAGGGCCAGGGATTAATAAATTATTGTCAACGGCTGTTCGCATCCGTTCTACCCAGATGTCATCCAAAACATTTTTGACGCAGATAACACCGTCTTGCTGAAAAGCTTCAACTTGTTGGGTGGTAATTTTTGATGTGTCTACCTTAAGCATTACGAAAAAATGAATAAAGTCAGATTTATGTAATCACAGATTTCTGTAATTTGCTTTCCTGACATTAACTTGGTCGCTATATTATGAATCTTTTTCACTGTAGAGTAAACATGTAAGTTAGCAGTTCTTCCTATAGGTGGATAAATCTCCAGATTGAGTACAACATTCTTTGTTCATAGCCGTAACCAAGAAATTTCATCCTAACTACCCAAATCTTTTTTAACAATGAGTGGCACAAGTGAAGCTAATCGTAATACACCAGATACAATAAATACTTCTGCTATGCCAAAAGACCCAGCAAATTGAGCGATGAAGCCACCGATAGTTGCTCCTAAAGCACCACTTGCTCCAGCGACAGCAGCAGCTGTCGCAAAATAGATAGACTGATTTTTTACAGGTGCAATCTCTATCTGAAGATTGTTGTTACACAAGTCAACTCCTCCCCAATTAGCCCCAATGAAAATGTGTAACAGTGGCAACCACAGCCAAAGATCGAGAGGACTAGAACCCATCTTCAGCCACAGCCAGGGTATGACTGCAATTAGAATTCCATTAAAAATTAGAATCGGACGATTGCCTATTTTATCTGCTAATCTACCCCACACAATGAGCATTAGCATGTGTGCCCCTGCTCGCAGGCTGTTGTAGAAAGTTACCCAACTCACATCCAGGTTCAGCGTATCTAGTAAGTAGAGGTTAAAAAACGGGGCACTCAAGTTAACAGCAAACGTCCATGAGCCATAATAAAGCAGAAACACCAAAAAATTAGAGTTTTTCCAAATGCTGCTATCTATCTGGTTTTGGGGAGCTGGCATTTGTGGCAGAGAGATTGCTTCAGATGTCTCAGCAGATTCATTTGATGCCGAGTCTGACTGAATCTCGCTTGTTTGAGATGAATTAACATAATAAGTATTTTGTAACTGAGGATTTATATCTACCTGGAAATATTGACACCCCAAGCTTACAATTCCAAAGATAATGCCTAAGAGCAAAATCACCCCATAACCTTGGATAGTTCCTCCGTACCAATGTGATACAATTAGACCGCCTATTGGCAAGCCAATCAACTCGGTTAAGTTAGCAACACTATTGCGTAGCCCGAAATATCTACCTCGCAATCGTCGTGGCACTAACATTGCTATCCAACTGAACCACGATGCAATTCCTAATCCTCCTAAAAAATGGCTGCATACGAGAATCAAAAGCGACAATATCACTAATTGGTTGGAATTCAGCCCTCCCATACCAAAACTAACAATGCCAATTACCAAAATCAGCCACAGTAGCCGACCAATCCCATGAGTGCGGAGGGCATATTGAAAGCGGCTAGTGCTGCGTTCAGATAAGTAAGCACCCATCGGCTGAAAAAGATTCACCAACATGGGAATAGAACTTACCATGCCAAATACCACCGGACTAGCATCCAATTCCACCAAAAAATTACCTAGCAAAATTCCGCCAGTGGCAATAGAGAAAATTGCTGCAAAAACACCATCGACAGTAGAAGCCGTCAAACTCCTGCGAATACCATCTTTAGAAATAGCAGGGCTGAGTGTTGAGGTAGGAGCGAGTGTTGTTGATGGTGAGGCAATCTGAGCAATTTCTTGAGCAATTTCTATAGAAAGAGGTGCACCTGTTTCAAGCTGAGAAGAATCCATAAATCTAGTATTTAAGAAAGAAAATAAACTTATAGCAGGAGGCAGAGGGCAGGTGGTCACTGAATCTCGACTTCGCTCGATTTCCGCGTAGTCGAAGTGAGGCAGGAGGTAAAACTATTGCTAGCTCTAGCATTCACCCTTTCCAAATGTCCTAACTTATGTGACTACGGCTATATTTGACCAGCAAGCATATTACAAAAATAACTGATTCATAAGCTAAGAAACTTCCAAACAAAAAAATATTCAACTACTTCTTATGGGGGAGCAACGCGAAAATGTGAGATCATCGCTTTTTGAAGCAGGGGGAGCAGGGGGAGCAGGGGGAGCAGGGGGAGCAGGGGGAGTGAAGAGAGAATTTAGTAACATACGCTACTATAAACACTTCAAAATATACTTAATTTATTTCTCCTCCCCTGCCTCCCCTGCCTCAAGAGCTTGCCCACTTCACTCTCATCGCATTGCTCCCTCTTATGGGGTGGGCGACACAAAGCCACTCAATGCTCTATGAAAATCATTGCTATTTCTGGAAGTCTCAGACCCAGTTCTACGAATACTGCCTTGCTTTATGCTGTAGCAAAACTTGCCCCTAAAGATTTGGATTTGACCATTTACAAAGGGTTAGCTGATCTGCCACACTTTACCCCTGAACTTGATGGTGATACTTTGCCCAGAGCAGTCAGAGATTGGCGCGTGCTGCTTGAAAAATCTGATGGAGTGCTGATCAGTACACCAGAGTATGCTTACGGAATGCCAGGTGTTCTGAAAAACGCACTGGATTGGATCGTTTCATCTGGTGAGTTAGTAGACAAGCCAGTAGCTACTATTAGTGCATCTCCTTCGGAATTGGGAGGTTCAAGAGCTCATGCTTCACTAATACTAACGCTGACTGCCTTAGCTGCGAATCTTGTTGAAGGTGGATCAGTAACTATCCCGTTTATTGGTAAAAAACTAAACGCCAATGGGGAAATTACAGACCTGAACACGTTGCAGTCGCTCAAATTTCTCCTTGATGCGCTTGTGCGAGGAATTATAGAGAACCGAAAATAACAGAAGCTTGTACTCTATAAATAGACTGTTGAAGCTGCTATTAAAGAAAGTGCAATCACATGGCTTCGTCTGATAAATTTCTGTGCCATCGGAGCGTGCGCTCTTTCGATATGCTCCAAGGTGTAGTTATTTCTATCCTATTGCACTCTATTTTATTAATAGGGAGCAAATATTGGCATAGAGCTTTGATGCGTGAGCCAAAGCAACAAATTAGCCAAGAGATTCCAATCGAGGTAGTTGAAGTTCCTCCTAATAAAACAGAAATACCTCCTCAAACCTTATTCCGGGCTAACAAAAATTCTATTGCTGGTGGTAAAGCTTTGCCAGAAAGACCTGTTTTGGCGGTGAAGTCAGGGAATCCCGCAGGACATAAAGCCTATAACGAGCGCTCTTTTGACTTAACAGCCTCATCTCCAACAGAAGTATTTCAGACAGGACGGCAGCAACAGAAAACAGAATCACCAAATCTATCTCGTGAACAACCGCAATTCAAACCTCGAAAACCAGCATTAGCACCTACAAGCGAGGCACAAGCACTTAACTCTCAGAAAGTTGCAGTAGCACCAGTGACTACACCACTGCCAGTTCCACTGAGAAAAACAGCGCCCAAGCCAAAACAAATACTTTCAGCACCTGCAAGTGAGGCACAAGCACTTAACTCTCAGAAAGTTGCAGTCGCACCAGTGACTACACCACTGCCAGTTCCACTGAGAAAAACAGCGCCCAAGCCAAAACAAATACCTTCAGCACCTGCAAGTGAGGCACAAGCACTTAACTCTCAGAAAGTTGCAGTAGCACCAATGACTACACCACTGCCAGTTCCACTGAGAAAAACAGCGCCTTTGACAAAACCTTTAGTACTCAACCCAAAGCAAATAGCGCCAGCACGTACAAACACAGTACAAGTACCTAATTCTAAAAAAATTGCAGTAGCACCAATGGCTACACCATTACCAGCACCACTGGAAAATAAAAGAGCTACGACATTACCAGTACCCAGCAATCCTAAGAAGTTAGGGCAGTCGAGAACTAGATTAAATGGGCAAACACCAACCCAAGCTCAGTCATCTCCAAAAACAGGTGCAGCAAGTTTGTTGGCTGGTACTGTGGGCGTATCTAGTCAGAATTATCGCGGCGATCAACTGGCAGCTGTGCCTAATTCTAACCGCGATCGCCAAGGAACTTTTGGTATTGATGCCCGCAGTCAAGATATAGACCTCACCTCTTACTTAAACAAGCTAAAGCAACGCGTTCGGCAGCAGTGGCTACCAGGAATGAGCCAATCTAACCGGCGAACGGTGCTTAACTTTACTATTAGCCGTTCAGGTCAAGTTAGCAATCTCAATGTTGTACAAACCTCTGGATTCAGTGTAACTGATGAAGTAGCACTCAATGCTATACAGCGAGCTGCACCTTTTGCACCTTTACCCACAGGATATCCCAAGAACCACATTGATATCGAATTTACGTTTGATATCAATGTTTATGGCGAACTAAACTTATGGAGGGATGGTGGCTAACCGCTTGGATTGATACCAAGTTGCGTTCAAAACTAATATTTTTGAACGCAACTTGGTATAAGCTGATGGTTGTAGGGATGAGACGGAAACTTAGAATTTGGTACAGTTTTTCTAGTAGAGTTTTTTCAACATCAACAAGAACTTTGCAATAAACTTTTCTCTGTTAATCATGACAGGACTTACGCAAAAATTGCTAAAAAGCTTAATTATCTAGAACCGCCTTTCCTTCTCTACGAGAGGCTGCGCCAATAGAACGCTGCACGTTCGCGTAGGTCTCGTAGAGAAGAATTCGTAGAGTGTGCATAAGTCCTAAACGACTCATTAATAACTTTGACTACTTTCACTAGTTTTTCAATTGTTCCAGATAAACAGCAACCAATATCATAATGCTGTTACATCTTTGTTAAGAATAGTTACAAGTTCTTAATACAAGGAAATATTGATTATGGCAGTCTCACTAGAAAAGAATGCACCACATCAGGTTGTTATCGTTGGTGGTGGTTTTGGTGGATTGTATGCAGCAAAAGCTTTGAATGCAGCGAATGTAAATGTTACTCTCATTGATAAACGTAACTTTCACCTATTTCAGCCGCTTTTATATCAAGTTGCCACAGGTACGCTATCACCCTCTGATATTTCTGCACCATTGCGATCTGTATTTAAGAAAAGCAAGAATACAAAGGTGTTGTTGGGAGAAGTAAGTGATATTGATCCAAAAGCGCAACAAGTTATTTTGGGTGATGAAGTAGTACCTTATGATACATTAATTGTTGCCACAGGTGCTAACCATTCCTATTTTGGTAAAGATCACTGGGAAAAAGTTGCTCCTGGTTTGAAAACTGTGGAAGATGCGATAGAAATGCGTCGCCGGATATTTGGCGCATTTGAAGCAGCAGAAAAAGAAACTGATCCTGAAAAACGCCGGGCTTGGTTGAGTTTTGTGATTGTGGGGGGTGGCCCGACTGGTGTAGAATTAGCAGGTGCGATCGCAGAGTTGGCATACAAAACTCTCAAAGAAGATTTCCGCAGCATCGACACTTCAGAAACGAAAATTTTACTATTACAAGGGGGCCCTCGCATCCTCCCGCACATGGTGCCAGAATTATCCGCATCAGCAGCAGTATCTTTGCAAAAGTTGGGTGTAGAACTCCACACTCACACCAGGGTGACAAATATTGAAGGTGACATTGTTACTTTCAAGCAAGACAATGAATTTACAGAAATTGCCTCAAAAACTATATTGTGGGCAGCAGGTGTCCAAGGTTCCCCAATGGGGAAAGTCTTAAAAGAAAGTACAGGTGTAGAGTGCGATTACTCTGGGCGTGTAATTGTAGAACCTGACTTGTCTATCGAGGGTTATGCCAACATTTTCGTAATTGGAGATTTAGCTAACTTTTCCCACCAAGATAGTAAAGTCTTACCTGGTGTTGCACCCGTAGCTAAACAACAAGGAGAGTATGTAGGTAAACTAATTCAACGACGGCTTCAAGGTAAAACTTTGCCACAATTTCATTACAACGATGTAGGTAGTTTGGCAATGATTGGGCAAAATTTAGCTGTTGTAGATTTAAGCTTAATCAAACTCACAGGTTTCATTGCTTGGGCATTTTGGCTATTAGTTCACATCTACTTCTTAATCGAGTTTGACACTAAATTACTAGTAGTATTTCAATGGGCGTGGAATTATATCACTCGTAATCGTCGCTCTAGATTGATTACAGGCCGGGAAGCTTTTGTAGAACCAAAAACTGTTAACACTAGAGTGCAACAGCCTTCTGGGACACCTCTGTAGGGCGTTGCAGAACAGAGGGATGAATTTAGGCAGGCAGGGGAGGCAGGGGGTGCTGGCGTTGCAGGGGGGGAGATTTTATAACTTGCGAAATCATCCCGCAATTATGCAACGCCCTCTGTAGTAGATAAAACATTACCAGAGCCGGACGCATACATGGGATGCCGCACAACACTATCAACTCTCGTATCAATCACCGTTTGTTGTCGGTCTGCCCGACGTGTACACACAAGTCGGAAATGGTAGTCTATCAAGGAATAATTAACGAGTATATTCTCTCTCAGGACGGCGATCAATCGCGTCTGTGTAACGTGCCAATCTTTTAGACGCGATAAATCGCGTCTCTACATGAGGGGTTTCTGGTTTATCCCAAGCGTATTGGGGGAATTAAGGGGGGTAATTCGACTTATATGTACACCGTAGGATGCTTTGGGGAGGGGAGACGCGTAGCTTTGGCGGGGTGGGGTTCTTCGGGTTTAATAAGTAATCAAGCGGACATCATACATATAACAGGAGTTTTCTTTGTACAGCTAAGACTGAGCATTAAGTATGATACAGTACATAATTACTAACTATAACTAGAAAAAACTTATTTACTCCACTAAGACTACGATGACCAATAATTTATTCTCTTAAAAATTACCCTTTAATTCTTACTCTTTCTCATAACAAATTCGTATCAATTTTTATGTTGGAACAACAACCGGAAAATTTACAGTTTTTTGTTAAACAGTTAGCGACAGAAGCTTTAGAAAAATCAGAACCATCGTCATGGTTTGAAATTTTATATGATAAAGCCAAAGGGGACACAGCACAAATTCCTTGGGCTAAGTTAGCTCCTCATCCTTATCTCCAAGATTGGTTGACTAATCATGAACCATTTATTTCACAGCAAAAGGCATTAGTAATTGGTTGTGGTTTAGGAGATGATGCCGAAGCTTTAGCAAATCTGGGGTTTGAAGTAACCGCCTTTGATATTTCACCGACAGCGATCGCCTGGTGTCAGCAGCGATTTCCCGATTCGACTGTTAACTATGTAGTTGCAGATTTATTAGCAATTCCTTCACAATGGCATCAAGCCTTTGACTTTGTTTTTGAATGTCGCAATATTCAAGCTTTGCCCTTGAATGTGCGTTCTTCAGTTATTTCTTCAGTTACCTCTCTCATCGCTTTAGGTGGAACGCTGTTGCTGATTACTCGTGTTCGGGATACAGAAGTTGAACCCTCTGGCCCACCTTGGCCATTATCAAACTCAGAATTAGCACAGTTTGAAAATTTAGGATTATCCCAAATAGAGCAACTTGTGTTTTTAGAGTCTGCTGGGCAAATTGACGTTAAGCAGATGCGGATTGAATATCAAAGACATAATCCTCTTAGCAAATAGTAATTAATGCTCGACTTCTATTGCTGTTATTCAGATATAGGACTCGTATTTGATTGCGTGAAAACAATTTGGTATACCTTAATCTTCTGAAATCCTCTTGCAAGAGTGCCTATTGCCTATTACCTACTAAGCCAAGTGATTTCAGTAATCAAACCGGATTCCTATATCAACTAATTCGCGCTTTATAATCGAGTTTTCTGTATAGTTATTAACTATGAAATTATTAAAATACTCAATTAAGCTTGCTTCCTCTTGCGTTATCGCCTGTATTATCGCTTCTACGGCTGCGGTAATTGCTCAACCCAAACCTTCACAAACCAATTCAGTAATAAAATTAACACCGACTCAGTTAAAAATATTGCGATCGCTAGGTTTAAAAGTAGCATTACCAAGTTACGTACCGGCAAATTTTTATGCCGACACAGTATTAGTCTCGGCTGGGCGCGAAAATGTTGACGGCTTGCGTTACTTAGTTGTTTACCAAAATTTAAGTGCAAATCAATGCTTTGCGATTGAGTCAGCATCTGGTGGTATTGGCGATTTGCCTTCTGGATCGCGCAGTTACCCAATAAATTCTCCGATATTTGGAAAAAGCGTTTTAGAGCAGGGATTATATGGTAATGCCAAACAACCAACATTGCTATCGCAGTGGTTGGGAGAGCAAAATGGCCCCTTTTACAGATTTGTTGGTACAGGGGTAATACCAGAATTGTCTAATTGCAGTAACGTTACTCCTCAAGAAGCAGTCAAAGTTTCGCAATCAATTCGATACTTGAATTAGTTGCCCTATACTGTCTTAGGAGGAATGCCAGGAACTGGCGGAACGTTTCCATCCCCGTGAGGGGTAAAGGAATTAAAACACATTGTTGCGTATTACCTGAATGGCAGAAAAATCGATCGTTTCCATCCCCGTGAGGGGTAAAGGAATTAAAACTCGGTAGTCGCCAAGAAAGGCGAGTGGGGCTGGGTAAAGGTTTCCATCCCCGTGAGGGGTAAAGGAATTAAAACTCATTGAAAGCCAATGAAGAAGAAATGACACAAAGGTTTCCATCCCCGTGAGGGGTAAAGGAATTAAAACATTGCAAGGAAAACGTCCTGGCGTTATTTGATGCGATGTTTCCATCCCCGTGAGGGGAAAAGGAATTAAAACCTGTTCGTTATTTCAACTATTGTGCTCAGTATCGAGCTGAGGTTTCCATCCCCGTGAGGGGTAAAGGAATTAAAATCCTGTATTGATGACGATTCAGTACAAAAATACAGGAAAGTTTCCATCCCCGTGAGGGGTAAAGGAATTAAAACTATTTACAAAGATACGCTTTAAATGCAGCACCTACTGGTTTCCATCCCGTGAGGGGTAAAGGAATTAAAACCCGTCACGGCTTGATCATGAACCTGATTCACTCTAGCAGGTTTCCATCCCCGTGAGGGGTAAAGGAATTAAAACAACTGCAAAGAGGCAATGGATTTGGCGGTGAAATATTTTGGTTTCCATC
This sequence comes from Nostoc sp. DedQUE02, assembly GCF_034531035.1. NCBI lineage: Bacteria > Bacillati > Cyanobacteriota > Cyanophyceae > Nostocales > Nostocaceae > Nostoc > Nostoc sp. DedQUE02. Next base: position 538 of record NZ_JAVRBY020000046.1, on the reverse strand, counting down.
CCCGTGAGGGGTAAAGGAATTAAAACCCTACCCATTTAGAAGCCTTATGCAGACAGGGTTACAGATACCCATTTTCGTGGTGGGTCTAATTTACCTGTCAAGAAGCTACATTTATTGAGAATTTAGTTATAGTAGACCCTTCTCAAAAGCTTACTCAGAAAGCTTTTCGCGGGGATCAACGAAATCATAAGAGTTTTGGCGATCGCCTCACCCCCGCGAAAAATTTACGTACACAAAGTAAAAACAAGTACTTTGAGATTCATTTGGAAACGTTAGATTAAGTTTTCAAGGTTCTGTCTGTTGTTTTAGATAGTATCACAAAGTAATAACAGCGATCGCAATCAAACGAAGAATTAGATACGGTTCCGAAATTCCTCGACAAGAGCAAACAATAGTCTTATGATGATTGAATCAGTTTGATGTTTGGCAAGTCAAAGCGGCGCTAAAACCTTGGGGGATCTGCCAAAATCGCCATAACCTTGACAAATCAATAATTACAGCATTTCAATAATTGGGAAAGTTGCAAATTACTTGCAAT
>NZ_JAVRBY020000045.1:0-61812 GCF_034531035.1 Nostoc sp. DedQUE02 | reverse complement strand
GTAAAGAGAGAATTTAGTAACATGCGCGACTATAAATACTTCAAAATACACTTAATTTATTTCTCCTCCCCTGCCTCCTCTGCCTCCCCTGCCTCAAGAGCTTGCCCACCTCACTCTCATCGCATTGCTCCCGCCAGAAAATAACCCCCTGATAGCCTTTCACTTTATATTTTTATAGAAATGGTTATCAGGGGGAGATGAAGAGAAAAGTTTGGGATTAATCAGGCAATAAAAAGTCATTTATTTTGAAATTGTGGAAAGCTTTGCAACCATGTGGGCGCGAGATGAAACTTCAAGCTTGCGAAACATCCTTTTTAAGGCTTGCTTGACAGAGTTTTCAGTAATCCAAAGTTCAGCACTAATTTCTGCATTGGTTTGTCCTTGAGCTACCAAAGAAGCAATTTGCATTTCACGGGGCGTTAAACGCTTTGTCTGTAATAGTGGTTGTTGTAATCGCGCCATTGTCACCCAAGTAGAAATGTGCAGACAAAGCGCACTCAAATCTGTGAGGTTTTGTGAATCAAATGCAGGCATTCCTTGCTGACGCGTCAAACCTACCACACCTACTAACTCACCATTGCTGATAATTGGCCCTGCCATGACGTGCCAGTGATCGGCACGAGGACAAATCAATTTCCATGTCTTAGGTTCTACTACCAAAGCTTCATGAACAGGGGCATGGCGTTCTAGTAAGTAGCGTGCAACTGGATTGTGTTGAGGTGATAATGCAATTTGCAGTGCTTTTTGAATCTTGCTGTCAACTAAAGAAATTTGGGCAAAGAAAAATAGCGCACATCGTGTAGCTGAAAAATACTCACTCATTTCTGCGGATATGTGCGATCGCAAAGTCTCTTCATCTTGAGCTTGAGCAATTCCATGAAATAGAGTTTGTAAGGCAACCATGATTTGCAAAGTGTACTCGTTCGAGGTCTAGGCGCAGTATCGCCACCAGATTTATCTTAGCTTTAGTCACACCAATTCAAATCCTTTGCTTAGTTTTTTGGATTACTTTACCATGACTATAAATACTGGCATTGATGACACACAGATGTCTGGGCGCTGGATTCAAATCAGTTTTTTAATCGCCGCAGTGCTTTTCAATCTCTGTTTAATAATTCAAATATTCAGTGTTGGATTGGCTTACTTTTACAACTCTGATTGGTGGAACCTACATATTTGGCTCGTGCGAGGATATAGCGGACTCTCACTAATTTTGTTGGTATGGGTGTTTTTAATTCCATTTCCTCGAAGAATCCGAAATCTTACAGCAAGTATGCCAGTGCTGCTAGGATTGCAATTTCTCACAATTCATTTGCATTTTTTGCCTTTAGCAGTATTCCACCCACTCATCGGCTTTTCTTTATTCTCTATTTCCACAACCCTAGTGCATCGGACATCGCACATCGTATTTCCCAACTACAACCAAGACTAACTAAATCGTTGAGGAAATACAACTTTCAATTCTTTTCACATCCTGAATTGATATGTTCCCAATATTCCCAATAACCGCACCTTTACAGACGGACACCACTACCGCTATCAAGATTAAAATCTCTTAACCTTTCGTTACACTAGAGACATCGAGAAGAAAGAAAGCAAACTTCTCGAAGCTGAAATCAAAGGTGAACGACATGAATGGCACAATTCGCGTTGGTAATCTCTTCGGAATTCCCTTCTATATCCATCCGTCATGGTTTTTAGTTCTGGGTTTAGTCACTTGGAGCTATAGCAGTGGACTGGCGGCGCAATTTCCCCAATTATCTGCGGGATTAGCTTTGCTACTAGGATTGATGACAGCGCTGATGTTATTTGCCTCTGTCGTCGCCCATGAACTAGGCCACAGTTTCGTTGCCATTGGTCAGGGAATTGATGTCAAATCCATCACCCTGTTTATATTTGGCGGTTTGGCGAGCTTAGAAAAAGAGTCGAAAACTCCAGGTGAGGCTTTCTGGGTTGCGATCGCCGGGCCAATGGTAAGCTTACTACTATGCGGTATCGTTACAGCGATTGGTGTTACTACTGCTGCATCAGGGCCGTTAGCTGCAATCCTTGGTGTTCTAGCTTCCGTTAACTTGGCATTAGCCCTATTTAACCTGATTCCTGGCTTGCCTTTAGATGGCGGAAATATACTGAAATCCATTGTTTGGAAAATTACAGGTAATCCTTATAAAGGTGTAACCTTTGCGAGTCGAGTTGGGCAAATCTTTGGTTGGGTAGCAATTCTTTCAGGCGTACTTCCCCTACTATTATTTGGCAGCGCCGATAACTTCTGGAATTTGTTAGTTGGCTTCTTCTTGTTGCAAAATGCTGGTAATTCGGCTCAATTTGCCAGAGTGCAAGAAAAACTCACAGGTTTGACTGCTGAGGATGCTGTAACTCATGACAGCCCGATTGTATCTGCTAATCTTACCTTGAGAGAGTTTGCCGATGAGCGAGTCATCAGTGGGCAAAACTGGCATCGGTTCTTAGTGACTGATGATCATGGACAATTAGTAGGTGCGATCGCAATTGATAATTTACGAACCATCCCCACAGCACTGTGGTCAGAAACTCAAGTCAAACAAGTCATGCGACCAATTACCGAATCTACCACAGTCCAATCAGATCAACCTCTGTTGGAAGTCATGCAGTTACTCGAACAACAAAAACTATCTGTGCTTCCCGTGATTGGTGAGAATGGTGTTCTAGTTGGAATCTTAGAAAAAGCTGCAATTATCCAGCTACTTCAAAGCCGAACTCAACCTAATCCTGCATAGTAGAGACGCGCATTACGTCTTTCTAAAAACGGCAAACCTTTGTAGAGACTCGGTAAAGCGCGTCTCTACATTTTTATTTATGCTTCATATCTCAATACGCTTGGGATAAGCTTTTATTCTCCCCCCCTGCTTCCCCTGCATCCCCTGCTCAAGAACAGCCTGCCTCAACAGATAAATTTCTTAACCCAAGCGTATTGCTTTATATCTTTGACAAAATCTCTGGCAACAGCTGACTAGGAACTTTAGATAAAGCCAGATTTTGTCCCTGTATGCCTAATTCATTATGAAAAGCACGAATAGTTTTCACCACATAAGTGAAAGTTGTTTGATAAGCCTCTGGTTGTTTACTTAATCCGTTTAGGGCTTGCAAATGATTATCTAATGCTACTTCTAAGTGTTGAGAACGTGTCGCTTTATCGCCCTTAAAAGATTCATCTATTACTAGCTGATAATGGGCCAGTCCCAGATTATTATAAGAGGCAAGCAAATCAAAACTTAAAGAAGTATTGCTAAGTGAATGAGCCAAAGCTATAGCTTCTTCGTAAGCGCTGATACATAGTTGCAGATATTTTTGCCGTGCCTCTTTAGTTGTCTGAGATAGGTTTGCTAAATGCCAGTAGGCAGTACCCAGATTATTTTGGGTAGCGGCGCAGGCACTAGGAACATTAGCTGGAGTGCGATACTTGAGAGCTTCGCTATAAACATCTATAGCTAGCTGGAGATTTTGGGCAGGTTGTTCGTATTGTGCCAGATTCCAGTAGGCAGTACCAATATTGTTTTGAATCATGCCATACTTGAGCGGTTCTTCTTCTGGGTTATAGTGTACAAGTGCTTCATTGTAAGCTGCGATCGCTTTCTTTAAATGCACAATCGGTTGGTTGTATTGCCCTAAATGCCAGTAAGCAGTACCCAAATTATTCTGACAAGCCGCATACTTTAATGAATCCATATCGGCTGTACGATAGTTGAGCGCTTCACTGTAAGCTAAGATTGCTTGCTGCCAATTTTCTGATGGTTGAGAAAAACGAGCTAAATCGCCATAGGCTGTCCCCAAATTATTTTGCACACGAGCGTAAGTTTCCGCGTGTGTCTGGGGTGAAATCATCTTTAACGCCAACTGATAAAACTCTATTGCCTGCTCTATATAAGTTTGTCCTTCCTCTGAATTGGGTGGTGTGCGGTATAGCATCCAGTAGAGTGTACCCAAGTCATTCAAGATATCTGGGAGTTGTGGTGAGCTTTCGTCATAGCTAATTGCTTCCTGATAGGCAATAATTGCCACCATCAGGTTTTCTAAGGTTGACTCTCCTTGCTCAATACGAAGGCGGTATAAAGTGCCCAAGCGATGATAAGCTTCTGCCAGTATCTCCCCTGGAACAAGATTTTCGTGTAATTCTTCAATCTCTAACAAAATCTGCTGTGGTTGTAAGGAACCCTCAGGATTTTGAGCAATATTTGTGTTGATTGTTGCTATTACTAGCTCCGTTAACTCGCTGCTAATATAAGATAAAGACGACAAAGATTGATTATTACTACCAGACCTATTAGTGGATTCCTGATGTTGTGGCGCAGCCTTCAATAAATCCGCAGTTAACGGCAAACCTTCCTGGATTTTATCTACGCCTTTCCCTTGTATCTCTGGTGGAAAATCGGAATTATTCTCAAACTTTAACTCGGTGGCTGCGGTTCTGAGTTCTACTTGGTTAACTGATTCATCTAGAATCGACTGCTCAATATTCCCTAATTCCAAGCTTCTAGAACGTGAAAAACTTTCTGGATAGCCTGAATTCTGAATTGCTGGTGTGGGTTCTCCAGCAAACACAAATACGCCAGTACGGGAATGCCAAAACTGTGGTGCTGATTGCTTGATAGCAGATAACCAAGGACGGGGTATCCACAATAGCAAGTTAGATTCGAGGAATCGGCTGGATTCTTTTGTAGAGAAATATTGTTCACTTAAGCGGAGATAGTGCAAAAATAAGCGTTGTGTTGCCACTGGTTGCTTAGTGAGATGCTCCACACCGACAATCTGAAATGCTGGTACTGGAAAAGGTCTTCCAGGGGTATCTTTTGATGCTCCAACAATTGGCGGTGGATAATTAGCCAACCATTGATTAATTTGGATTATGGGATTGGGATCGTTTAAATTCAAACGTAACGTTACCAATCGCGGATAAGCTGGAGTGCTATTTTCCTGAGCATTTGATGACTGGTATAGCACTTGTCCAACAGGATAAGCCAATGTAGAATGCAAACGGGCTGCTACCTGATTTCTCAAGTGTAAATCATCACATACCGCTAAAAAGAGTTGTCGTCGTAAGCCAAGACTTAGGGCAAGTTTTAGGCGGTGGTATACTTGCCGATTCCAAGTAGAATTATTGTTGTGTGCAGTATCATTCACGCTCATAGCGGCTAAAGAGCCAAAACGCAGTATGTATCACCTTTCTGGATGCATCTAAGTTGGCTAAACTCATAATAAAAATGATTTTTAAGTAGATGTTGCACAGATCAGGATAACTAGAGCTTTTAGGTTTAGTACAATGTCCAAGCTAGTTTTGAACAAAATCCTGTCCAGAATAAAAAGTATATAATTATACATTAAATTGCTAATTCAATTTTAACAAAAAATAAAAAAGCAGGCTCCTCTTAAAATCGGAACCTGAAAAACTATAAAGATGAAATTTTATTAAAATGTATTATGCCCAACAGAAAGATCAGCTGGCAGTAGAAACAAAGAAGGCTACTAAAATCAAGCCACCAATCAAAGCTGTAGCACCGATTCCCAAGAAAATATAGGTTCGCTTTTGCCCTTCTGTGGGAGGTTCTGCTTGATAAATCTTTGGTTCGCGGGCAAAATTATTTAGAAGACCGCCTTCTTCATTTGTATAGGGCATGAATTAATTCCTTTATCTTTATCGTTCATTTAATGTTACATAAATGCTAAATCCGCTCTTAAACTGCTAGACAAATCGTTACATTGGGGATTGGGAATTGGTTATTTTGCTTGTCTGCCTTGTCTGTCTATTCTCCATGCCCCATTCCCCATGCCCCATTCCCTAACTAGTAATCGTCCCAGTTAGAGGAGAACTGGGACTGGCGTAATCTTTGATAGGCATCCTGCCAGCAAGGTATGCGAGACGACCGGCAACTGCTGCTAAATTCATGGCACGAGCCATTGCTGCTGGGTTTGGAGAAAGAGCGATCGCACTATTAATTAACAAAGCATCTGCTCCCAATTCCATTGCTTGGGCGGCTTCTGAGGGTGAACCAATCCCGGCATCTACCACGACTGGCACACCCGCATTTTCGATGATAATTTGGATGTTGGCGGTTGTTTTTAGCCCTTGTCCAGAACCAATCGGCGATGCTAAAGGCATTACCGTTGCACAGCCTACTTCTTCTAAACGCTTGGCTAACATGGGGTCAGCGTTAATATAAGGCAATACTGCAAAGCCTTCTTTAACTAATTGTTCTGCGGCTTGCAACGTCCCAATCGGATCTGGGAGTAAATACTTAAGATCAGGTATTACTTCTAACTTTACAAAATTGTTATCTTCCTGCCCTAACAACTTTGCCATTTCTCGCCCCAAACGCGCCACCCGAATCGCTTCTTCAGCAGTTTGGCAACCTGCGGTATTGGGCAACATCCAGATTTTTGTCCAATCCAAGGCTTCAGCTAAACCTTCATGTCCGGGAGCCTTGGTTTGTACCCGTCGTACTGCCACAGTAACAATCTGGCAATCACTAGCGGCGATGCTTTGCTGCATTTCCTCAATGCTGCGATACTTCCCGGTTCCTGTCATCAAACGGGATTGAAAAGTTTTGCCAGCAATAATTAGTGGTGAGTCTTGAATGGGAAGTGGTGGCTGCTGTGGCGATATGGCAGGGCGATGCCCGTTGGAGAAATTGGCAGAGTGAGTCAGCATTGGGGTGGAGGTAGATGGCTGGGACTGGAAGCGCGAATAATGGAAATCAGCAAGTAGCGGGTCAGATTTTTGTTCCAAGATTAAATCGGCAATTAAGGCGGCGGTTACGGGCGCAAGTAAAATCCCGTTACGGTAATGACCAGTAGCAAAGGTTAAATTTTGACAGTGGCTAGTGCCAAGGATGGGCAACTCATCAGGGGTAGCTGGGCGAAATCCCCACCAAAACTCCTGGATGGGATAATGCTTTAGTTGGGGATACAAGCGGATGGCAGCTTGTAGTAATTTTTGAATCCCTTCTGGGGTGTTGTTGGGGATAAAACCAACGTCTTCGCTTGTTGCCCCAATAACGAGGCGATCGCGTCTCGGTACGATGTAAATATCCTGCCCAAACAAAACCCGTTTTAAAGGCAATTCTGGCGCAAATTCCGGTATCCGCACACTCAGCATTTGTCCTTTTCTGGGTAGCACGGGTAGTGGTAACAATTCATTTGACCAAGCACCTGAAGCTAAAACATAGTGCGCGGCGCGAATTATTCCTGCATTGGTTTGCACGCCAATCACTTGCCCTTGTTGCTGTAAAAATGCTTCTACTGTAATACCATCTTTGAGTTCAACACCAATAGACTCAGCCGCCGTCCACAATACGCGAGCTAGAGCCTTATTATCAACTTGTGCGTCTTCAGGATACCACCAACCACCAACTACCTCTGCTCCCAATCCTGGCTGATATTGATGAATTGCCTCTTTGTTTAACCAGTAAGACGGGGAAGAGGCAGAGGGGCAGAGGGGCAGAGGGGCAGAGGAGGAAAAATCCTCTTTTTTGCCTGCTCCCTTGCTCCCTTGCTCCCCTGTTCCCCTGCCTTCTTCAAACACTGGTGCAAGGATGCCACAGGGACGGTAGCCAGTATTTAAGCTGGTCAGTTCTTCTAATTTGCGCGTCCAGTCGGGATATAAAGCACGCGATCGCCAACATAAGGAACGCATTGCCCCATTAGCGATGTTTTCCGCATCTGGTGCCAGCATTCCGGCGGCGGCATGGGTAGCGGCAGCTTGGAAGTCACGACAAAGCACGGTGACGTTTGTCCCGCGCAGTTTTAGTTCAATAGCGATCGCTAAACCAATAACGCCGCCACCAATAATTACAGTCTCACTAGTCATTAGTCATTAGTTATTAGTCATCTATCATTAGCCATTTATCATTAGTACATAACTAATAACTTATAACTAATAACTCATAACTTATAACTTATAACTCGTAACTAAAGACGAATCTATCTTTAGGAGTGCTGTTAGCGGAAGCGGGGCGTTTAGCCCGTGTTGTTAGCGGTAGCGCCGCGTTGAGCCAGTGCTGAGTTACTCAGAGAGCGAAATGAGGGAATTGAAGTAAGGACGCATTATTTCTTGTCTGCTTAAGACTCGAAATAAATATGTATTTCTTTTTCCATGTCGCCGATGCTCTTAATTCTCTTCGAGACACCCAAGGGACAAACTAATTTTATGCCTAGTCGGTCTAATTTTACTTTTTACTCAGCACTGGTTACTCAAAACTTAGCAATGTTTGAGTTACCACAAAGCGCGAATCGGTTCGCTGCTTTGATTTGTATCGCTGGATGGTGTGTTTTGGGAAGAATCTGTATTGCCGTCTGTTGTAGTGTCAGAAGGTGATGTTGAGTCATCAGCAGAATTCTGGGCAACGTTACTCCTGTTGTCAGGTCTTGGGGCTACAATGCCGCGCCTGTTTTCGTTTGTTTGAGTTGTTTCATTTCCTTCAGTTGCAGTCTCATCATTCTTACTGCCTGCACTGCTATTAACATTGATATTAGCTGGGAGGACTTTTGCTGCTTTGCCACCGGGAGCGTTAGCGGTTTGCACGCCCATAGGAAAGTTGATGCCTAGTAATGTACCAAGCAGAATGGCTAAACCTCCAGCCATCAAAATTAAGGGTGTCCATCTACCCATTTTGTCTTACTCCTTTTTTAACCTTTTGGTGTCCACACTATTCGAGAACCCTGTCCCCAAAATCCATCAAACTTTGTCACTTTCACATCGCCTAAAACCTGAGTTTGACAGGCTAAACGCAAGTCTGTTGTAGGAGAATGGGGAGGAAGCGAACGCCGCGCAGGGTCGCGCCAATTCGCTGCTGATACTTTGCCCTCTACCTTAACCGCGCAGGTACCACAACTGCCAATGCCCCGACAGTTTATTACCTTAGCACCGTCATTGTAGAGGTTAATACCATTTTGCAGCAAAATCTTGCGGAGATTGCTTCCTTGCTCGCAATCAATTGTTTTACCTTCAGCTAGTACTTTAGGCATTTTTAAATTGCCAAACTGGCTTTTTGTTGTATATTGACACATTGCCTTGAAAGTTGTCTCGTCGGTCCCAGTTTTATGACCACAAATTCTTCACCTCAACTTTGGCTCTATGACACTACATTACGCGATGGCACTCAGCGCGAGGGGCTATCAGTATCGATAGAAGATAAGTTACGCATTGCCCGTAGACTCGATCAACTGGGAATTCCCTTTATTGAAGGCGGCTGGCCTGGTGCCAATCCCAAGGATGTCCAATTTTTCTGGCAACTCCAAGAAGATCCGCTCAAACAAGCTGAAATTGTCGCTTTTTGTTCGACTCGCCGCCCTAATTCCACAGCCGCAACCGAACCGATGCTACAGGATATTTTGGCTGCGGGAACTCGCTGGGTAACGATTTTTGGCAAGTCTTGGGATTTACATGTGACAACCGGACTCAAGACGACATTAGAAGAAAATTTGGCGATGATTCGCGACACCATTGAGTACCTCCGTTCTCAAGGTCGTCGCATTATCTACGATGCCGAACATTGGTTTGATGGCTATAAGCACAATCGAGATTATGCTTTACAGACATTAGAGGTTGCGATCGCCTCTGGTGCGGAATGGCTAGTCCTCTGTGATACCAATGGCGGCACTTTACCCCACGAAATTAGCCAAATTGTTCAAGATGTCATTAGTCATTTGTCATTGGTCATTTGTCAAAATCCAATGACGAAGGACAAAGGACAAAGGACAATTCCTCAAATTGGAATTCATACTCATAACGATTCGGAAATGGCGGTTGCTAACGCAATAGCCGCCGTGATGGCAGGGGCAAAGATGGTACAGGGCACAATTAATGGTTATGGTGAACGTTGCGGTAATGCTAACCTTTGTTCTTTAATTCCCAATTTACAACTGAAGGCAGGTTACAGTTGTATCACAGAAGACCAGCTCACAGAACTTACAGAAGCGAGTCGTTTTGTGAGTGAGGTCGTCAACCTTGCGCCAGATGAACACGCTCCCTTTGTGGGACGTTCGGCTTTTGCACACAAGGGTGGTATTCATGTATCAGCTGTAGAACGTAATCCCCTAACTTACGAACACGTTCAACCGGAACAAGTCGGAAATCGTCGCCGCATTGTAATTTCTGAACAGTCGGGACTGAGCAATGTTTTAGCCAAAGCCCGCAGTTTTGGTATTGAACTCGATCAGCAAAAGGCAGAGGCGAGAGAAATTCTCCAGCGTCTCAAAGATTTGGAGAGCGAAGGATTTCAATTTGAAGCAGCAGAAGCCAGTTTCGTGTTGCTGATGCACGAAGCTTTGGGAGACCGTCAGAAATTTTTTGAAGTCAAAGGTTTTCAAGTCCACTGCGACTTGATTGAAGGGAAAGAAACTAGTAATGCCCTAGCTACAGTCAAAGTTGCTGTTGACGGCAAAAATATTTTGGAGGCGGCGGAAGGTAACGGCCCCGTGGCAGCTTTGGATGCAGCTTTACGCAAGGCTTTGGTGAACTTTTATCCCCAAATTGCAACTTTTGATTTGACAGATTACAAAGTGCGGATTCTCAACGGACATACGGGCACTGCGGCAAAAACCCGTGTGTTGGTAGAATCAGGCAATGGTCGTCAACGCTGGACGACGGTAGGCGTTTCCACCAATATTTTGGCGGCTTCCTATCAAGCCGTGGTGGAGGGCTTAGAATATGGTTTGTTATTGCACTCCCAAGCGGAAAAGGCTTTGAAAGCTTCTGGTTGACGAAAGTCGCTATGTAGTGTGAGCAGATTTTGAGTTTTTTGATGAGGGCCCTGATCGTTGATCCACAAAAAAGACCTCTGGTGCAAACCAGAGGTCTTTCCGTTGGAGAACGTTATAAAATTCATTAGCAACGTAAAACGCTGATATGGTTAATTTAGTGGCTTCTGTGCCATGAATGCAAAAACACCAACCCAATTGCAATTCCATCCTGACAATTATTGTTACTCCTATACCTAAAATGCGTAGGCGCAGCCCGCCGCAGGCATCGCCAATATTTAGGTACAGACCAAAAAATCTAATGCTGCGACCAAAACTTCATCATACTTACAAGGTTTTAGGAGAACTTTTCCCAACATTGGGCAACTAATTGGCTCAACCAGCGACGCTGTTGCTGATCCAGCAGTGGGTCATCTGCTAGCAATTGAGCGGTTAATTCTTCCAAAGATTGACCCTGAGCGCGGACAATTTTAATTACTCCAGCGATCGCACTGGCAACTAGTTCTTCATCAATCGGCTGTTGTCGCAGGGCAACAATTTCTTGGGTACTGTCTGGAATGGGATAATTCATGGGGTGGGTTTACACTTTTACAAAATGAACAATAAATTTGACAAAATCTTAAAATTTCTTCACTGAATCTTTACGAAACTAATAGGGCGGAGTTTACCTTACTTTGTGCCTTCATAAAATCTGTCTTAGTGAATAGATTGAACGGAGATGTCAGGAAACGATGAAAGAAATCCTTTATTTAGAAGTTCCAACTGCGGATATAGCAACTGTGCGTAACTGGTTACAAACAGACTTTGAACCAGGAAATGGAGAAAAAGTGCTTACATCGGAAGGCTTTCGCCTCAAAATACCCACTGCAACTACAAATGCTGGGATGGCTATTTCCGAAAACTTGCCTGCGGAACTTTCGGTATTTGTCTGGTCAGTGCAACGAACTACTTATCTGAAAGTGTTTCGTTGGGCAGAAAACCCCTTTCCCAGTGAGAAAGATATCCTGCAACACTTGACCAAGGAAATCAGAAGCCGTTTTCCGCATCATTACCCAGAACCGCCAGCAATTGATTTATCCCAGCAATCGATTTTTGCCGCGCTAGGCTCTGATTACCCCCTCACCGTCAAGTATTTTCAGAAAATGCCCAACGGTGAATATGACCTCACGCGTGCCTACTGGTGGGAACAACGATGGCGCGAAGGAGTACGAAATCCGCAGCAACCCCGGCAGGTGGTGTTTTCCAGTCAAGGGAACTGGGGAAAAGGTAATCCCAATACCCAATCCCTAATCCCTAATCCCCAGTACGACATCATCTACATCGGTGGCGCATTAGGCGCTATTCATGCAGCACTGATGGCAAAACTAGGATATAAAGTCCTGGTGGTGGAACGAATGCCCTTTGGGCGGATGAACCGAGAATGGAATATTTCGCGCGATGAGATTCAAAGCTTGGTTAACCTGGGTTTAGTCACCCCCACTGAGTTAGAAACCATCATTGCCAGGGAATACAAAGACGGATTCAATAAGTTTTTTGATGCTAATAATCCATCCAAACTGCGATCGCCTGTCCTCCACACACCCACAGTCCTAAATTTAGGCTTAGATTCCGAAAAATGGCTCCAAATGTGTGGGCAAAAACTGCAAGCGGCAGGCGGTGATATCTGGGATGAAACAGAGTTTATCCGTGCAGATATTGATATATCACAAGTCATTTTGAAAGTCAAGCACTTACCTAGTCAGATTGAAAAAGAAGTAAGTGGACGACTGCTAATCGATGCAATGGGAACTGCATCCCCCATCGCTTGGCAATTGAATGGTGGTCGTGCTTTCGATAGTGTATGTCCGACAGTGGGAGCGGCAATTGAGAGCGGATTTGAACCGGGCGTGTGGGATTCCCAGTATGGAGACGTTCTTTACAGTCATGGGGATATTTCGCGGGGAAGGCAGTTAATTTGGGAACTGTTTCCGGGAGCAGGTGATGAACTAACGATTTATTTATTTCATTACCACGAAGTCAACGCTGAAAATCCTGGTTCCTTGCTAGAGATGTACGAGGACTTTTTCACGATTTTGCCAGAGTATCGCAGGTGCGATATGGACAAATTGGTGTGGAAGAAGCCGACATTTGGGTATATACCAGGGCATTTTAGTGTCGGAAGTAGCGATCGCACAGTTGCCTTTGATCGATTGATTGCGATTGGTGATGCGGCATCACTCCAGTCTCCCCTCGTCTTCACCGGTTTTGGTTCTCTAGTTCGCAACTTAGAACGCTTAACAACACTGTTGGATACTGCCCTCAAACATGACTTGTTGAGTTTCCGACACTTGAACCAAATTCGCGCCTACCAAAGCAACGTTTCTGTGACTTGGCTATTTTCCAAGGGCATGATGGTGCCCACAGGAAAATTTTTACCACCAGAACGGATTAACGCCATGCTTAATACCTTTTTTGGGCTGTTAGCAGACGAACCTCTAGAGGTAGCAGATAACTTCATCAAAGATAAGTGTGATTGGTTAACCTTTAACCGCCTAGCACTGAAAGCAGCTAGGAAAAATCCTGCCTTACTTTTATGGATTTGGGAACTTGCTGGCCCTAGAGATTTAATGCGATGGCTTGGTAGTTATTTAAACTTCGGTCGTCATGCCCTAGTTAGCGCTTTACTAAGTTCGTGGTTCGGGCGCTTCTTGAATCGGGTGAATTTTTGGCTAGAACCCCGGAATCCGGGACTGTGGCTATGGCTGTTAGCGATTAATTATGCGATCGCCACAGGCAAACCGCGATCGCGCGCTCAAGTAGCAAAAGCCAGTTCAGAAGCCATAATTCCCAAGTCAGAAGCAAGAATTCTGAATTAGTTCATCGGGCATGGGGCAATACGCTTGGGTTAAGCAAATTTATCTGTTAAGGCAGGCAGGGGGAGCAGGGGGAGAGAAAAAAGCTTAACTGAACTGTATTGGGGCATGGGGCACTAATCACTTGTACAGACGCGATTAATCTACGTCTCTCCTAACTCTTGGGACGAAAATTCGGCAATTCTACAGATGCCAATGACTTACGCCCCTTGGGTGGACGCTGGGGATAAACCACTGGTGAAGGTGAACTGGCATCATTAGTGTTATCACCTGACAACTCTGGAGATAAATCAGTTGCTGACAATTCCAACTGCGTCAATTGTGAAACTTCTGACCAGTAGTCTTCAGTTTCTCCAACAGGCGTTTCGGTATGAGGTTGAGTAGAGGAAACCATGAAATTATTGGCTGGTGAAACCACAGAATCCGTCGTCCAAGAAATGGAGGTAGTTGCAGGAGGATTAATTTCTGCTTCCAATTGCTCCTCCTGTGGATTTTCTAGTTCCTCATCCTCTTCTAAGATTGTTGCCAAAGTTTCCCAAATAGGCGCATCACTTTCATCCGTTTTCGCAGCAGATGGTGGTGATGTAGATGCTGGCTGGGAGGTGAAAAACATTTGGATTAGACTATCTAATTGCTGATCTAAATTTGATGAACCCGAAGGTAAAACCGCTTCAGTTGTATCTGGGGAATCGTCAACTTGTGCAGATGGTGCTGGTTGCGTTGGTATTGGCGTGTCTTTCTTAACTGTCCAGTTCCAAGGAGATGATGGCGTGGGAGGGGCTTCATTTCTTTGGAATGGGATTGGTGCTGAAGGTTCGCCCCAAGAATTATCTACATCGTCACTCAAGGATTCTGGTTCACCTGACCAAGGTTTAATTGGCTGTGCATTAGGAAACAAAGACCGAGCTTTTCTAGAGAATCTTCCTTGGCTACTAGTTATGTCTTTAGGGTGTTTTGCAGCATCGTCTAAGGAGTCATAGCTAGGAACAGATGTATCTAGACATTTTTCCAAAGCTGCTTTGAATTGCAGTGTCTGGCGTTGTTGTCGCATAAGTCTAGTACGTAACTCCCGACAAGCATTTTCTGATTGCAATAACTGCTGAGACTGTTCGTTATTGTTAGTGTGTAGCAACGTACATTCTCGTTCTAACTGGGCAAGACGTTGTTGGCTAATTTGGAGTTGTGCTTTATAAGTATCAATGAAAAGTTCTTGGCGTTGAACAGTTTGGACAGCAGTTTCTAATTTTTGAAATAGGGATTTTATCTGTTCTTGAGCAGCAGCGAGTTCCTGAGTATGTTGGTTAAGCATCGACTCACTAACACTAGAACGCGTTTTCTGCCACTGCAAAACCTTTTCTGACTCAGCTAGGTTGTCTTTTAGCTGCTCCACTTGCTCGTACAAGTTATTATTAGCCGCACGTAATTCTTGGTTCAATGCCAGCAGGTTCTGAAATTCCGAGTCAATAAGTGCCTGTTTGCCGCTTTCAGGCTCTGCAACCCAGTCTTGCTGGGTGGTATCTTGTGAAAATTGTGTATCTTCAGCTGGCATCAGGAGTGGCAGTTTTTTAACTGTCATACTGTCATTAGGCACAACTGAGTAAAAGGGACAACTCGCCTGTTCTGATTGTGGCGAATTAGCAGAATTTAGGGATTCCATCACAGCCCCCTTGTTTGAGGTGTCAGCTTCATTCATCACTCTTGACTCACCTGCTTAAAAATATTTAGCAGTGCTGGCATTAGCATTGCTTATCAACCTTGTCTGATCAGGGTTTGCTCTAGAAGCTAAGTTTAACTCTCTCTAAGCACCAGCAATTAATTATCAATTGGTGTTCCCCATTTGTATCTAGACTGATGCCGTTATAACACTACGATGATGTTGCCCGTCAAGAAGAGACGGAAGGGGAATTCAAGCCGCCTTTGGGGATAGGCGGCAGAGAAGAGGAACCCGATGCTTAAAAACTAAACTGTATTGGCTGATGAAGTTTTTCTACATCGAAAAACTGCTTCACTACATAAATTATTGTCTATAATCGCATCCCCCTTAATATCTAAATTAAAAATGTATTCCTCAATACTTTTTCCGCTAACTTTTTTATTACTTAGGATAGATGTCAGTACAAGTATTTATTATAAAAGACTAATTTTATAGTCCTTACGCATTGGCAAAGACAATTAACCGTTAGTTACCTTTAGTTAAAAGGCAGAGCTTTGTAATCTCTTGTAAGAGTTAGAGCCTCCCGGTCAACTAGGAGGTAACGCCTGTAAACGAGGCAGAGTAAGACTTTTAACTTAAAAAACTTATATTTCAGATGATGGTCAATATGTAAAGTACTTAAGTATTCTTCTATTATTTTGGGCGATCGCTACTCTATCTCAGCAAACAACTAAGAGCTTCTGCTAGAACTAAAATATCAGGAAACCATGATAATTAAGTATTAATACGTATAAAACTATCTTGAAGAGGTAGTAATTTACTTAAGTAATATAATTAAATTTTTTTAAAGAATAATCTTAACTTGATAAAGGGTTTTTCTGAGTAGATACAGTCCTAGCAAGCAATTTCAAGCTTAGTTAGCGAGAGTCTTTCTTTAACAACTTACCTTCAATGTATCAAGCTTGTTTAATAACTACAAGAAAATTGTTTAAAGTATACTTTACTACTTATATTAGAAAATACATTGTATCTTATTTTAGTGTTACTAAAAAATACTTAAGTAATAAAACGGATACAGTTTTTAATTCATTTAATAAATAATAATTGCAATAACCGAGTTTTCCACTAGGCAAATAACATAAATAACACATATAAATTATGCAACACTTAGCCAAAACGCTATTACAAAAACAAGCCCAAAATATTTGTCTTGAATCTGAACTATTTAGCATTCCTATGGAAGACCGCCAGAAGTTCTACTGTCAGCGATTCCTAGAGGTGACAAAACTTGACTACACGATGACGGGTCATCCATCGAGTGCTTGTTGGGTTATCAATTCTATCAAAGTTAATGAGAGTGAAAAAGATACACACTTTATATTTGTTTCAGAGGGCGAAGTTACCCTCAATAGCAGTAACGGAGAGTTCTTATTGCGAAAAAACTGCTTTGCCGCAGTTCCAGGGAACTTTTCTTTGGATGGTATAGGAAAAGTGTTAGTTGCAACACGACTCAACTACACTGGACTTTTCACAATTGGGGGGCCTATTGAACCATTAGGGCGATTGAATTATATTGATGGCTGCTCTTCAACAGTTCTGATTAATCCTTTAAGACGTGGAGAACCCTGCTTGAATTTCCTCTACGTTCCTCCAGGTGTATCGCAAACTCCCCATACTCATCCCTCATTGCGGATCGGGCTTGTCGCTGCGGGTAGTGGAACTTGCCAGGTGGACGAAGGAACGTTCAAAATGGAGCCGGGAACGGTCTTCTGTCTTCCAGAAAACAAGTTACATAGCTTCAGTGCGATTGATGATTCCTTAAGAATTATTATCTATCATCCAGATTCTGATGTAGGCCCAACTGATGATTCCCATACGATGCTGAATAATACTTTTGTTGGAGAAAAGTCAGCCAAAGTTCTGGATGCGATTAGAACCAAATAACCACGCTCATCAGGTTTGCCTTTTCATTCGAGGATTGTAAAGGCAATCTTGTGTTAAGCTGCTACGCATTTAATTTGTATATTTAAACGCATAATTAATTTCTTTTGCAAGGCTGCTAGATCCCCGACAACTTCCGCGAAGTCGGGAATCTGAACAGTACAAAACTATTAAAACTTTTGCGATAGACCGCTAGTAGAGAAGGGGCTGTTCTTGTTAGGTCTGATTGCACTCAACCCAGAAGTACTATATAAACCACTACATACGTATTCTAGGAGTGCTGATGATTCTGCTGACAAGCGATACTGAAACAAAGCCGACACTGGCGATGCGACAAGCGATCGCCACGGCTGAAGTTGGAGATGAGCAAAAAGGAGAAGATCCGACCGTTAATCAATTGCAAGAACGGGTTGCAGATTTACTAGGCAAAGAAGCCGCTCTTTTCTTTGCCTGTGGAACCATTTGCAACTTTGTAGCAATCAAGACCCATACTCGCCCTGCTGATGTAGTGCTAGTAGAGCAGATGGCACATATTATTCGAGCTGAATCGGGCGGTGCGGCGATGACTTCTGGTGTGCTGATGGAACCGATCGCCAGCGATCGAGGAATTTTTACAATCAATGCTCTGGCTCAATCACTTGAAAGAGTTGCGACTGCCCCTTACCTTTACTCTGCAATTCCCCGCTTATTGTGTGTAGAGCAAACTCACAATTTTGGAGGGGGTTCGGTTTGGCGGCTCAATGAATTACGTGAGGTTTGCGAGTTCTCCCGTCAAAAAGGTTTAGCTACCCACATGGACGGGGCACGGCTTTTAAATGCAGTTGTTGCATCTCAAATTCCAGCCAAGGATTTTGCTGCCTGTGTTGATTCTGTGTGGATTGACTTTACTAAAGGATTGGGTGCACCAATCGGTGCTGTTCTTGCAGGTACACGGGAGTTCATCGCAGAATCACGTCGATATAAACACATTTTTGGTGGCGCAATGCGTCAAGCTGGCATTGTTGCAGCAGGTTGTCTCTATGCGCTTGACCATCATGTTGAACGTCTACAAGAAGACCACGATAACGCAACTTATCTGGCTCAACGACTGAGTGAAATCGAAGGAATTACAGTTCAAGATCCAAAACCTGAGACAAACATTGTATTTTTTGATGTTTCAAGATTAGGACTCGACAAAGCCATATTTCTCACTCTGTTACAGGAGCATAATGTGAAAATGGGAGCGGTTGGTCATTCTATTCGAGCAGTCACTCATTTAGATGTTTCGCGGGCTGATATCGATTTGGCGGTTGATGCTATTTCCAAAGTTGCGAAATCCTCGTGGCACAAGATAAGGGAGTAGGATTCCCCTACTAAAAATTCGGCGTTGCTGATTCCATGTATGAAAACGATTTTGCATAATACCAAAATCCTTGTAGAGACGTAGCACTGCTACGTCTCTACATCTAGATTCATACTTCAATTCAGCAACGCCAAAAATTCTTAACCATTCTGTTTTATCTCCCTTGCTCCTGTTCGACTATGCTACCTCGGCTTTGGCTCCATCGAGCGACTTGAACTGAGTTTCGACTACGCGGTAATCGAGCGAAGTCGAGATTCAACTACCGCGTAGTCGAAGTAAGTCGAGATGCTCGGCACAAGTCACGGCTCTGCTTCCTTGCCGCTTTTTCAAGGTAGCCACCGGGGACGAAATCCGGCTAAGGGGAGTTGTTCTGGTCTAATTTCAACTGTCGCAGCATCAGCGATGGGTAACAAAGGCATTAACCACAGGCTACTGGTAGCGATCGTATCTCCATCATCCGTTTTCAAAGTGTTTGTGGGTAACGATCCTGTCGTGTTTGTCTGCGGTACTACTTGGTCAAATAACAAACCCAAACCGTCGGCAGATAAACTCATTTGCACATTCCTTTGAGCGGGAGGCAGTACTAGCAGTGGTTTCTGTTGCCCGGTTTTCAGATCAATTGCCACCACATAAGGCTGTTCTATGTATTGTTCCTTGGATACTAGCTGTGTCAACAAGCAGTAGAGGGTGGGTGAAGCGATGTCAAATTGGCAACTGAGAATTGAGCCTGTTGTTTTTAATAGTTGTTTCTGCACACCTTGATTTGTCACTAAAAATAAATCTCGTGTGTAATCTGTATTAAACTTTACCATCGCGGCTTGAGAGCCATCTTTGGAGAAAGCTTGTACCAAACCAAACTGTGGCAGAAAATCTAGGGGTTTACTGGCATCACCTTGCAGTGGTAAAATTGCTGCTCCTTGTCCTTGGGCAACTGCAACGGCTTTACTATCTGGCGTGATCATAAAGTCTCCCCCCGGTTGGCTTTTTAGACGTTTCGGGGCGGGTTTTTCTGCTGAACCGTCACTGGTTGCTGGCATAAACCATAGTCCAAAGTCGCCGGGATTAGTTTTGTTTCCGCGCTGGATGACAATAGTTTGCCCATCGGGTGATAAATCAAATTTTAGGTTTTGATAATCTTTACTATCTAAAGTTAGGTCAACTTTGCCTTCTGGTTCTGCTTTTTGTCCAGATTTAGCAGAAACGCCTGTTGTCACTGTATACAGTTGGGCGGAAAGTAAGTCTTGGTTGTTGGCGGCGCGAGCAGAAAATAAAATTTTCTCTCCATCAGGAAATGACTCAAAGTCCAATACTATCAGGTCTTTGGGGGTCAGTACTCTTTTTTGCTCTTGGGTCAAGTTGTAAAGAACTAACCGTCCCAGTTCTTCTCGATCGGTGCCGATGTAAAGGATGACGCGATCGCGGGTGCGGAAGCTACCAACAAAGGGCTGGATCAGCCGATTTTTACCTTCTTGCTCGGCAAACTTATCTTTGGCTCCCTCTAAATGCACTTTATAATTTGTGCCATAAGGTGCTGGTGTTAGCAGTGTATAAACCATCCGCCGCCCAGCCCAACTGAATTTACCTGCTAGGGGTGGCTCGATTTTTAAGTTATCTTCTACACTTTTTACTTCCATTGGGCGGCTGAAGGTGAGGGTGAAAGAGTTATCTTCTGCCCCAATTTGTTGATTTTGCCAGGTAAAATCGCGGACACGAGCAGTTACCACATCACCTTGCAATATAATTAACCCAATCAGCACACTCAGCAGTAACATTAGTGCGATCGCTATCCGATCTAGTGGTTGGAATGTTTTAGATTTAGTCATTGGTTATAGGGCATTGGGCATGGGGTACTTGTACTGAGTTTCGACACTTCGGCTACGCTCAGTGCATCGCTACGCGGTAATCGAGCGACTTGCACTGAGCGGCGTCGAAGTGAGTCGAGATTTAACTACCGCGTAGTCGAAGTATTGGGCATTGGTCGTTAGTTATCTACAAATGACTAATAACTATAAGGATTTTGGGGTTGAGGAATCTTTTTGAGAGAGGTAGCGGCAATGGTAAGTTGGCGTTTACCTGCCAAATTTTCTGTCACCATTTGTCCTTCTACTTCCAGCCATGTGTCAGGGGAATAAGCTTCTTGATTATTTGGGAGTTTTACGGGCAATCCCACGGGATAAGCATCTGCTGCACAGCAAGTTAAGACAAATCGTGCTAAAAACAAATATTCTTTTCCTATATCTGGCGGGTGAATGACAAATCCCTGTACTTTGACTTTTTGCCCTGTATATGTATCTGGTTCTGGATAGACATTGACGGTACGCACCCAATCTACAAGCGATCGCTCCTCTGGACGAACAGTAGCCCGAAAGGCTTGGGGCTTAACACGTGTGCTTCCCAATAAATCAGCCGTCACTCCCCTTTGGAGTGCTTTATCACTAGCAAAAACTTGCGGTGTAATGATAAAACCTAGAATCGCTGTAGTCAACAACAAAGCACTGCCCCAACCAGGGGGAAATAAACTAATATGCTCGGTGTTTGGCGTAACATCACTGCGACGCCGTTGCCAAAGTTCCTGCATCTTGAAGAAACCAATAATGATGAAGCTGATACCAGTCACAACTACGAACCAAATGTAATTTGGGTGAATCAACAGGTTCAGCTTGTTAGTTAACCAATATCTCAACATCAAAATGCCCCAAGCTGTAATTGCTAGAGCATCCAGCCAAGGGATTAACAGATTTGGGATTTTAGATTTGCGATTTTTGTTAGTCATTGATCATTAATCATTGGTCATTAGTCATTGGTCATTTGTACTGAGTTTCGACACTTCGGCTCCCTTCGGCTTCGCTCAGGGCAAGCCGCTCAGGGCAAGCCGCTCAGTGCATCGCTGCGCGGTAATCGAGCTACTTGCACTGAGTTTCGACACTTCGACTACGCAGTAGTTGAGCGTAGTCGAAACTCAGTGCATCGCTTGGCGGTAATCGAGCGACTTGCAGTGAGCGCAGTCGTTGTGAGTCGAGATTCAACTATCGCAGCGTCGAAGTGAGTCGAGATTTAACTACCGCTTTGTCGTAAAGCCTTCGGCATAGCTACGCTTCGGTGCAGACTTTCCAAGAGTTGTATTAATCATTAACAAAGGACAAATGACAAATGACAAATATTTTTTTAAAAGACGTGCAAGTTAAGGAAAAGGGTGAATACAAATGTCAATTGTGCTGCTAAAGCAAATAAGTAAAAGATAGTTTTGGGTTTAAAAATAGATAACATCAAACCAACACTTTTGATGTCAATCATTGGCCCAAATACTAGAAATGCCAACAATGAACCACTGCTAAAGGTTGAGGCAAAAGATAGAGCGAAGAATGAATCGACTGTAGAACAAATTGATACCACTACTGCTAATATCAGCATGACCACAATTGAGGTAATGGGGCCAGCGCCTAAACTGAGAATCAATTCACGCGGAGCTAGGACTTGAATAGCAGCAGCGATCGCACTTCCTACAATCATCACTCCGCCCAATTCTCGCAATTCTTGGATACTATTATCCATAACTAGGCGTAGTTTAGCTGCAAGCGGTTTATCGGCAGTAGATATTGAGGTAGGCGGTACTAAATTAGCATCTATCCGCAGAGGTATACCTGCTTTTCCTCCTAAAATATAAGTCCCGGATTGCAACAGATTCGGTACTGTTTCTTGCTCTTCTACTTGGTAACGTTTTCCACGGCGTTTGGTTTGAGTCCGTGCGGGTGGATTAAATTTCATATAACGAGCGATCGCAGGTTGGATTATGGGATTTAAGTCCTTTTGAAAACTGAAAACAAAACCGATAATCGTGGCAATTGCTAGAGAAAATACGACTCTTAAGACTACTATTTCTGGCTGATCTCGAAATGCTGTCCAAGTTGACCAAATTACAACTGGGTTAATTGTTGGTGCTGCTAGCAAAAAACCAATTGCGACTGGTGTGGGTACTCCTTGAATCAGGAATCGCCGCGCTACCGGTACATTCCCGCACTCACACACCGGAAATAAAAACCCGATCATGCTGCCAACTAAAGCACCTAGCAGTGGATTTTTGGGCATTTTTTCTACTAGTTTGCGCTCATCAACAAAAAATAGCAGCAAACTGGAGAATAAAACCCCAAGAAGCAAAAAAGGCATCGCCTCGACTAGCAGACTTAGAAATAGCGTAAAACCATTATTCAGTTGATTCATGGGCGTCGCAGTCAAAAGCGGTTTTTAGTTTTAGGGTTCTGCTTAGTCATTCTATCGAAATGGGGATCAAAAGCAGTTCGGAAAAATTAAACATCATTTAAGTAGCAAGTTATCCTACGTTTTAAATAGCGCTTAAACGCTACAAACCTTTGCTTCAGCCAAGATAGTGATTTTTACCTGAGTGCATTTACTGACAATGACCATTTCTAAGATTGTCTAAGTTCAGAAATTGTTCCGTTATAGAGGGCAAGTAGCTGCATAGGTGATTTGAAATTACCTATGTTTATACTTACAGTAATTTGCTGGATAAGATATTAGCTCGGCTGTATTTTCATCAAGTATTCACAGTTCTTCAATATTTCGGGATTGCTCTTGGTTGCTGGCATCATTAATTTTGGCTAGTTATAGCAAAATTTGATCTGAGCTTTAGTTGACTTTTTACTATAACAACTCTAAAAAGGCAAGATCAAATTTTAGCAAATGTGGTAAATGCTGAAGTTTCCATTCCCCTTTCGGTCAAAATCTAAGAAAATTTAGATCCCCAACTTCTTAAAGCTTAAAGAAGTCGGGGATCTAGTTCACGATTATTTTGTAACATCGCTGTTAATTACGTTTTGGTGGAGTTCCCCAAATCTTGATTTGTCGGTCGAATCCACCACTGGCAAGAATTTTACCATTTGGACTAAAAGCGATCGCGCTGACCCAATCTTTATGTCCACTCAGTGTATTTATTAACTCACCTGTAGTTAAATTCCACAATTTAATTCCATCTCTGCCGGCACTTGCAAGGGTTTGTCCATCGGGATTAATGGCGATCGCATTCACCCAGTTATTATGTCCTGTGAGGGTGCGGACTAGTTCTCCAGTATTAATATTCCATAGTTTTATGGTGCGATCGTGGCTAGCACTAACTAATGTTTCTCCATCTGGTGTAAAGATGACAGCGCTAACAGCATTAGAATGAGCTGCCAATTCACTGATTAATTTACCAGTACTCAAATTCCACAGCTTGATTACACCTTTATTATCACCACTAGCCAAGGTCTGTCCATCAGGACTAATGGCTAAAGTATAAATCAAGTTATCAAAGCGGACTAAAGTACCTAGAGGGCGCTGCTGTAACAAATCCCAGAGACGAATCCCATCCAAAGCTCCACTAATTAGAACTTTACTATCAGGAGAGACCGCTAAAGATAATACGTTACTGGTATGTCCGACAAAAGAGCGGCTAAATTTAAAATTTTTCAGGCTCCAAAGGTTAATTGTATTGTCATCACTACAACTAGCGAGGGTTTGGCCATCTGGCGAAATCACTAAAGATTCTATAGCTGCTTTGTGTGCTTTATTAATATTCCCTAGCTTTTTGCCGTTTGTTGCATTCCACAGGCGAATTATCCCCTCGTTTTCTGCACCTCCACTCACCAAAATCCTGCTATCTGGACTGAAAGCGAGGGATTTAACGGTTCCGTTATGTCCTCTAAGTGTGTAAAGTAGTTGGGCATTAGCAAAGCTACTGTTCGCTTGGAAGCTTGGGGTTACTTCAATGGCAGCATGAGCTTGATGAATGTAAAACCCTTCCCAGGTAATTACTGGAAGGGCAACTGCCATAAATGCCAGCATAAAATACGGTCGCAGAAAATTACCGCCACCTCTTCCCTCACTACTCACTCTTTTTCCTCACTTTTATAGATACAGTTACACCCAACCAATTTTGCAGAGTTATTAAGTCATAACTCTGCACATCCTTAAAGAGGTGGTTTTTTCTTAGAAACGCTTAAGATTGGCAAAGGCGCAGTAGAAGAACGAGAGGGCAAATAATGTTGCACTACGGGTTCCTCTGGTAGAGGACGACGCTGCTGGAAACGCCACAACTTAAAGCCTAGCGCTATCCCTGCCGTTCCTAAACCAAAAGCGAACAACGACCAGCTATCATTCAATCCGCCAATCAGGGCATCCATAACACCCATCGTCATCAATACACTGATTAGTGGCTCTTTTCGGTAGGTTGACTTCAAAAAACGAGGTAATACAGCATTCATCACAGCTTGGTTGGTTCCTGTTCACCTTTTGTGTATATTTACCAAGAATACCTCACCCGTAATTTGCCTTTCTCATCGAAGGCAGACACTAATTATAATTTTATTTAGTAGGGGAGGAAGTTTACTCATTAATCGCCTTGCATATCTTAGTTGCAAGTCTATGATATTTCAATCAATAATAGGTATTTCGATTTGTCTCTTGCTTACATTCTAGGGCATTAATTTATGAATAAGTTTAATTAAAGTATGTAGGACAAAGTACTCTGCTATCAATTGTTGAAGTCAAAACCAACTGGTTGTTCCAGTTGGTTGGAACTCTTTTAACTACTAGCTTGCGGCTAACAGCATCAAATCAGTTCCGAGTAGTGAGTGCCTCGGCTTTAAGTAGGAAGATTTACAAGTACTAGTTTTTATTCATAACTCAGCACTCCTAAAAACTTTCACCTTGTGCTTGTTGGTGATACTACTTCAGACCCAGCCATGATAGCACCCCTTGATTGCTTGTATATTCAATCACTAGCATCAAAGCGAAGCCAATCATGGCAGCTCGACCATTCAAGCGTTCAGCATATTCGTTAAAGCCAAACTTAGGCTCTTCTAGTTTAGGTGTAATCGTTGGTTGTGTTTGTGTCATTTTTAAGAAACCTTTTTTTGCAAACGGGACTTGATATGAGACTTATGGCAGAAGTCGGCGAAAGTGGGGGTAAAGGTTAAAGGAATCGACTCGTTCTTTTACCCTACATTTGGTAGCTGATAAGGCTGATTGCAGTGCTTGAATGCCAAAATAACTTGAGAAATTCAGCAAAAGCTTCCTAGTAGGGAGCTATACAATCGTCCTTTTAATAAATTGTTACTATTCTTTATATATTGTATAAATACTGGGGCAATAGTCAAGGGTAAGAGTTTGGGGCTACTCAGATTAAATTGAGAAACTTAGAACACAGATTAACTATCTCTAATACAGCTATCTGTAATAGGTCAGTAGCAAGACGAAAGTAGCAAGCTGGAAATTGGCAGGCTAGAGTTAAACAAAAAAATTATCAGAGGCGATATATGGAAATTGGCGTTCCCAAGGAAAATAAAGATCAAGAGTTTCGGGTAGGTTTAAGTCCTTCTAGTGTGCGGGTGCTGCGAGAAAATGGTCATAGCATCTTCGTCGAGACGCAAGCAGGTAATGGTGCTGGATTCTCAGATGACGACTACAGAAGTGCTGGAGCCGAGATTGTCCCTACATCAGAAACGGCTTGGAATCGGGAATTGGTTGTGAAAGTCAAAGAGCCACTGGCATCTGAGTATAAATTTTTGCAGAAAGGGCAGATATTATTTACTTATTTACATTTAGCAGCCGATCGCAAGTTGACAGAGAATTTAATTGATTGTGGCACAACTGCGATCGCTTACGAAACTGTAGAACAACCTGGTGCTAACAGATTACCCTTGCTCACCCCCATGAGCGTAATTGCCGGTCGGCTAGCAGTACAATTTGGGGCGAGATTCCTAGAACGTCAGCAAGGTGGTAGAGGTGTGCTTTTGGGTGGTGTACCTGGAGTTAAACCAGGCAAAGTAGTAATTTTAGGTGGCGGTGTTGTCGGCACAGAAGCAGCTAAAATTGCCGTAGGCATGGGTGCTAGCGTACAGATTTTAGATGTGAGTGTCGAGCGCTTATCTTACTTAGAAACACTGTTTGGCTCTAGAGTCGAATTCCTTTACAGCAACTCTGCTCATATTGAAGCCGCAGTCATTGAAGCCGATTTGCTCATCGGTGCAGTTTTAGTGTTAGGACGTAGAGCGCCAATACTAGTATCCCGCGAATTGGTCAAACAAATGCGTCCTGGTTCGGTAATAGTTGATGTTGCGGTTGACCAAGGCGGTTGCATAGAGACTTTACACGCCACATCCCACACAAATCCGGTATACCTTGAAGAGGGTGTAGTGCATTATGGCGTTCCCAATATGCCAGGAGCAGTACCTTGGACAGCAACTCAGGCACTTAATAACAGTACATTACCTTATGTTGTCCAGTTGGCGAATTTCGGAATTATGGCACTGGAAATTAACCCAGCCTTAGCTAAGGGTGTGAATGTGCAGAATCATCGCTTAGTGCATCCTGCTGTACAAGAGGTATTTCCTGATTTGGTAAATTAAGGTGTGCAAGGATTAGGCGATCGCTTATTTTAATCGGGATAGCGATCGCTAATTAGACTAATTTTCTTGCCAAATGCGCGGATGGGTAGGTGTACAAAATGAGAAGGAGTAAAAAAGGCTGTACACTCCATCTATACAAGACTTTCAGGGCAACAGTACTTTCAAACCATCCGCGCACCTTGTGGGAACTGGGTTTCAGCGATTTGCATATTGTTGTATAACTATTCCCTGTGCTATGATTCATTCATTCGCGCAACTGCACCTTGAAAACCAAATACAACAAGGCTTTCAGACTCCCGCCATTGCAATTCAATAAAATCCCTATTAGGGATTGAAACGTAGCATAGCCTGACAAAGCACTTGTGTTAACTTTATTGCAATTCAATAAAATCCCTATTAGGGATTGAAACAGGGGTAGATGCTAGCACAGCTACAAAACTGCTAAATTGCAATTCAATAAAATCCCTATTAGGGATTGAAACTGAGAAACGTTTATTTGGATTATCGGCTTAGGTATTTGGATTGCAATTCAATAAAATCCCTATTAGGGATTGAAACAAATCTACCAGCCAGCATCGGCGATCATATCATCCAATTGCAATTCAATAAAATCCCTATTAGGGATTGAAACATGTATTCATAGGTGCTGACGTGGACGGTCAGGAAGATTGCAATTCAATAAAATCCCTATTAGGGATTGAAACCAGTGTATTGATGCCAGCAAGGGGGGTAAAAGTATTGCAATTCAATAAAATCCCTATTAGGGATTGAAACCAGGGGTAGTTAGCTTTAACTTAAAAGTCTCTTGAATTGCAATTCAATAAAATCCCTATTAGGGATTGAAACTCCAGCAACCTTTGGTAGTGACGACCTCAGGCTATTGCAATTCAATAAAATCCCTATTAGGGATTGAAACTGGTTGCCCCGATGCCAGCCCCGGTGAGTAACCAGATTGCAATTCAATAAAATCCCTATTAGGGATTGAAACTTCTACCCCTTTGATGGTGTAGATACTTCTAGAGAATTGCAATTCAATAAAATCCCTATTAGGGATTGAAACTGGTATTGGGATACTGAACTTCGGACACTTACAATTGCAATTCAATAAAATCCCTATTAGGGATTGAAACAACAAATTGCAGTGCATATTCGCACAAAGCCAGTATTGCAATTCAATAAAATCCCTATTAGGGATTGAAACATCGAGGATGTATGGCGATCGCCATACATCTAGAATTGCAATTCAATAAAATCCCTATTAGGGATTGAAACTTCCCGCGTAAAACAAACTGCCTCAGCTTTCTGCGATTGCAATTCAATAAAATCCCTATTAGGGATTGAAACGAGTGACGATACTATATTCAACGATGAAAAATATACATTGCAATTCAATAAAATCCCTATTAGGGATTGAAACCCAAATAATTTAGGATCTCGGTGGCGATCGCCTCATCCAATTGCAATTCAATAAAATCCCTATTAGGGATTGAAACGGGGTAGCAGCATGACTAACCTTGTTGCAATACTCGAATTGCAATTCAATAAAATCCCTATTAGGGATTGAAACAATCCAAGTACCATTTCTGCTTGAATTACCACTAAAAATTGCAATTCAATAAAATCCCTATTAGGGATTGAAACATTCTTGCAAGAGTTGCTATTCGAGGTTTATTTGATTGCAATTCAATAAAATCCCTATTAGGGATTGAAACGATTGTCGATCAACTTATAAGCTCACAATTGATAAATTGCAATTCAATAAAATCCCTATTAGGGATTGAAACACAACACCATTACTTAAACTAACTTGGTGGTTTGATTGCAATTCAATAAAATCCCTATTAGGGATTGAAACTTAAGTTATGCGAGATATATCACAATCTAACTTATTGCAATTCAATAAAATCCCTATTAGGGATTGAAACTCTATAAAATACACGATATCCAACACCTACACCTAAATTGCAATTCAATAAAATCCCTATTAGGGATTGAAACCTGGATTAGTCGCCGGATTAAGCGAAAACTATACATTGCAATTCAATAAAATCCCTATTAGGGATTGAAACTTCTTTTCTACCTTGTGACTGGCGCTAATATTTGTATTGCAATTCAATAAAATCCCTATTAGGGATTGAAACAAGATATCTCATATTTTGAATTTAGAAAAACCCTGATTGCAATTCAATAAAATCCCTATTAGGGATTGAAACCCCGCAAATGAATCCACATATTTTGTGTTGGTGGAATTGCAATTCAATAAAATCCCTATTAGGGATTGAAACCACATGCTTTCATTGATAGGTGGTAATTCGAGAAATTGCAATTCAATAAAATCCCTACTAGGGATTGAAACATTGCTATCAGCCTCTATGTGGAGTTCTAATGCAAAAAGTATTGCAATTCAATAAAATCCCTATTAGGGATTGAAACGCCTCTTCCCCTACGGTGGGGCAATCTATGCAGGGTTGATGATTATTGCAATTCAATAAAATCCCTATTAGGGACAGTGCCCAAACGATCGCACCACTTTTAGCAACCAACTATATCACTTTAAGCTAATGATAAAATCAGCTTTTTAAAGCATTACCAAACTACCTTGTGCTTCTTCTTCTAGTTCATAACCATTAGCCAATTTTTCAATTGCTTGATCAAGCATTGCCAAACCCTGATCTACTTTTTCAACCAAACTTAGCTGTCCTCGGAGTTCGGCAGCACCAACGAAACCTTTAGCATACCAAGTCATGTGCTTACGGGCTTGACGAACGCCGCGATCGCCTTTATATTCCCACAAGGCTTGTAAATGATCTCTTGCACATTCCAAGCGCTGAATCGGAGTTGGTGACGGTAATATCTCTCCAGTTTTCAGGAAATGATCAATTTCTCCCACCAAAAACGGATAACCCAAAGTTCCACGGGAACACATAACGCCATCTGCACCAGTTTGTTCTAAACATTTCACCGCCGCTTCAACGGAAAAAATATCTCCGTTCCCAATAACTGGGATAGAAAGCACTTCTTTTACACGAGCAATCCATTCCCAACGGGCATTGCCATTGTACCCTTGAGCGCGGGTACGCCCATGCACTGTAATCATTTTTGCCCCAGCATCTTCCATCCGCTTGGCAAAGTCGAGAATAGTAATTTCATTGTCATTCCACCCAATACGGGTTTTTACTGTCACAGGTACATCAACAGCTTTTACCACTTCCCGCACAATTGCCTCTGCTACTTCTGGTTGCCGTAATAGCGAAGAACCCCCACCATTTTTAGTGATTTTATTTACCGGACAACCCATATTAATATCAACAGTATCAGCACCTTCTGCAACTGCCTTGATTGCTGCTTCTGCCAAAAAATCGGGACGGCAATCAAATAATTGAACGCTAATTGGGCGTTCATTGGGATCTACCTCCATAATTTTGGGTAACTGCTTGACATAATGCAACCCCGTAGCATTTACCATTTCGGTATACATCATCGAATCTGGCGCATAACGACGCACGAGACGGCGAAACACCATATCTGTCACCCCAGATAGAGGCGACTGGAGAACGCGACTTTTTACCTCTAACGATCCGATTTTGAGGGGTTGGGAAAGTCTAGCTTGGAGAATGGGAGAGAGGGAAATCATAGAAAAAATTAAAAATTATGGGAATGGTAAATAGTAAGAATATGTAGATAAATTCGTGATACAGGATACAGCGAATTTTAAGTTAGTGAGGTACGCAAGCTAAGTCTCAAAGCCAGGTATAAAGCCTGTTTTACTTCTGACTTCTGATTTTTGAATTCTGCTGTAATTGTAGGTTACGTATCCTGACTTGGAGGCTGTTTTTCAATTTCTTCCTGAATCTCTTCTAGGCTCAAACCTAACTCTTTCGCTGTGTCTTCAAAACTCAATCCCAATCTCAACAACAAAGGTATCATTCTAAATTTTTCTTCACGCGCTCCTTCTTGCTTGCCTTCTTGTTTACCTTCTTGCTTGCCTTCTTGATAAACTCGTGTTTGTTTCAAATCACTTAACCCAAACATACCTTCAATCTCCTCTCGACTCATCGTCGGAAACTTATAAACTAATATTGTCTCTATCAATTCTAGTAACTGCCGTCGTTGTGGTTCGATGTTGATTTCTTGCTGGGTTCTCTCTATTAACTGCCTAGCAGCTATGATAGCTGTCTCCTCTTCATCGACCACTAATTTCATCGTAGCAATTCCAACTGGCAATGATGCAGTTTCACCTAATTCATTAAGATAAATGCGACTGATGCGCTGGCTAGCGAAAAATTCACTGTAATTCTTGATATCTGCTGTATCTAAACTGCGATTGGGATAGATAACTACTCCTCGCCAAGGATTTTTCGGTTTATTTTGGCGTAAGTATAAAGAAATTTCTGAAAATAAGCGTGAATAAATTTCTGTGTCGGTTTGAAACTGGACTTCAACAAAGTAAATCGGATTTTCTTCTCCTTGTATTGGGAGAAAAACACTATCTATACGGAATGCAGTTTGCTTGATTTCAATTGAGGAGAATTGATAAGTCTCTGCTGTTTGGGGAAGATTGCCAATTAATTCAAAAAAGATGCCAGGAAGTTCTTGAAAAAGGCGATAAAAAATGCTGTCAGTTTTCACGCTTGATGTATTGCGGTGATTTAAACCGTTAGATTTTACCGTGAAATACTACTGATAAAAATTATTAAGCCGACTGCGACAAGCAATCGGCTAACAAATTCGTGATAATTTTAGTTGCAATTTAGCTGTGAGTTGCACCTTGAGGGGGACGCGAGACAACTTTTTTGGCTAAACCCAAAGTCTGCAAAACTAGAATGCTCCACCAAGTAATATCAATCTCCCACCAAGACAATCCAGATTTCGCCATGTGGGGATAAGTATGATGGTTGTTGTGCCATCCTTCTCCATAAGTGACGATGGATACCCACCAAAGATTACGAGCGCCATCATCAGCATCAAAGGTGCGATAACCCCATAGGTGTGATGCTGAGTTCACAAACCAGGTTGAGTGCCAAAGCAAGACACATCTGAGAAATACTCCGTAGAACACAAAAGACCATCCTCCTAATGCATATAGGAGTAGTGCAAAGGGTATTTGCAACAGCAAAAAGTAACGATCCAGCCAGCAATAATAGGGTTGTCTTGCTAGATCGGGGGCGTATTTTTTATAGGTTTCATAGTCAAAAAATTCTGGACGCGGGCGGAAAATCCATAATATATGACTCCACCAAAACCCTCTTTGGGCAGAGTAGGGGTCTAAATTGATATCTTCTGTGTGGGCGTGATGCTGGCGGTGTCCACCTACCCAAAAAATTGGCCCACCTTGCATAGCCAGCGCTCCAATAAGAGCGATCGCATACTCTAACCACTTAGGAACTTGGAAACTCCTATGGCTCAGTAGTCGGTGATATCCCAAGCAAATACCAATGCTCCCGAATAACCAATGCAGAAATACTAGCAAACCTAATGCTGACCAGGAGAAAAACCAAGGAGACAGAAGTGCTAAGGCATGAAATGTAGCAAAAAATACTACATTCGTCCAACTGAGTCGAGGTGAGTTGCCTCTCTCAGGGGCGATCGCCCCAAAATTTGCGGTCATAAAAATTCCTGTTGATGGATGAGAAAGCGATTTGCTTTTTCTTGGGCATATCCCACAGAGATTTACCCGCCCTGTATACTAGTTCGCTACAGTAGAGTAAAGCAAGTATCACTTACATTTGTTATGCTAGCAGAACTCTAATTCCCGTGCAAGTGCCACTTGCATTTCTCTATGTCGTCTCAACTTGTTTCAACTCGTCAACGCCTGATTCAAGCTGCACTTGAGTTGTTTTCTGCTCACGGAGTCAGCGCTACCACAACCCGCCAAATTGCTGAAAAAGCCGAAGTCAATGAAGTGACTTTATTTCGGAATTTTGGCAATAAGCATGGACTGCTTTTGGCTGTGCTGGAAGAGTCCGCAGCTTTCAAGGATTTAGGTGAGTCGCTGGTGCGGCGGGCAACGCCTCCCGGCAATGTCTACCAAGCTCTTAAAGATTATGCAAGTGACACTTTACATGCATTAGAACGCGTGCCGGAGTTTGTCCGGTCTGTGGTGGGTGAAGCCGACCAATTCCCGGCAGAAAATCGCCGCGCACTAGGCAGGGGAGTAACAGAAGCAAACCGCTATGTAGCTCAGTATTTAGCTACTGTAATCCAGCAAGGACACCTAAATACCTATTTACCAGCAGAAAAATTAGCCAGTTTGCTAAATGGGATGATTTTGGGATATGCCGTAATTGAGTTCACCAGCGAATTTCATGAACTTTGGGAAGATCGCGATGATTTTCTGGAAAACTTGGTGGAATTGTTTCTACATGGAGCCATGTCATCTTCAGCAGAATCGGCAACAAACTGCTTACAAGGAGGGTTTAGCAC
The DNA here is from genome assembly GCF_034531035.1 of Nostoc sp. DedQUE02. Lineage (NCBI taxonomy): Bacteria > Bacillati > Cyanobacteriota > Cyanophyceae > Nostocales > Nostocaceae > Nostoc > Nostoc sp. DedQUE02. Next base: position 28,467 of record NZ_JAVRBY020000045.1, on the reverse strand, counting down.
CACAGAAGTAGCTGATTTACCAGCTAGTTTAGTTCACGAAATTTTGCAACAAGCCAGAAAATTCGGAATCCGAGATTATGCCTTGGCTTACGTGTTATTTGGGGCTGGGTTATCCGGCACAGAAATAATTAGCTTGGAGCGATCGCACCAAATCTACGATAGTCAAGGGCACTTCTTGCAAATCACAATCCCCGGATTTGTCCGTCAAGTACCTGTGAATCAGTGGATTTTGGGCAAACGCTACGGTTCCTTTACTAATAATCCCTTACTCAAATGGCTGAAAAGTCGTAAAGATACTCAAACAGCGATGTTTCTGAATGATACAGGCACACCGATCTCAGAATCAGAACTTGAGACACGTTGGCAAGCATGGAGTGAAGGATTGTTAACTCCCCAAGGACAAACGCCAGCGATCGCCCAAGCACAACAAACCTGGCGCGTAGAAATGTTGATGCGGGGAATTACCTTGGAAAACCTGAGTATTTTTACAGCTTGCGATCGCGCTCAATTACAACCCTACGTCCGCCGAGCCAAAGAAAAAGCCGCCCTAGAGCAAGCTACCCGATTGGATCATAAGCCAGGATAGGGAGTGGAGAGATAAGGGACTTGTAAATAAAAATAATCAATCGCTTTGGAGAGGAAGGGGAGCAGGGGAGGCAGGGGGAGCAGGGGGAGAAGAAATCTAATAGTCGTATGGAGAGCGATCGTCAGCATGATGCAGTTAAACAATTAAAATCAAACAATAGAGGTTTTTTTACCATTGTTTGCACCATTCAAGGTTGTAGCTGTACTCTCAGATGGGGATTGGATGTTGCTCGAACGGCGTGATAATTTCTTGCGTGGCTTGCCTCCCGCCTGGATATATTGCAAACTGTCTTTGCCATAATCGGTTGCCACACTCATTAACATCTTTTCAGAGTAGCCGCGCAATTCTTCTTCAATTAGAGAGAGGCGACCTGCCATTTCATCTAGGGTAGAGAGTAAAGTGTTGTATGTAGATAGCTGGGTTTGCAAGTTTTGGATGCGGCTGTCGTAGTCTGTCAAATTTAATCCGTTGCCAAATTCTAGCGTCGGGCTAATCGATCGCATTCCTGCAATTCGACGGAGAGCGTTTTCGAGAGTGCGTGAACTGCGTTTTAGTCGTGCCATAAAATGCGCTCCTGAAGTAAGTTATAGGATTACTGCATGTACTCTAGCCAATGCAACAATAAACTTCTCTGAGAGATAATTCGGAAAAATTAAAGCAAACTAAGAGCGACCTAATTATTTTTAGTTGATTGTACCGAGGCTTTTATTAAACTTGTCAAAAAAGTAACATTAAATAAGCAATAGATACCTGAAAGTCGTTTTGAGGTACTCCAAAGTCGTTTTGAGGTACCTGAAAGTCGTTTCAAGGTACTTAAAAGTCGTTTCGAGGTACCTGAAAGTCGTTTCAAGGTACTTAAAAGTCGTTTCGAGGTACTCCAAAGTCGTTTCAAGGTACTTAAAAGTCGTTTTGAGGTACTCCAAAGTCGTTTCGAGGTACTCCAAAGTCGTTTTGAGGTACTTGAAAGTCGTTTTGAGGTACTTCAAAGTCGTGTTGAGGTATTAGATGATGAGTTTTCTTGCCTTAACCCGATTTACGGCGAAGGCGATCGCGCACAAAAGTATCATAAATATAATTCCACTATTTGATCCAGTCAGAACTCAAATTCCAACTTATGATCCTAAGTTGGGAAAATACTCAAGGTTAGTGACGCTGCTCACAACCACGAGAAAATAATACTTTTTGCCCCCCATTACACGTAATCGCTCATTCGTGTAACCCATACCTCAAAGTCTTCTAAATTTATTGATGTCTAGAGCGATCGCCTAACACTACCTCAGAGATAATGTTAGGTCTAGCGAACTGCAAACACCCAGCGATAAAACTTCAAACAAGGCGATGAGCGAAACCACATTAAAGGTTCTTGGTAACTTTTGGCGATCTTAGTCGGGGGAAGGCAAAAGGCAGACGTGATGATTTACCCATGTTGTCAACCTCTCAAGTCGATTGATTTCATTTTGACCCGCGATCGCCCATTACAATCAAGAAAAAGGAATGAAAAGGATCTGACCTTCATATTCACCAAACTTACTGCAACGAACGAATAAATATAAGTCGTCAACAACCTGTCCGATCGGAGCCGTTGCAATAACTTCAACAACTCCGGGCATAGACAAACCTTTGTTGATTCGCTCATAAGCATAAACAGTAATCGTTGCTACATCATGGGTAAGCAAGATGCGTTCTTCATTGGCTGCCCATTCTAAGATAGTAGAATCATCAGTATGGATTAGACCGACATCTTGGACACGAACAATATCCAATCCAGGTAAACGTCTGATCAAGCCCCGCAATATCGAGCCATTGAAGTTCTCATCAGTCAATAGACGCACTGCCTAGAATTCTCCTTGGGGCTGATAGCGATCGCGCAAGCGCTGCCTAAGATTAACTAAATTATGCTGCTGGACAAATTGATTTCGCTGTTGTTGAGCTTTTTTGCGACGCTGCTCTAGGTAATTGTCGATTTCTTGGCGATGGGTGAGATAATATGCGATCGCTGCGTATATCTCCCCTAAACAGAGAACAGGATACTGAACAGCAATTTCTTCAGGTGTAGAGCCGTTATGGTATGTTGCTAGCAAGCTATCGAGAGTAACGCGGCTCTGACCGATGCGAATACCTCCAGCTTCATCCCAACGAAATGGTGGAGCGGTAAGCTGAAATTCGATTTTAACGCTCATGGGGGCAATTCTTGGATTTGTGGGATTTCTGTCTTCAGTTTACTTTACCCGTTAAAGAGCAATCGCCCTGACATCAAAATTCAAAATTGAGGAAAAAGACTGGAGGGGATGTAAGTCTTTCCCCTCAACCCCTTTTGCCCAATATCTAATTAATTCAACGGCTCCATAATGGCTCTTAAACCTTTATTAGAGAGTGTTTTTAGCATTTCTTTAGCGTTATATTCACTGCTAAATACTCCTGCTTGCATAACTCTTTGACCATCCCAAACTGTGAGAAACGCACCAGGAGCAAGCGATCGCACTAAATCTCGATCTCTATCAGTAAAGAGTGGAACTACTACGCGATAACGTATACCAAATTGTCTTGCAGAGTTACCACTATAAGGAATACTTGCAGAACTGGTTTGCAGATTGCGAGTATTAGCAATGGGGATATTGGGATTGGGAAGTGGTAAAAGTTCTGAAGCACCAGGAGCAGCAGTTTCTAGTATTGGTAATGGCTGTGTTTGATTCCTCATATTTGAAACTGGTGGCTGTGCAACTGAATTGGATGGGGACTCAGGGGCAGCAAACTCAATGGTATTAGGATCAATCCGCACGTAATTTAACTGTGGCGTATCAGGTGGCTGTGCGTTAATTGGTATTTGTCTACCTGACAAGCTGCTAGGAGTAGGAAATCCGGCGACTTTAGAAGTCGGTGGTTGTTTGGATATAGGCAAGGAAGGCGGTACATTATTGGCTGGCATTAATGGCAGCAGTTGACTGTTTAATTGTCTAGGAGCAGGATTATTTGCTGAAATACTGTTGCTGGTTTGCCCATTAGGAGTTTCAGGGATTTCGGGAGCTGAGAAGGTAATTTCCCCACTTGGTGGTATTTGTCGTAATACGTTGTTGGGAACTGGTTGAGAATTTTGGGTTGCTACTGCTGTTGTTCCGTTAATATCTACTTTGCCAGTGATGCGATCGCTCACAAGGTTGTTACCAGCAGCAGAAATCATTTGTTTAGCAGCGCTGGCGTTAATGTCGTAGCGAGCATTATTTTGAAATTGATTACCCCCAGGTTCCGATGCACTACCCAAATCTGGCATTGCTTGAGCGATCGCAACTAAACCATCTTCTTTATTATCTTGAATAGAATTATTCCGTAAAATCGGGCGGGCATTTGCCTGTACCACAATTCCCGATCTATTGTTCTGAATTTGATTACCTATAATTATAGGAGCAGCATTTTGAGCAATATTAATTCCAAAACCCGTTTGGTGAAAGACATTTTCCTTCACTTGCGGACTAGAGTTACCAGCAATTGTGATGCCATTAGCTCCATTGCGATCGAAGTAATTCTTGCTAATGGTGGGTGCAGCATTACCACTAACAGAAATGCCATCTTGAGTACTGCCAGTAAATGTATTTTCTGAGACTACCGGATTGCTAGATTCAATCCATAAACCGTAACCACGACGATTAGGATTCGTCACCGTTACTCCAGTCAGCAAAGCTTGATTTGCCCCCACAATTGTGACATTTTGACCGGCAAAGCTCCGACTCAAGTAATCACCGCCTCCCTGAATGATAATTTCCTTACCTTGATTGCTAGGGTTGCCTTGAATTGAGATACCCGGTTTCAGCATTAAGGGAAATTCCTCTCCTGTCTCGGCGCTATAAGTGCCGGGGGAAAGCATAATTACAGTATTAGCGTTAGCTAATCGCAACGCATGGGTAATAGTTTTTACCGGAGCGGATTCGCTGCCATTGCCTGCTTTGTCATCTCCAACACTAGGGTTGACAAACAGCACGTTAACTTGAGACGGTGTTTTCTCATTTAGAGGTGCTGAATCTGATGTCGATGGCATCTGAGCGATCGCGCTATCTAGGAACGTCATATTTGCCGCTCCCAGACCTACAGTCAAAGATAATACTGAAAAACTAAAAAATAAAAGCCTTGCAGATTCCAAAAACTTCAGCTTTGCAAGCATAACATCTACTTTATGGTACTTAGGAAACACACGAAGGAGAATCATATTTAACACAACTCCTTAGAAGTAATAACAAATTCTTATATCTTAAAAAGTATTATCTCGATAATATTACTCATATATTGAACAATTGGCGATATTTAATACATAGTAATAAATGATATTAAACATCTCCAGAAATTAATTATGCGTTGCCCAAAATCCTTGGTAGGCACAATTTATCAATTGTGCCTATATCATTTTCACTTCGATGTTTCAATAGACCTAGAAGTGAAATTAAATATGCGTTATCCAAAACCCTCGTAGAGAGGCGAAATTGGACTAGTACAGAGCGGCATAAACCACCCTTTCCAAATCAATGAAACGCTTACGCTGTATAAATTTTTAATTTTTAATTCCGCCTTGCGGTACTAGGCTTCGCCCCGCGACACTAATGCGTCTCTATATTCTTTTCTACTCCTATGTCCAATTGTGGATTTTCTGGTGTATCCCCTCTTCTGGGTTCTTTGTAAGCTTGTCGTTTACCGTAAAATACTTGACTAAGCTTAGTGCGAAACTGTAGCCTCAAACTACCCTTATTACTGTCTATAGGAACATGGGATAATTTACCGTAACCCTTACTAATACGTTATTTTGCGTAGGTTCGGCAAAAATCTAGTAAAAAAAAGCAAATTATTTAACTATGGTTACTAGGACTTATGATAATTCACACTTCGATGAAAGCACTAATGGGGTTGTTGTAATGGTCGAGCCATACAGCCAAAAAGAGCAAATCCAGCAAGTTGTTTACCGCATTTTAGATGCCAATTTAGACCGCGCTCGTGAGGGCTTGCGAATTATTGAGGAATGGTGTCGGTTTGGGTTGAATAATGCTCAGTTGGCTCTTGAATGCAAGCGCTTGCGACAAGAGGTAGCTAAGTGGCATACCTCCGAATTGCGGGCGGCGCGAGATACACCAGGCGATCTGGGGACTGAGTTAACCCATCCTCAAGAAGAACAACGAGCTAGTATCAAATCGGTATTGCAAGCTAACTTTTGCCGGATAGAAGAAGCATTACGGGTGTTGGAAGAATACAGCAAGCTCTACCAGCCAAATATGGCTAAAGCTTGTAAGCAGATGCGCTATCAGGTTTATACCTTAGAAAGCAGTTTAATGGGTCATCAACGCCATCAATTGTTGTGGCGATCGCGTTTGTATCTTGTTACTTCCCCTAGTGAAAATTTGTTGAGCAACGTCGAAGCTGCACTCAAAGGAGGATTAACACTTTTACAGTACCGCGACAAAACCGCCGATGATTCTTTGCGTCTGGAACAAGCGAGAAAATTACGGCAGTTGTGCCATATCTACGGTGCTTTGTTCATCGTTAACGATCGCGTGGATCTAGCTTTAGCGATCGATGCCGATGGGGTGCATCTGGGACAACAAGATATGCCTATTGCCATCGCTCGGCAATTACTGGGTTCGCAACGTCTGATAGGTCTTTCTACCACAAATAAAGAAGAAATGCAAGCAGCAATTGCTGAAGGTGTAGATTATATTGGCGTGGGGCCAGTTTATGAAACTCCCACAAAAGTAGGTAAGGCAGCAACAGGGCTAGAATATGTCAGCTATGCTGCCAAAAATTGCTCAATTCCCTGGTTTGCGATTGGGGGAATAGATGCCAATAATATCAATGATGTAATCGATGCGGGAGCCGAACGTGTAGCGGTGGTGCGATCGCTCATGCAAGCCGAACAGCCTACCCTAGTAACACAATATTTGCTCTCCCAACTCAATCGCATTAAACCAGAACTTTAAAAGAGTCATTTGTCATTAGTCATTTGTCATTTGTCCAAAGTAAGTAACCAAATACCCCAATCCCCAGTCCCCAGTTCCTACATATTATGTCTAATGAGATTACGATTCAGATAAATGGGGAAACCCGTAGCTGTTCGTTTCAAACTTCTTTACCCGACTTACTCCAACAGTTGGGTTTTAACCCCCGCTTGGTGGTTGTGGAGTATAACGGCGAAATTTTACACCGCCAATTTTGGCCACAAACAAAAGTGCAACCAGGCGATCGCTTAGAAGTGGTAACTATTGTCGGGGGTGGTTAGTTGATTTGAGCCAGCAAACCCAAATCCTTAAGGCTGCGTCGTGTAATCTCGATGCGGATGGGTGCATCTTCTGATTTTTGCATATCAAGGGTTGTGGCGAAAAAGTAGACGTTTTTGTTTTGTTCTAAATAACCCACAAACCAACCAATGTTTGGTTTAGTAGTCGTTAACCATCCTGTCTTTCCTCGCAGTGTGTAATCTGGAGTTTGTTCGCGTATCATAATGTCTTTAACAAGATTCATTGTCCGTTGTGAGAAAGGCAAATCGCCTTGATACAACCGTTGCAAAAACTTAATTTGCTCTTTGGGTGTGATTTGCAATAACTGCGGTTGTAGCCAAAAACGATCGATGTCTGCGGCAGTGCCAATCTGACGGTTCCCGTAACCTACTTTATTGATAAATTGCTGCATCCGTTCATATCCAGCCCTACGTGCCAGTACTTGATAGAACCAAACAGTTGAATCTTTAAAGGCTTGACGCAAATTTGTATCATGATTCCAGGCATCAAAATCTCGGTGAATTCCATCCCAAGTGAGAACCGCCACATCATCAGGAATTACACCTGTTTCTAATGCCACTAACGCGTTAAAAATTTTGAATGTCGAAGCTGGAGCGATGGCAGTTGCATTACGTTGAGGATTGTGTTCATAGATGCGGTTGTTTTTTGAGTCGTAAATCAAGATTGAGCCTTCGCGCCCGAATTCTTGAAAGTGTCGCCCAAAATTTGGCGCTTTCATCGCGGGACGTTCAGATGAGGTTGAAGCAGGTTGAGCCACAACATACATTAGACCTCTTGCAAAAGTGCTTTTTGCAAGAGGTGGGGAAAGGGAAAATACCAAACCTTTCCCCCTTTCTCCTTCCCCTTTTCCCGACTTCTGCAAGAAGTCTATTGTCCCAGATGTAATCACACTCAATACAGCAAGACATCCAATGATTGTAAATATAAAAGATTGCTTTCGACGCTTTGAATAACGCCGAACAAATCGCTCTATGCGAAACCAGATATTTTTCATTGCATATTTAATCGCATCACAAGCGAAATTTTACACTGCAATCTTGCTTATTTAGATCATAAAATCGCGTTTTTTTCCTCTGATTTATAAAGCGATCGATGAAGAGTTCTACGCTTGGCTAATTCTTTACCTTTGCGACCGAGTTGCTCACGTAGTTGTTGGTCTTTGCACAACCGATTGAAAGCTTGAAAAACTTCATAGCCAGAATTAGGATTAACTAGTATCCCATTTTCTTCATGCTGAACTGTATCTAGAACACCGCCTAAACGAGGGGCAATTATCGGCTTACCGAAGTAACTTGCTTCTAAATAAACCATACCAAAACCTTCTATATTATTAGGTTTAGTATCCAATAAAGTCAGCATAGCAAAGATATCGCAAGCTGCATAATGACCCGCTAATTCTCGCTCTGCGACATATCCGGCAAAGTGTACACGCTGATCTACTCGTAAACGATGCGCCAACGATTTCAGTTCCAATTCACTTGGCCCTTGACCGCAGATTATATAGTGGACATCGACTCCAAAAGTTAGCAATAGTGGGATGTTATCAATTACTCGGTCGAAACCTTTATGTTTTACTAGTCTACCGATAGAGAGAATAACTATTGCTGATTCAGGAATATTGTAGGTTTGACGCACGCGAACACGTAAATCATCCAGGCTACTCGGACTCGCAACATTATTACCAAATTTTTCTGGTCTGATGACTGGGTTAATGACGTGGGTAGGAGTATCTAATCGCAAAGCAGTTCTGAGGTAGTCTCTTGTATAAGAACTGTTACAAACAATGCCTTCGGCGCGTTTGAGTGTTAATTTAAATAGCGATCGCAGCACGGGATTGTGTAAAGTACAAAGAAGATCGTTGCCGTGCAGATAGATAAAAAAGCGAATAGGTAACAAATAACTCAATAGCAACAGTGAAGGAAAATCATAGCCGTGGCCCCACTCTATATAACGGTAGTGATAGCGAAAATAAAGTTTAATTGCTAGAACAAATGAGCAGACGATATTGAGCAAAGGCTTCAGGATATTTCCCACACAGCCATTACGCCAGTATCTGGGATAATACCAGCGATACACAGGAAATTGTTGACTTCGATCAAATACTTGATCTCCTGAACAACTAGCCGCCAGTACAATAACTCGTTCAGGATCTTGGAGACAGCGATTGTAGATATATTCCCCAATTACAGCTTCTTTTGGCAGGAAAATCCGGGATATGACTAGGATATCTGGGTATGCAGCTTTGTCTCTGATTTCGGCTGTTAGTTGAGAAATATGTTCCATAATAAAGTTGGTGACTATATTTCAAATAATTTTTAATTTATTTACAATTAGGATTATTTTCAAAGCCATAATTATCATTTTATTTCTTTTAAAACGAATTTGGTAGACAAATTGCAAGCCGATCTTAGAAGATTAGCCAGAAAGATTGTTTTTTATTGTGTTGATTTTATTTTTGCTGCAAATTTCTCACTACTTGAGAATTTCTGTACATGATGAACAATAAATAAAAGCTAGCAGTTATAGCCAAATTTTAAAATCGTCTGTATAATCCAAGACTGTATTCTGAAAGTTATAGTCACTAGGCATAGCCTATGGTAGACATTGCAACTTTCTGTAATTGTGAACATATCTTAAGGTACGGTTCCCCAGTCGAGAAATCCCCCCTGCGATCGCTACCTAGCCAAGATAAGACGCGGTAAATTGAATATGTAGCCTTTAAAAGTGAATGCTACGTGAATGCTACAAAGCTTGCTGATTACGGGCTGGCGTTAACGAAAGATCGCAACACTCCTACCAGCATAGGGAGAAATCATAAATAATTCTGTTTTCCAAGCGATTGTATTATGCGTAAAAAACTACAACAAACCATCAAACCTCTGTTAAAAACCTTCCTAGCTCTAAGCCTGGTGTTAACTTTGGTGCTTAGTCACGCTGATGGAGCATTAGCGGCCCGCAGTGGGGGGCGCATCGGTGGCGGCTCCTTTAGAGCGCCTTCTAGCCGCACCTATACACCACGCACTTATGCACCTCCTGGTGGTGGCGGATACTATCCTGGTGGAGGCGGATACTATCCTGGTGGTGGTTTTGGTGGTGGTTTTGGCTTTCCCTTCCTACTTCCCTTCTGGGGTATTGGGGGAGGATTTGGTGGTCTATTTGGCATCTTAATCTTCTTTGCGATCGCTAATTTCTTATTGCAAACTTTCCGCCGCGTCTCTAGTGGTGAAACTTCAGAAGCAGATTACACCAGTAACTCTCCTGTTTCTGTAACCCGTTTGCAAGTAGGTTTGTTAGCTCAAGCGCGTGAATTGCAAAATGAACTCAACCATATTGCTGAAACGGCTGATACTAACACCCCAGAAGGCAGAGCAGAAATTCTCCAAGAAGCCAGCCTAGCTTTACTCCGTCATCCTGAATACTTTGTATATGCAGGCGGTGGCACTCAACAAGCCAGTTTGAATTCAGCTGAAAGTCAGTTTAATCGGTTATCACTGGCAGAACGCAGCAAGTTTAGCGAAGAAACTCTTTCTAATGTCAACAACCAGCTAAAAGCAGCCCTTGCTAAAGATGCTTTACCTCCGGCTGGTGAACTCGACAACCCCACCCGCCTATTTACCGAAGGCCCTGGTGAATACATTGTTGTCACCTTGCTGGCGGCGACACTAGGTAAGTTTGAAATCCCCACAGCGATTAATAGTGCTGATGATTTGCGTCAAGCTTTGCGGCAAATTGGTAGTATCCCTAGCGAAAAGCTTCTGGCAATTGAAGTTCTTTGGACTCCGCAAGCTGAAAATGATACCCTGACATCTGATGATGTGTTAGCAAATTATCCTGATTTGAGACTTGTTTAATATTTCGCGTTTTAGTGTTAAGAAAGACCTTAGCATCTAAGTACAACCAATAAGTTCCCCTTTGAGAGGAATAACTAGAAAACCGTTTGTCAATGACAAGCGGTTTTTTCTAGAGCTTAGATATACTTAACTATATTTTAGAAAAATTATTCTTAAATATTGACTTTGGTAGTATTATCAAAATGCATTATACGCAAAGTGTTATCTTATGCCTAGTGTTGAAGCCGACGAAAACCGAGAGCATCGCATTAAAACAGAGATCATTGTAGATGCTGAAGACAAAGAAGACCGGGCTATGGGTTGGTACTATTACCTCGAAGAGACCCTGAATTTTCCCTTTATGGCTAAATGGACTAAGAAGGGACGCAAATCAGGTTCTACCGAGGAGAAACAAGTGGAAGTACTGGGAATGGCCCCAGATGATGAGTGCTTGAAAGATATGCTTGTAGAAGTGGCTTACATTAATGGTAAGGATGATGATGTATATTCTGCAAAATTATCTGAAATAGCAGCCATTGATGCTGACAGTGAAACTCAAGAAGCGATCGCAGACTGGCTCTATTGGATTGCTAGAGGTTATAAATTTTAAATTCTACGACAAATACCGAATGACGCGGCAGGGATTGCCAGCAGCGACAACATTTTCAGGTATATCTTTGACAACTACACTACCAGCACCAATGGTTGTGTTATCACCAATAGTTACACCTGGACAAATAATTGCATTGCCACCAATCCAGACATTATTACCGATTTTAATTGGGGTAGCTAATTCTCTACCAGAAAGACGAATTTCTGGCTCTGTCGGATGATAAGCAGTATAAATTTGCACATAAGGAGCGCACAAGACATTTTCACCAATATGAACTGTATTGCAGTCTAAAATTACACAGCCATAGTTCATATAAAATCTATCGCCAGCGAAAATATTACTGCCATAGTCGCAGTGAAAGGGTGGCACTATTAATGCTTTGTCACCGATTTTTCCAAATAATTCTTGTAAAATTTGCTGCCGTTGCTCTTGCTGTTCTTCGGTTGTAGAATTGTAACTTCGCAATAGACGACTAGCTCGCTTCATGCCGGCAGCCAATTCTGGATCTTCCGCCAGATATAATTCGCCTGCGAGCATTTTCTGTTTTTCGGTTTTTTCCATAACTGACTTATAGGACTTCTCGGTTGTATACCATAACCTTAGTAGCGGCTAGAGTAGCATATTCCATTGTTAACTAAATATGGCATAAGTAGCTTTTCCCTGCCGTTTAGCTTGGTACATCGCAATATCAGCATCTCGGAGCAAAGTTGCAGGCTCCTCATAATTACTAAAATTCCAAGTAATCCCAATGCTAGCTGTAGCAGATAATTCATATCCATTCAGGTTAACTGGCAATCGTAAAGAATCTTGAATACGTTTGGCAACATTGGTAGCGTCGGTAATGTCTTTAATATCCTCCAAAAGAACAGTAAATTCGTCACCACCAAATCGTGCTACAGTATCGCCACTACGTAAGCATGACTCTAAACGTCTAGCGATCGCCACTAAAAAATCATCTCCTATTCCATGCCCAAAGCGATCGTTAATCTCTTTGAAGCCATCTAAATCCAAAAATAAAACTGCAAAATAATAATCACTTCTGCGTTTGCTACGTTCAATGGTTTGTCTAAGCCGATCTAAAAATAAAACACGATTCGGTAATTCTGTTAGCCCATCATAAAACGCATTACGCACCAGTTGCGCCTCTGTCTGCTTACGTTTGGTGATGTCTTGAAAAACTAAAACCGCGCCAGTAATATTACCATTTTGATCGTGGATCGGTGCAACATTATCCCCAATTGCTATTTCTTGGCCATCTTTGGTAATCAGTGTACAGTTTTCTGGTAAATCGAAAACTTCGCCTGCTTCGATTACATAAGTGGCTAAATTTTCAATTGTTTCTCCTACATCTTTGTCAACTAAATTAACAACTTCTACTAAATCTTTACCAAAGGCTTCACTTTGCTTCCAACCAGTGATTAGTTCTGCTCTGGGATTCATCATTTGAATACAACCATTCGCGTATGTCACAATCACTGCACAGCCCATACTATTAATAATTGCCGTTAACCTCTGTTTTTCTTCATATAATATCTTTTTGCTCTGATGTTTATACAGCGCCATTTCAATCGTAAAATGTAAATCACTTTCAATAAATGGCTTGACTATGTAACCAAAAGGCTCACTTAACTGATTTTTGTGTAATGTTTTATATTCCGAACATTCTGTTAGATATACTACAGGCACATGGAAGTGATTCTGGATAATATCCGCTACTTGTAGACCGTCTATTTCTCCAGCTAGGCAGATATCAATTAATACTAAATTTGGATGAGTTTCTGCTACTTTTTTAATCGCCTCTTTACCAGATTTAGTTATTTCTGAAACGGAATAACCTAATTTTTGTAAGCTTTTTCTAATATTTGAGGCTAGAATTTTTTCATCCTCAACAACTAGGATTTTACGGGCGAACATCTTATGACAACCTGTTTGCTAAGGTTCAGATTTTTATTGTCAGTGTCAACTCGATTAAAAAATAATCATTTTATCATAAACAATCTCCAACTACCTTTGTCTTCTTACTTGATTTCAATATTGACTAATTAATTGTCTCCTTGAAGTCAGAGCATAATAGCCTCCACCATATTGCTAAGAGCAATTTGTGGGTAGTTTACGTTATTAACCTCAGATAATTTTTGTGCTTGTCAAAACTAACTTCTCATTAGTACATACAGCTAATATCATGTCATTAACATCAATCCAAATTACCATATAATTACAAACACTCAAAAAATGATTTTAGAACGTATACAATAATTTTTCTTCTGAAAAGTATAAATACTCAGTATAGTATCTATGTAAAAATTAATCAAGAAGAAAACTTCATAAAATCACAGTATATTACTTTGATACAAATTAAAAAAATCTAATAGTGTATTATATGCAATATAGTATATACTTACTAAAATACTAATAAAAATTAATTGTTATCTGGAATTGAACAGTTTAATACTGTTTATCGACAAATAGGTTTTGTCTCAGGCGAGGTCTAAATTACCGCCTGAAACTGTCTGAAATCTTGAATTATGAGTAAAATGTATTATTTGTAACTATTTATTGCTTCTGGTGAATACTAATCACAAATCCTGTGATCTGAAAACACACAAGTTAATACTCATCAGCAGATCACAGGATTTTTTAGTTTTTTGAGAATGAGCGGGTGCTGGGGGTAATGGCAAGAAAGATTCTCTTTATGAGATACTTCCACACTCCATATAAACCCCATTTTTTTGCTAACTAATAGATATTGAAAAAAAACAAGTTTTATGCTTTAAAGATTAGACTTACTTTTAGTCAATTCAATACTAATTTTGCCACCAAAGTCTGGAATAGGTGCAGCAGGTTTGCTGAGAGTGACTTGGACTTTTGTTACATGATCGCACTCTTGGAGAATAGAATCTGCGATCGTTGTTACCAATTTTTCCACCAAAGCGAATTTAGACGTTTTGATCAGATGTTGTATCAAGCTAATGACGCTGCGATAATCTAAAGTGTCTTCGATCGCGTCAGTCTTGGCCGCTGTGGAGATATCCAACCATAACCTTACATCCACCTCAAACCATTGTCCTAGCACCTGTTCTTCTGGTAGATACCCAGTGTAGCCATAGCCGCGAATTCCCGTTAAATGAATGCAGTCCATAAAAGTTTGAGAGCAAATTGTGCATTTTGTAGAAAGTAGAGCAAGTTTGCTTGGAGATTTTCTTTCCTCCAAACTCGCGCTACGGTGATGGAACTCAACACCGCATTGATGGATTTTAAATTGAATTTCCCTAGACAAAATCTAAAATTTAAGATTGTTTTATAGCTATGTTTGATTTAATGCCGATCGCTTATAAAAATGTTAATCAACTTTGGGCTTATATTTTAACAGAGACGCTAAAGCGGTTGGGATTAACTTGTGCTATCATTTGTCCGGGATCGCGCTCTACACCCTTAGCGATCGCCTTTGCTCAACAAGCACCTGAGATTGAAGCGATTTCCATTCTCGATGAACGTTCCGCCGCCTTTTTTGCTTTGGGACAAGCTAAAGCAACCGGACTACCTGTGGTGCTAGTTTGTACCTCTGGTACAGCAGGGGCAAATTTTTATCCCGCAGTCATAGAAGCCTCATATAATCGCGTCCCACTATTGATATTAACTACCGATAGACCGCCAGAACTGCGAGATTGTCACTCTGGGCAAACCATAGATCAATTGAGATTATATGGAAACTACCCAAATTGGCAAACAGAGTTAGCCTTACCCTGTGCCGAGATGGGAATGCTAGCTTATCTGCGACAAACGGTAATTCATAGCTGGGAAAGGGCGCAAAATCCGACAAAGGGGCCAGTACATTTGAATATTCCCTTTCGCGATCCCTTAGCGCCTGTTCCTGATGGAACGGACTTGAGTTATTTGCGATCGCACTTGGAATCAGAAGACTTCTTCGCAGCAATAGCAAACTCATCCCCCATTTCCCATTCCCCATTCCCCATTCCCCAAGAATGGAAAGAATGCGATCGCAGTATCATCATCGCAGGTGTTGCTCAACCGTCGCAACCAGAGGAATATTGTAGAGCGATCGCGCAACTTTCCCAAACTCTCAAATGGCCTGTACTAGCTGAGGGACTCTCCCCAGTGAGAAATTATGCCGAACTCAACCCCTATTTAATTTCTACCTATGACCTAATTTTGCGAAATCAGCAGCTAGCAAAACAGCTAGCACCCGAAATGGTGATTCAGGTGGGTGAAATGCCTACAAGTAAAGAACTGCGTAGCTGGATAGATGCAACCCAGCCGCGACGCTGGGTAATTGATCCTAGTGACCAAAACCTCGACCCTTTGCACGGGAGAACGACGCATTTACGGATATCTGTAGAAGACATAAAAATAGAGGAGATAAATTTATCTTTCTCCTCAGACTATGGAAAGCAATGGTGTGATGCGGAAACTAAGGTTCGGTTACTTGTTGACCAGACTATGGGGAAAATAGATGAAATAATCGAGAGTAAAGCAGCTTGGTTAATTTCTCAGATTTTACCGCCAGGAACGCCTCTATTTATTGCTAATAGTATGCCTGTGCGGGATGTGGAATATTTCTGGAAACCAAATAATTTAGGAGTGCGATCGTACTTTAACCGGGGTGCAAATGGTATCGATGGCACATTATCCACAGCATTAGGAATTGCCCATCGCCAGCAAAGTAGTGTGATGTTAACGGGAGATTTAGCACTGTTGCATGATACCAATGGTTTTTTAATCCGCAATAAATTTGTCGGACATCTCACGATTGTATTAATCAACAACAATGGCGGTGGAATTTTTGAAATGTTACCCATAGCCAAATTTGAGCCACCATTTGAAGAGTTTTTTGGCACTCCTCAAGATATTGATTTTGCTCAGTTGTGCGCTACTTATAATGTGCCACATGAATTGATTACTTCTTGGCAGCAGTTGCAGCAAAAGTTAAACCCGCTTCCAGCTAAGGGAATTCGGGTTTTTGAGGTGCGGACAAATCGTAAAAAAGATGCTAAGTGGCGACAGGATAATTTAAGGAAGTTTGCAGCAGATATTACGATTTAACTATTCTGTTAGGTGTTGGTGAATAACAGTAAAAAATAGCGTTTGTAATATCAAAATTAAAAGTACTCTACTACAAACGTTTTAAGTATTGGCACTCCTGACCCTTGCAAAGTATTAAAATTAGTAGTATAATAACGAATCTAGCGATTCTAGCGACAAATGCGACAAGATGCGGAACATAACAATAATGAGAGTGAAAAAGATATTTCATTTTTGACAACTATTGAAGTAGCTAAACTTCTTCGTGTTCACCAAAGAACTGTACAAAGATGGATATCATCAAATAATCTTAAAGCTACAAAAGTAGGGTCAAGAATTTGGCGTATCAGAAAAAAAGACTTAGATGAGTTCCTACAAATCAATAACACTAAAAAATAAGCATAATAAAATATTAACTCAAATGGCAACGGGAATATCTACTGGAAATAGCCGTAAAAATAAAAAACAAAATGTAATTCCTTTTCGTCTGGAATATGAAGGAAAAATTGCTTTAGAAGATATATTAAAAACTCCGGTAGCCAAGTTACGCCGGATAATAAGTGTAGATGAACATCCAAAGAACAGACTAATATATGGAGAAAATTTAAGAGTTCTTAGTTCATTATTAAACGATGATACTGTCGCTGGTAAAGTTAGTTTAGTTTATATTGATCCTCCCTATGCAACAGGGAGTAGTTTTGAATCTCGTCAAAGAGATCATGCTTACCATGACCTAATGGAAGGTGCAGAATACTTAGAGTTGTTACGTCAACGACTGGTTTTACTAAGAGAGCTTTTATCAGAGGAAGGTTCTATTTATCTGCATTTAGATGAGAAGATGGCTTGTGCTGTCAAAATTCTAATGGATGAAATTTTTGGTTCTAAAAACTTTCGTAATTGGATTACCAGGAAAAAATGTAACCCAAAAAACTATACACGTAAACAGTACGGTAATACCGCAGACTACATTTTATTTTACACAAAAACAGATAATTATATATGGAATCAGCCTTTTAACCCTTGGACTGAAACTACTGCAAAGAAAGAATATCAATATGTTGAAAAAGAGACTGGAAGAGTTTATAAGAAAGTTCCTGTTCATGCACCAGGTGTAAGAAAAGGTGCAACAGGTCAACCCTGGAGAGGAATGCTACCTCCTCCAGGTAAACACTGGCAATATACTCCAGAGACTTTAGACCAAATGGATGCACGCGGAGAGATTTACTGGTCGCCAACAGGAAACCCAAGAAGAAAAGTTTATTTAGACAATAGTCAGGGAATTTCAGTTCAAGATATTTGGCTTGATTGCAAGGATGCTCACAATCAAAATATTAAAATTACTGGCTATCCAACAGAAAAAAATCCAGATATGATTAAACGAATAATTCTAGCCTCATCTAATGAGGAAGATATTGTGTTAGATGCCTTCGCTGGAAGTGGAACTACTGCTGCTATAGCTGAAGAGCTAGGTAGAAAATGGATAGCGATTGATAATTCACAACTTGCTATAGCTACAATAGTTCAGCGTTTAGTCAAAGGAACAGAAGTAATGGGTGACTTCATTAACGGAAATAGTTCTGCTAAATATGAACAAAAATGCTTAATAGGTACAAATAGAGTTTTACGAAGCGGTCTAGATTTGTATATTGAAGAAACACCAGAATTAGAGTTTCTCTCTGAAAGTGTAATACATGATTGGGATAGCAAACTCAACTTTCAAGCCAATCTAGTGTAAATCTATCATCAAGCATTTTCAGAGTGCATACCATTATTTTGCAACTACCATAGCTTTCTAAACGAGCGTAATCATTCCACATAGATCCTAGTAGTAATCCTGGGCCATCATTCAAAAAAAATACTTTTAAATCAACTTTATAGGTCTCAGCATATCTAAGAATATCAGTTGCTTTATCTCGATTTCCACCAGTTCGATCATCTTCTTGAGAACCACCTCTATCAGAATCATAACGAGCAAATCCAACTATCAATGGAGTTCCATCTAATCGAGATATAAAAATATCTGCTGGAGTTTTAGCTTCCCAATTATCTAAAACCTTGTCAAGCATTACATCTTTTCCAGCACGGGCTGGCCCCTGAATTATATAGTTTTTACCAAATACTCTGTCAAACCATAAGAAAAATGCTTCTGTCAAGTCATAGCCTTTTTGTCCACGTTTACTCTGTTCTAAAAGAAGAGCCATCAGAGTTTCATCAGGTACAGGACGACTTTGCAAATTTCTTCTAACTTCTTCTAAGCTACGAAATCTATCACCAAAATCGTTAATTATGTTGGGAATATCACGTTTTTTCTTGGTCATTTCTACTGTCGTATCTGGTGATACATATCTCCGAAATACTCTAAGAAGTTGAATACGTAAAGGATCTGGCTCTTTTGTAATAATTTCTAGCAAATTTGCAGAGTTTGTTGCTTCGTATACCAATTCTATAAAACGCTCCAAAACTTTCTCGTAGAGCATTTTCGCTTCATCTAAAGAATCTGGGTAGAATGGTGAGTCAAATATGGTAATCCACTTAGATGCAGTTACTTTGTAGCTACTGAATGAAGTCAAAGGACAATCTCCATTGCCATAATCAATACAATTTTTTAAGTATAAAACAGAGAACTCTATAAAAAAATGCCAAAGCTAACGCTTCCAACTATTCCAGCGATAATGCCTGAATTTTGCCTAAAAATTACTCAGTAATTTAACTACATAATAGTCGTTTTAACAGTCGCAGGATAAGCGATCGCACTCTTCCTTCCACGATTTCCTGATATACCCGCGTGTCTTCCAGTCTCAGATTTGTAGCTTTGAGAATTTTAACGGGTGCGATCGCCTTTCTGCTGTGCGTGAAACTTACCCGCTTACTTCACCTTGTAACCACCCTTCCAAATCAGCAAGAGTAGAGAAATCCAACAAAGCATCACCTAAAGCTTCCAACTGTTCCACCGATAACCCTTGAATCTGGCGCTGAAGCGACTCAGGAAACTCACCCACCCGTCGGTTTAATAGTCTTAAGATGAGCGATCGCGCTTCTTCCTCTCGTCCTTCTTCCTTTGCTTCCCGAATCGCCCGTGGTTCTTCCAAATTCAGTCCCAACATCGTTGCAATCTCCTCTCGACTAAGGTTAGAAAACTTGTAGACAAGAATTGTCGTCACCAAATCAATTATCGCTTGTTCCGACTGTTGCTGTGCTTGTTCCAGCAAAAACCGCGCCCCTTCCACTGCTTCGGTTTCAGAAGTAACATTTGTCAGCAACATCAAACCTAATCCCAAAGGTTGTTGTCGCAAATCACCCAACTCATCCAGATAAACCCGCCTGACTTGACCACTTTCCAACAAAGCGCGGTGAATCATTGAGTTGGAAGGTTCCAGACTGCGAGAAGGAAAAATTATTACTCCAAACCAGTCATCGTAACGAATAGAGTTGCGGTAGAGAAACAAAAACAATTCGCTGAAGAAGCGGTGATATAAGTCTTCGTCCTTCTGAAACTGGACTTCTGCAAAAAAGACGGTTTTAGAAACTGCATTCGCGGGAGGTAAAAACACTCCATCAATCCGAAACGCCGTTTCTTTCACTTCAACCGATTCAAATTGGTAGTTTTGCGCTTCTGCGGGTGGTTCATCTACTAATTCAAACAGCAAACCGGGAAATTGCTTAAATAATTTGTAGAAGATGGTGTCACGTCGCATTTTTATTCCTCAGCACCCAGACAATTACCAGATTGTAAAGGCTTGAGATACCAATTTTAGCGTCGGCGTAGCCCACACTTCTCTACGAGACGCTCCGCGTAGCTTGCTTCCCCGGAGGGGTACGACTTAGCTCAGTGACCACCGCAGGTATCGTATGTCCCTACGTCCGCGATAAAATTCTTGAAGCAACAGCGCACTCCATACCAATGCAAATTAACTGGCAAACTGCCAAAACCTACGAAGATATTCTGTATCAAAAAACTGATGGCATTGCGAAAATCACCATCAATCGTCCCCATAAACGCAATGCTTTCCGTCCTGAAACAGTCTTTGAACTGTACGATGCTTTCTGTAATGCTCGTGAAGATACCACTATTGGTGTTGTTCTATTTACTGGCTATGGTCCACACACTGATGGCAAATATGCCTTCTGTTCTGGTGGCGATCAAAGCGTGCGGGGACATGCGGGTTATGTGGATGATACTGGCATCCCCCGCTTGAATGTGCTCGACTTACAACGCCTGATACGTTCGATGCCGAAAGTGGTGATTGCTTTAGTGGCTGGATATGCGATCGGTGGTGGACACGTCCTACACTTAATTTGCGACCTTACCATCGCTGCCGATAATGCCATTTTCGGACAGACGGGCCCGAAAGTCGGCAGTTTTGACGGTGGTTTTGGAGCCAGCTATCTTGCCCGCATCGTGGGACAAAAAAAAGCTAGAGAAATTTGGTTTCTCTGCCGCCAATATGATGCACAACAAGCTTTAGAAATGGGCTTAATTAATTGCGTCGTCCCAGTCGAACAACTAGAAGCCGAAGGTATTCAATGGGCACAGGAGATTTTAGAAAAAAGTCCGATCGCAATTCGATGTCTCAAAGCCGCCTTCAACGCTGATTGTGACGGACAAGCTGGTTTACAAGAACTCGCTGGCAATGCCACCCTACTTTATTACATGACAGAAGAGGGAGCCGAGGGCAAACAAGCCTTTCTCGAAAAGCGTCCACCAGATTTTCGCTCTTTTCCTTGGTTGCCTTAGAATAGCAAAAATCGCGCCTCACTAAAAGGTGCGATTTTTGGAGATATAAACTTTTACAGCACTAAAAATCTTAAAAACAAATCTTATTTTAAGCAGACTAAAAACTTAGTCCAGTAATAATGGATCACTAAATAACCACTGCTTTAGTCTTTACTTGTTCAGATATAGAGGCAGTTATTTCCTCAAGAGGGGCAACAGCATTGTCTAAATCTGAGCCTAGAGATTGACAAGATGTTAAAACTGGGGCTGCATCTGGCAAAACCCAAGCATCTTCCAAGGTTTCCCAAGAAGGCGCAAAAGGTGGGAGCGCCAAAGAGCAAGCCTTCCAAGCTGCTTGAACTGGTGCGCCTAATTGCTGGCAGGTTCCGCCACGGCGGCCTTCTGGCTGGTAATGACGGCAATATTTACAGGCAGATGCTAAAACTTTAATGGGTTTCATTTGGATTCATCTTTAGTGCCGTTTCTGGCTGAATTTCATCTTTATATTTTGCTTCTATATATAAAGATAGATAAAAGCCAAAAAGTCATTATTTTCTATAGGTTTCAGCGATCCCAAGGAAAAAATAAACTTCAGGATATTTTTATAATCTTGTTATATATTTAAATAATTCCTAGAGCGGTTACATATAGATATCGCCTAAAACTTATTAGGGATCAAGACTAAATTTGAAGCTTTTGATTTCTCTAGCCTTTTAAATTCTTCCTTAAGGATGGGTTAAGGCATATAATTTTAGATAAATAGTCTGTTTGACGTATCACATTAGACAGATTTTAGCAGTAAAATATATTTTTTCTAAAGAATCAGAAATACTTTTGATGTAGTAGCAGCAAGTTACTTCAGGATAAAATCTGCTCAACGAATAGTCTCTTAACTATTTTGTTTTGAAAACTGTTTAGCAGCACAAACAGAACAGACTTCCCAGCGCTGGAGTTCACCGGGTGGCGTGGGAGATTGACACTGGGGACAAAGGGGTAAGCCATGCGATCGCGATCGCATAATCTTCGTCCAATGTCCAAAAGCCCCATTCACATCCTTGGTGGGTGTATCATCAGGGCGACTAATCTCATCACCAAGATAACTGGGATGTTCATGGGGCGAAATCGATGGTTGCTGTTTTCTCTCCACCGATGCATTCTGCCAGCCAGCAGTAGAGAAGCGAATATCAACCAAAGGCGTCGGCAGCTTTTTATTCAACTTTAAAAGTAGAGATGTGCGACCAAAAGTCAGGTTTTGTGCCCAAGCAGCACTAGAAGTTGCTACCGACAAAACATCACGCTGAATCGACAATGGTCGAGTATTTGCGGCAACCACTGGGCCAACAACTTCTAACCAACACTTGAGTAGAAGTTGAAATGGTTGCTCTTGCCATTTAGCCTGCTTTTCCAGAACGTCCAAAATATCATTAATTGATTTCAACGACATCATTAAAAGTGGGGAGTAGGTAGGAGATGAGAGAGCAGGGCAAGCAGGGGAAGCAGAGGAAGCAGGGGAAGCAGGGGAAGCAGGGGAAGAATAACTATTAAAATTTACCAATCCCCATTACCCCTTATCCCCACAGGGGCCCCACCTTCCCCAATCCCCAAGTCTATTTAAATAATTTCCGCTACTATTGTCACAAATATATCTAAAAGTTGATTCCAGCAATCTACGTTTGAGGCACAGAGGCAATGACTCAAAACCCCCTGAACCATTCCGATACTCATCTATCTTCTAAAACACCTGGGTTAAAACCAGCACTAGCAGCAGCACTAGCGAGTTTAGAAGTGCCACTAGATCAAGAGTTAGCTCGATATCGACGCACACGAACTGGTTTAGCATCAAACCAGTCTCGTGTTGCAAGTTACATGAGCAATCAATCCCAGGCTTTGACTGCTATTCCAACAACGTCGGGTACAACTCAGTCATCAGTAACAGAAATTAAAGCCAACGTGCCGCCTGTATCTATACCCGTGAATCATCAGGGAACCCCAGCGTCAGTTACAGCAAAAATTGACTTACCAGCAGCATCTTCTGTCGCTGTGAATCCTGAGATAAACCCAGCGCCAACTAAGGCAAAAACGGAGGAACTAAATAATCTTAATGTGCCCTCCACCTCCAATTCTGTTAAAAGACAAACTCAACTTCCACCACCACCGCCCAACTTTAGTAGCAGCATCGTGCCAGCAGTCGTTAAAGATACTAAAAGCGAAAATCTCTTGCAGGCAGATGATACCCCTAAACACCCAAATGACTATTTAGAATCTAGTGAAGCACTGCTGCGAAGTCTGACAGAAGAACAACCAGAAATCAAGAAACCAAGCAATTCTAGCGACAGTCTCCTATCACCTTTGGGTATCGGCTCCATGTTGTTGCTATTGGTGGCGAGTCTTACCTTGGGTTATGTAGTGTTCAATCCCAAAAGCTTGCCACAATGGAATTTAGGCAAGTTGTTTAACGGTAACTCGTCTCCCGCACCAGAAAATACTGAGGAAGTTGGGAGCAATGTTCAACCTCAAATCCAGCCACCAAGCACATCTATACCTAAATATCCCAATCTCGCCGCCCAAGAGTTTCCTGAGGTGAGAGATCCCAATGATGTAGTTGGCTTAAAACCCAAAGCCCAACCAACCCTCTCAGTAGTGCCTAATCCGGTTGTTCCCCAAAACCCCGCAAATCCTCAAGCGGCATTACCTGCCCCCAATACAGCCCTCAAACCGACAAATCCGATCGCATTAGCACCAGTACCGACGCTACAAACCTTGCCCCCCCTGAATTTGCCTCCCACTTCAACGGCAAAAACCTCGCCTAAGCCAATCGCAAATTCAGCAAAGCCGAATGCAGAAATCAAACCAGGAACGGATGGATTTTATCATGTAGTCATAGACAATAAAGGGGCGGCTTTTGCCTCAGCACGGCAAGTAGTTCCTGATGCTTATTTATCACCCAACAAAGAATTGATTTATCTGGGTGCTTTTAAGACTAAAGAACAAGTAAGACAACAGATGCAACTGTTACAGGCAAGGGGAATCAAGGCACGGGTTCAGCAGCCATAAGTTGCAATAATCTGCGATACCATGAGATAACAGTCATGAGTGCTGTTAGCGGATAGCTAGGGTTTAGCCCGTGCTGAGTGCCCAGTAGTAGAGACAAAATCTTGCTTTTTGACAACCCGACGACAAAATTCTTATACTCAGGACTCTAGCTGGGCATTTATTACTCCATAACTACCTGACGACAAAAATTCTTATACTCAAGACTTTAGACAGGCACTCAGCACTCCATAACTCATTCATTACTCAGCACTCAGCACTCATTACAGAGTTTCGTGAATGGAGAGCCGATATGGAATTAATCAAGCGTATCCTGCGGGTGATTCGCGCTAATCTCAATAGTTTGATCGGTGGTGCAGAAGATCCAGAAAAGATTTTGGAGCAAGCTGTTTTGGAGATGCAGGAAAATCTGGTGCAGTTGCGGCAGGGAGTAGCACAAGCGATCGCTACCCAAAAACGCACCGAACGACAGGCAGCTGCTGCCCAGTCTCAAACAGAAGAATGGTATCGCCGCGCTCAATTGGCACTGCAACAAGGCAACGAACCTTTAGCACGGGAAGCCTTGACTAAGCGCCAAGCCTATAAAGAAACCACTACAGCCCTCTTTTCTCAGATAGAGCAGCAAAACGATATAGTAGCTAGGCTAAAAAAGGATATGCGATCGCTAGAGTTAAAAATTTCCGAGGCGAAAACAAAAAAAGATATGTATATTGCTCGCGCCCGTTCTGCCGAAGCATCTTATCGTCTCCAAGAAATGCTTGGCACAGTTTCTGCCACCAGCAGTCTGAGTGCCTTTGAGCGCATGGAAGAAAAAGTTTTGCAAATAGAAGCCCAATCAGAAGCGATCGCTCAACTTAGCAGCGACGACTTGGAAACACAATTTACTTCTTTGGAATCTAATGATGTAGATACCGAATTAGCAGCAATGAAGGTGCAGGTTTTCAACAAGTCAGAAAACACACAGCATGAAAGTCTCCTCACTCAGGAGAACCAAAAAATAGCCCAGGCTCCCCAACAGCAGTTACCCAAAACTCAAGACTCTTGAAAAAGAGGCAAGGGGGCAGGGTGCAGGGGGAAATGATCCCATCAAGAACTGTCGTGGAATGAGGGAGAGAACATTGGTCTGAATCTCCCACTCAAGCAAGTGTGGTTATCGTCAAGAGCGGGAAGCTAACGTAACAGGTGGAGGCGAATCCCAATTCTTTTCTATCTCCCCTGCTCCCTGCCCCCGGTCACTGAGCGTAGCCGAAGTGCTGCCCCCTGCTCCCGGTCACTGAGCGTAGCCGAAGTGCTGCCCCCTTTCTCTTCGTTGAAGTTCAGCTAATTACCCCACTTTGGAGATATCTTAACAATTAAGAGCTGTTAGAAGGTACTGATTCAAACTGGAAAGATTACATTGAAATAGGTAGCTATAAAAAAGTGAAAAAGCTAACTGTCCAACAAAAAGCGTAAATCACACAAGGAAAAACAAAGTTATGGGATTATTCGATCGCATTAAGCGAGTAGTTAGTTCTAACCTCAACGACCTGGTTAACAAAGCCGAAGACCCCGAAAAAATGCTAGAGCAAGCCATCCTGGAAATGCAGGAAGACTTGGTTCAGCTGCGTCAGGGAGTAGCCCAAGCGATCGCCTCCCAAAAACGCAGTGAAAAACAGTACAATGATGCCCAAAATGAAATCAATAAATGGCAACGCAATGCCCAACTGGCGCTGCAAAAAGGTGATGAAAACTTAGCACGACAAGCTCTAGAGCGCAAAAAAACTTATACTGACACCAGTGCTGCCCTCAAAGCGAGTTTAGATACCCAAAGCACTCAAGTTGAAACCCTCAAACGTAACTTAATCCAGCTAGAAAGCAAGATTTCTGAGGCTAAAACCAAGAAAGAAATGCTCAAAGCTAGAATCACCACTGCCAAAGCCCAAGAACAACTTCAAGGCATGGTGCGGGGGATGAATACCAGCAGTGCAATGTCTGCCTTCGAGCGGATGGAAGAAAAGGTCTTGATGCAAGAATCCCGGGCCCAGGCAGCAGGAGAGTTAGCAGGAGCAGATTTAGAAAGCCAATTTGCTCAGTTGGAGGGTAGTAGCGATGTTGATGATGAATTGGCAGCTTTGAAAGCGCAAATGCTACCACCTGCTGCTCCACAAAATCAAGCCCAACTGCCACCGCAACAAGAAACCACTGCTCCTAAGTCTAATGAGGTAGTTGATGCCGAGTTAGATTCCCTACGCAAGCAATTGGATCAATTGTAAAATTGGCAGAAAACTTATTTGAGCTAGTCCCACACCTGTTGGCTGTGGGATTTTACGTCATTAGTCAATAGTTAATATTCCTAATAACTATTGACTAATGACTATGGACTAATGACGACTTTGGGATAAAGTATTGTGTGTGCCAACTTTGATCGCCACCTGATGGAGACTGCAATGAGTAAGGCTGTAATCACCATAACTGATGCTGACTTTGAAACCGAAGTTTTAAAATCCGAGCAGCCTGTATTAGTTTACTTTTGGGCTTCCTGGTGTGGGCCTTGTCAATTGATGTCGCCCTTAATTAACTCAGCTGCTACTAAATATAGCGATCGCCTCAAAGTCGTTAAAATGGAAATTGACCCCAACCCACTCACTGTTAAGCAGTACCAAGTAGAAGGTGTACCCGCCCTCAGACTGTTTCAAGACCAAGAAGTTTTGATATCGACTGAGGGAGTCATCGGCAAAGATAAATTACTCGAACTCTTAGATACGCACTTAAATAGTAATTAGTCATTGGTCACTGGTCACTTGTACTGAGTTTCGACTACGCTCAACTACCGCGTTGCCCTTGGCGCAGCCTTTGGTAGAGAGGTATTGGTCATTTGACAAAGGACAAATGACAAAAGACAAAAGACAAATACTTCGGCTTACCTCGACTTCGCTCGGCACAAGTCACTCAGTACAAGTGACATAGGAAAAATGACTAACATATACTTTGCAAAACGCTTACAACCCATACAATCCAATGTATTTGCTGATATGGACAGAGCCAAGGCAGTCGCTTTGGCAGCTGGACGACAGGTAATTGATTTGTCGTTGGGGTCTTCTGATTTACCAGCCGAAGCCCATGTGATTGAGGCGATCGCTCAGTCTCTCCACGATCGCAGTACCCACGGCTATCTATTGTTTAACGGAACTCTTGGATTCCGCGAAGCCGCAGCCAACTGGTACCAAAAAAAATTTGGCATCAAAGTCGATCCCCAAACTGAGGTACTACCTCTAATTGGTTCTCAAGAAGGCACAGCCCATTTACCCCTAGCAATACTCAATCCAGGAGATTTTGCCCTGTTGCTCGATCCAGGTTATCCTTCCCATGCTGGGGGAGTCTACCTAGCCAGTGGTCAAATCTACCCGATGCCACTACGAGCAGAAAACGCTTTTTTACCAGTGTTTGCTGATATTCCTGCCCCAGTGTTGGCTCAATCGCGGATGATGGTATTAAGTTATCCTCATAATCCCACTGCTGCGATCGCACCTTTATCTTTCTTCCAAGAAGCTGTCGCCTTCTGTCAAAAACACAATCTTGCCCTAGTTCATGATTTCCCCTACGTAGATTTGGTATTTAGGGAAACTGGGGAGTGGGTAGATTCTTCTTCCAATCCCAAATCCCAAATTCAAAATCCAAAATCCCTAGCCCCTTCAATTCTGCAAGCTGATCCAGAGAAAAGCGTCTCGATTGAATTTTTTACCCTTTCCAAGTCCTACAATATGGGCGGCTTCCGTATTGGCTACGCCATCGGTAATGCCGAATTAATTAACGCCTTACGCCAAGTAAAAGCCGCCGTTGATTTTAATCAGTATCGGGGAATTTTAAATGGTGCGATCGCTGCTCTAACTGGCCCTCAAGCTGGCGTAAAATCTGCTGTCACTACCTTTCAGGGACGGCGTGATGCTTTTATCAGTGCTTTACACCGCATTGGCTGGAATGTTCCTACTCCCCAAGCCACAATGTACATCTGGGCAAAGTTGCCCTCACGTTGGAGTCAAAACTCCATCGAATTTTGTACCCAACTAGTCAAACAAACTGGTGTAGCCGTTTCCCCAGGTGCTGGCTTTGGCAAATCTGGAGAAGGGTATGTGCGTTTTGCTTTGGTGCATGAGCCACCTTTGTTAGAAACTGCTGTAGAAAGAATTGCCGAATTTCTTCAGTCAAACTAAATGCCAAAGGTTTTTAATTGCAAAGTCTAGAAATAGAACGTGCAGTTACCCATATCTACAAATGTGCATTTTTGTCAAATTCAGCTAAAAGCCAGTCTATCCCTCTTCTGTCACTCTCCGAAAACATTTGCCATTTCTGGATTCTAGAGCTTTTGTATAGCAAGCGATTGCGCG
>NZ_JAVRBY020000044.1:0-64514 GCF_034531035.1 Nostoc sp. DedQUE02 | reverse complement strand
CGAAACTCAGTGCAAGTCGCTCGATTACCGCCAAGCGATGCACTGAGCGGCTTGCCCTGAGCGGAGCCGTTGGCGCACTTGTACTGAGCGACTTGTGCCGAGCGAAGTCGAGGTAAGCCGAAGTAGCCTCTCGTAGAGAAGGGAGTCGAAGTGTCGAAACTCAGTGCAAGTCGATACCTTAATCTTCTGAAATCCTCTTGCCTATTGCCTATTGCCTTTTGCCTATTGCCTATCTACGCAAATAATTTCAGTAATCAAACTAGATTCCTATACCTAAAATAAGTATATAAAATTTATGTAAAGTTTAAGTGTTATTAAGCTTAAAAACGTCCTGAATAATCTATCAATTTAACTTATGTATTTTCAAATGTATTCCTTTAATAGAAAAGTATTTTTTTTACAGAAATAAAATAATCTTGAAACCTAACTTAATGAGAATACCGTAGTAATCTGAAAAATCTTGCAATTTATAGCAAAAAAAACACTCAATAAAAAAACACTGAATTAAAATTCATCTACATATTTCACAAAGTATTATAAATAAAATTTAATTACTTATAAAGATTTGGTAAATAAGTTGATGTGACCTTTCGCTCATGATAATTAAATACTAATGACATCTAAAATTAAAAAGATATTGAAAAAGCAACCAAAAAACCAATAAATGAATTTTCACCTAGTTATTTATTATTTGCGTAATCGAGCAACCAAATCAATAACTAATATTTTCTACGTATTATTAATTATTTTAATCAATATATTTGTATTTAAATTTACAGTTTTAATCAATCAGCATTGAACTTAATGAAGAGTTTTTTGACTGGAGCCTAATCCAGGCATTAGTTAGATATTCAGGAACAATAATAGATATGGCAGTTATTTACGGCACTAGAATTTCTGATACAAAAAATGGGAATCCAGAAAATGACACGATATATGGTTGGGCTACTGGTGATGACGCCAATAGTGTTTCCGGTAACGACATTCTAAATGGTGCAGCTGGTAACGATAATCTGTTTGGCGGGACGGGAAACGATAGTTTAATCGGTGGTTCTGGCAATGACACACTTGATGGCGGCTTGGGTACTGACAGCTTAAATGGGGGAGTAGGTGACGACACTTATGTGATTGACAGTGTTCTTGATACCATTACTGAGGCTGTGAATTCAGGTCAAGATACCGTCCGGTCTTCTGTCACCTACACACTAGCTGCCAATCTGGAGAACCTGACACTGAGGGAAACTAGTGCCATCAGTGGCACAGGTAACAGTCTTAACAACTTCCTCTTTGGTAATACTTTTAATAACACTCTGAATGGAAGAGCAGGCAATGACACGCTAGATGGTAACGTCGGCAATGATATCTTGAATGGTGATGAGGGCAACGATAGTCTACAAGGCGGGCCCGGTAATGACATACTCAATGGAGGGTCTGGAGACGATATCCTCATCGGCGTTTTTCCTGATAGTCTGCTTGCACCTGGATTAGGGGAGATTGATACCTTAACTGGCGGCATTGGGCTAGATAGATTTATCCTTGGGGATGCTAAAAATGTCTACTACGACGATAAAAACACAGCAAATGCTGGTTTTGGAGACTTGGCTACGATTACTGACTTCAATCGGAGTGAAGATCGAATAGAACTCAAAGGCTCTCCAAAGGATTACCGCTTACAAACTGTTGGAGCCAACACACAAATATTCTTAGACAAACCTGGAGCAGAGCCAGATGAAATTATAGGTATTGTGCAGGGCGTAGTTAACCTCAGACTTGATAGTGATGACTTCCTTTTCTATGAGCGAGAAAATGCTGGACAAGCTACAAACAATACACTAGCTAAAGCTGAAGGATTAGGTTCTTTATCATCAGGCTCAAACGTCAATCTCTCAGGTGATTTAGTAACAGTTCAGCCGGGGGATAATCCCGATTTCGACTTTTTCACATTTTCTCTAGTAAATCCAAAAACTGTCACCATTAGTACCGTGACAACTGATGATACAGTTATCGGACTGTTTAACAATGCTGGAATTTTACTGCAAAGTGATGACGATAGTGGCCCCGACTTTGGATCGTTAATCACCGCTTCACTAGGTGCTGGTACATACTCCATTTCAGTGAGTAAATATGCTTTCTTTCCTGAAAATGGCGGAATTTTCTCTGGTTCTAGTGACAGCAACCCTGCTCCTTATACGCTACAAGTCAGTTTGACATAAGAATCGCAACCATTACTCATTTCAGCCCGTAATCTCTAAAATTTTTCCCCTCATTAAGAAGATTTAGCAAGAAAATCATCTGACTATTTATTTGAAGGAAATCATGAATAACACTAAATCATCCAACCAAGTGAAACGCAAATTTATCGGTAAGTTTGCCGCTAAATTGCTGTTATTTACAATGGTTATATTAAATCATGGCATTACCTCAGTAAATGCTGCACCTCAAGCGCTGCGTTCTGATATTAAGATTCGCAATATTATTAATACGTTATCGGTTTCTCCTTCGGTTCGGATTGCCAAAGATCCACGAAATAATACCCTCTATTACCTCAAACGAAATGGAGATATTTATCGAGTCAATTTAGCCTTGTTGAATAGTACACTTGTTTACAACACTAGTAATCATAATGTCGGTGAGACTCAAGGCATGGCCATTGGCCCTGACGGGACAATTTATTTAGTTGGCAATGCAGACCTTGTGAATAACCAGACTAAAGCAATTATTGTTAAGGGCGTAATTAATTCGATTACAGGACAGCGTACCTGGTCTACCTTAGCTAAGAGTGCAGGCTATCCCAAAAGCAAAACAGCTTATGACCATCGCTTTAACGGCGTGGTTGTTAGCCCAGATGGTAACTTTATCTATGTGAATAGCGGTTCTCGTACCGATCATGGTGAGGTTCAGTCTGTTGATGGTCAATATCCCAATACTCGCGAAGTTGGATTAACTGCCTGTATACTCCGTCTTCCTACTAATGGCAAAAATCTCTTTTTGGCAAACAATCGAGCAACCTTAAAGACAGCTGGCTATATTTTTGCAGAAGGAACACGTAATACTTTCGATATGGCTTTTGCGCCCAATGGCGATTTATTTGGTACAGAAAATGGCCCCGATCGCGACATGTCAGAAGAATTAAATTGGCTACGTCTAGGTGGTAATTATGGCTTTCCCTGGCGTATTGGTGGAACAGACAATCCCCAACAATTTCCAAATTATAATCCTGCCACTGACCGATTATTAAATGCTAAATTTAACGCCATCCAAAGGGGCTATTATCGTAACGATCCAACCTTTCCTGTTCGACCTGCAAACTTGATTGAACCAATTCCTAATTTGGGGCCGGATGCAGACAATTACCGCGATCCTCTAGATGGTAAAGTCAAAGATGCTAGTGTTCTTGGACAAAGTTTTAGCACTTTTACAACACACCGTTCTCCTTTGGGCTTAGTTTTTGATACACAAGGAGTAATGAGTCCAGAATTCAACAGAGATGGATTCATGTTGAGTTGGACACCAGGCGACGCTACTGGTGAAACAGTCGCAGGGCCTTTTAAAGATTCCAGCCAAGACCTGTTGCATTTAAACTTAACTAAAGTAGGAACTACCAACTATAAACTTAACGCTACACGCCTTGTCACAGGTTTTAGCAATCCCATTGATGCTGAGATTATCGGCAATAAGATTTATGTTCTGGAATATGGTGGAAATCAAGGAATTTGGGAAATCTCTATGCCCACTAACTAAAGCAGATTGGGTTTTGCATGACACAAGAAGGGTGATTGATACAGATTGGCTTGGGTATTGGCGTTCCTAGAGCATTGCGTAACACAAAAAAAGCGATGGTGCTATAATACCAAAGGGAATTCTAGTCAGATTTCCCATAATTTGGCGGCATTGGAATCTAAATAGATATTCAAATGTCTGCATAAATAGCTGGAGAGGTGTCCGAGCGGTTCATGGTGACGCACTCGAAATGCGTTTTGGGGAAACTCAACGGGGGTTCGAATCCCCCCCTCTCCGTTCAAAAGATTACTAGAAATATGAGTGATGTTTTAAAAGTTGCCTTCGATTTTTGTTTTCGGAGACTAAATCATTTACTCATAAATGTTTGAGGATTTCTGAAAATTGCGTAGGCTTCGCAAGAGTTGCCCTTCATAGACATGGCACTCTTCACACTCATAAGCAATGTTTTAGCGAGAAGAGTAAGAGCCAATCTGTCAAGTATGTTTGACACTTCAGTGTACAAGATGCCGAGGAAACAAGCGTTTCAAGATTGTAAAGAAAGATGTGACTAATGGATAGCCGCTCTTCGGGAGGGGAGACAAAGCATAGCTTTGGCGAGGTGGGGTTCTTTATTTTTGATTTATGCAAGAGGTCTATTTTAACGTGAGTTCGATGAGTGCTATTTTGACCTCTCCCCCAGCCTCTCTCCTTGTAGGCTACCGTGTACACACAAGTCGAGTTTTTTCTTAAATTCCAAACATTACCTACTTAATCGCACTGATGGTTAGGGTGGGGTAAAACTAAAGCTAAAACATTAGTAAACCAGGTTTGGGGTAAGGTTTTGAAAATTTATGCAATAAATATATTGAATTCGGGTAGTCGTTTATTGAATTCGGGCGATCGTTTATTGAATTCAACCAGTGGTTAAGGTGGGTAAAACCCAGATTCAAAGAACAACGTAGAGACTTGTGTGTACACCGTAGCCTACAAGGAGAGGGGAGCAAAAACCCTCTAATCTCATTACTCCTCCCTCTCCTTACGGAGACGCAACGCGTTCGCCTTTTAGGAGAGGGAGGCTGGGAGGGAGAGGTCTGTCGAACTCACGTTATTTTATATTTTTGACATCGCTAAATTTACAAAAACTCAATTCTTCTTTCTACGCCTTGGCGTGATTTATTCTTCACTCTTCCCCATCGCTGCCGCAAGTTTTTCTAAATTCTCTCGCACAGCCACACAACGAAGATGCTCAACACCCCAGACTCGCTCACAAATATCTAAAGCTTGCAAATAAAGGGGTTTTGCTTCGCTGTAACGTTCAGTGGCACGATAAATTTCTGCCAAATTGTTGAGACTTTCGGCAACATTAGGATGATTTTCTCCTAATAGATGTTTATCAAGTTCTAAGGCTTTTATACATAAAAGTTCCGCCTCATTGTAACGCCCTTGCTCTCTATACATATAACCCAAAGCATAGATAGTATCTGCTAAGAGCGGATGCGCCTTTTGCAGTAGACGCTGCTTAAGTTCCAATGATTGCAAAAACATTGCTTCGGCTTGCTCGTAGCGTCCTTGAGCGCGGTATATTAAACCTAAATTGTGCAAATCTGTTGCGACATCAGGATTCTTTTCTCCCAAGAATCGCTTATCTAGTTCTATTGCTTGTTGCGATAACGGTTCAGCTTCACTGTAACGTCCTTGATGATAATAAAGTAGCGCTAAATTATTTAGTATGAGAGCGAAAGAAGGATGATTTTCGCCCAGCAGACGTTTTTCAAGTTCTAATGATTGCAGATACAAAGGTTCTGCTTGCTCATAACGTCCTTGTTCATCATATAATAGTGCCAAATTGTTCAGACTAGCGACAACATCGGCATGGTTTTCTCCTAACAAGCTTTTCCTCAGTTCTAAAGCTTGTTGATATAAAAGTTCCGCTTTACTATATTGTCCAGTAGATTTGTAGAGTCCTGCCAAATTGTTAAGGCTAGTAGCAAAAGAAGGATGATTTTCTCCTAGCAGCCGTTTCCTTAATTCTAAAGCTTGTTTATATAAAGGTTCGGCTTCACTGTAGTGTCCCGTTGCCCGATACATTCCTGCTAAATTGTTGAGGCTATTAGCTAAATCTATCTGCAAACCTAATTCATTTTGTAGTTCACTTGCTTGACACCAATACTTAATTGCTAATTCCTGTTCTTCTTGATAATTTGGAGATTCACCACGCTCTAATCTGCTGCGGTAAATATCACCCAATCTTGAATACAAGGTAGCCAAAGTGGGATCTTTGGTTCCCTTTTCCTGTTCTACTTTCTCAATTAGTCTTTGTAAATCTTGGATGGGCAAGAAAAAGGGGTTATCTTCATTAGTATCTGTACTGGCTAATTCGGTGTCTCTAAAAACAAAGCGGATATTTTCTAATTCTTTACCAGGAATAGCATTTGTCTTTTTAGATTCAAACCGAAATACACCATTGCGCCAACTCCAAAAATCAGGGGCTTTTTTAATTAGGTTAACTAATATTTGGTTAGTTACCCAAAGCACGATCGCAAATGGGAATTCGCGCAATCCTTCCCTTGTCCACTGTAAGTAACCAAAAAATTTCTCCTGTTCTGATTGCTCTTTTTCTAACCTGAGAAAATAAAGTTGTTCAGCACCTGTCACAGTAATCACTGTCGGGTTCTGCTGACGGAGATATTCTTCTTGTTGTACCAGTTGGTTAAGAGCAGCTTTGAGGCTTGGTTCTTGGCGTGCTAAAGTTACTCGATATGCACGAAAAACGGGTTTTAGTTCAGCTTCATATTGAGCAATAATCTGATCACGAAAACTAGCATCATCGCAAACCGCAATCAGTAAATTTAATCCTCGCTTTTGAGCTTCAATAGAAACAATTAAATCATCATACGCATCTTGATTTTCTCCTTCATCATCCAAAAATTCTTCATTTAACATTAATGGCTCCCTGTCTTCTCAAGCTTTCAATAATAATTGGATGAACATCATACCAAGTTTCATCAGTACGATATTCTAGAACATACAGTCCATGTAGCAAATCCAAAAACTCTGGTTGTTTCGGGTCATTTGGCATGAATTGTTCATAAACACTCTGCAAAATATCTATGTCAATCTTTCCTAAACGTATAGAAAAATCATTGCGGATCTTATTGATTGCTTGCAGAAGAATTTTATCATCAATGATAACTTTTGCTGAAGGATTTCGCCGGATCATTCGTAAACAAATGCGGCAACATTCCTTAGAAATACGAATTACTTCTCGCAATACACCACCACTGTAAATCACAATTTTTTCAGCAGTTTCAGCCGCAATTAGTTCACTAGGAATCCGCTTTTGTAAAACTTCACCGAGAATCTTTGTTGCTTCTGGGCGAGGTTGAGCATTAGGAAAGCGATTTTTACTTTTATCGAATATTTTTAACACAGGCATTGCGACAACTTGATCGTTGGTTTCAGTGGCAATTATTGTGCTGATAAATGTTTCTCGAAGAACTGCGATCGGGATGGTGTAAATTATTTGAAAATTAGGTTGACAAAGAGCTTTGATGTTATCTCGATAAATTTCGTTAACTCTGCCTAAGTCAAGTTTGTCTAAATCATCAATAATTACTAAAACGTTTTGTTTA
Source organism: Nostoc sp. DedQUE02 (assembly GCF_034531035.1). Lineage (NCBI taxonomy): Bacteria > Bacillati > Cyanobacteriota > Cyanophyceae > Nostocales > Nostocaceae > Nostoc > Nostoc sp. DedQUE02. The sequence goes on along the minus strand of NZ_JAVRBY020000044.1, from coordinate 57,162 downwards.
GTTGCAGCTTGAATTAGAGCAGCTATTTCGTTGATTCTAGCAACTAAATCTGATAACTTGCGTTCAAACTCTTGCTTAATTTCATCCCGAACGCTAGCATCAGCTTTTAATTTAGAGCTAATCAACTTTAAAAGGTCAAAACCTATACTAACTTCTGCTTGCAAATTCGATTCTTCAGTGCGAGTCCGGGTAGCAAACCACTTATAAAGAGCTTCTTTTGTCGATTGCGGAATATCAACTTTGCGTGCTTCTGCCTCTGTCATTAAATTAACTGCGATCGCAAACAGTATATTAATATGATTAACCGCCGACATTTCAATTTTGTCAGCAATAGAAAACAGAACTACAAAATATTTATCTTGGATTTGTCTGCTAAATTCAGCTAATAAAGTAGACTTACCACATCCTCGATGTCCTGTAAAGACAATTTTGCCATCTCCATTAGGACTATCTTCGACTAATTGGTTCAGGTCTGCAATCAAATCATCACCATATTCAACTCTAAATCTTTCCATTTCGTTCCGTTCCATCAACGGAAACAGTTCGAGATTGCTGTATGCTTCTTGAAAGGAGTTTAATAAGTCTTCAGACATTGGATAGTGCCGTAAACGTGCTAACTATTCATATAATGGCTCATGATTTTTGAAGCACAAGTTCAGGCAATGTCTGAGATAGAGTATGTCTACATAACTTCTTAAATTCCGTTAATAAATAACTACTAGGTGAGTGGTATGTTATGTCTTAAAAAGAGATGCCTCAATCCCCAAATTTTAACCGCTCAATAAGTAACATAGGTCAATAATCAATCAGACTGAATGATAGATTATACATGCGATAATTTAGACTGAATGATAGATTATACAGATAAAATAGTAAAGCTACTTAACACATAAATAAAATAAAATTTTCAGTTATGAAAATAAATTTTTAGTGTGCTTCGTCTCATCCCCCTCTAGCCGATGCGATGGTAGCTGTTGTTACTATTAGTGAGTAGTTTGTCAAGGAATAATTCACGAGTACATTCTCTCTCAGGACGGCGATAAATCGCGTCTCTCTAACGTGTCAGTCTTTTAGACGCGGTGTCGTGTCCGATCGCATCGCTGGAGATCCACTTTTGCACCTATAGCTTAGACTTAAAAAAAAGCTTAGTATCGATGAATCAAAGTCTAAGTGCTACTCCCAGCCTGGAAGAACACACTCATCAAAATCCTGTTGTTACCAAACAGCAGCTATTTGGGAAGCAACTAATTGTCCTTGTCTTGGAAATGCTTCTGGCATTACCTCTGGGTTTACTCCTGGCAAAGTTCCAAATTGGGAGGATTGCCTGGATATTTGGCGGGATTGCGGCAGGTACAATGGTTCTCCAAGGATGTCGAATTTTTTATCAATATTCCCCCCCACCTAATCGCACTGCTAGAAAAGTGGGAATGGCACTTGTCGGTTTAACTGTCGGCGCTTCCAATGCCCACGCTAATCTAGCTAGTGTTGCTTCTGGTATTCCCATATTTATTTTTCTTACCTTATTTCTGCTGCTAAGTGGAGGCTGTATCGGTTATATTTACTCCCGCGCCAGCAAAACCAACTTATTTACAGCAATGCTGGCTACAGTTCCTGGTGGTGTAGGAATTATGGCTGCGATCGCTGCCGATTACAATAAAAATGTTAGTTTGGTTGCCCTAGTTCAAGCAATTCGCGTCACCTGTGTAGTTGTTCTGATTCCCCTCATCGCTAAGACATCAGCCGGTAATGATTATCCGCAAACACTCCCAATCAAAGCTGCTTGGCTCAATCTCGATCCATCTCAACTAGAATTACTCTTATTAGTACTGGTAATTACTGGATTAGTAGTTTATCCAGCTATATTATTTAAAATACCCGCAGGCGATTTCTTTGGTGCATTGTTGATTGGTATCGGGTTTAATCCTTTGCTACATTGGCTGCCTTTTGTAGGTGATATTAGCTTTAGTCCGCCGCCAATAATAAACTTATTGGGGCAAATGCTTCTGGGAATTACGATTGGTGAATATTGGGGAGACAAACCCAACTTGAAAAAGCGGACTGTCGCCTATGCCTTGATGTCCGTGGGGATGACTCTCGTAGCCGGAGCGATCGCTGCTATACTTGCGATGCAATTAACCTCTTGGGACTGGTTAACCTGTCTCTTAGTCACAGCACCAGGAGGATCGGCAGAAATGATCCTGGTTTCCCTGGCATTGAATCATAATGTAGAAATTGTCACAACTGGTCATTTAGTGCGACTAATTGCAATTAATAGTTCCCTGCCTCTTTGGGTGTTTTTGTTTCGCCGTTTAGATAAGCAACTTCCTGAATCAGTTTAATTGATGAAAGCATTGGGCATTGGGAATGGGGCATTAGTTTTTGACAAATGACAAATTACTAATAACAAAGATGCAACTTCAATGCTGATAGCTTATTCTTTTGTTATCCAAATACTAAGGATGCTTTAGATGGTTGCCCAAATTCAAGAACTTGAAGCGCAGCACTGGGTTAAAACTCGTTCTTCCCTCGATCCTAGCGAATCCACTTTCCTAATTTGGAAAGGTAAAATTTACGCTTTTATTCCCGGTGAGAAAAGACAACTCCTGTTTAAGATGCTGGGATTAAGCGTTAGCCGATGTATTCCCACAGCAGAGGGTAGCTGGGATTTTACTTCTAGAGAACTAACTTACTACCTCAACCCAAAAACAGATGAGGTTTTATCCAAATGGGAGAATCCTTGGACAGGCGAGACAGTTCCGGTGATTCACGTTGCCAATAATCCTGTGCAGGGTAAGTTTGAGGGAAATTTCCCCGCACAAGTCGATGGTGACAGCACGACCTTTGTTTTTGATATATTTCCTTATTACCCCAACCCCTTAGCAGACGATCGCAAATTTGCCGAATATAGCCCAAATCCAATTTATCAGGCAGCAGAATTGTTTAAATTAACTGTGCCAACCGCAGATTTATTCAACCCAGCACTTAAATCAGTTTCTGAACTCAAACTGAGTTGGGATCGGATTGGTCAATGGCTTCCCTGGATGAAAATGGGCGATCGCCCCGGTCAACTAATCTACAGTGCTGTTGGCAGCAAAGTCAACGGTTTAACAGAACTGCCTCCAGTGCTGCAAGACGAAATTAATAACCGTATTCCTCTATATAAACAAGCCCCAAAAGCATTGATAGATGGGGAAGATATGACTTCCTGGTTGTACTTCCAAAAGCACTTTCAAGCTTACTTAGCTGGTGAAATCTTCCCGCTTCCCCAAGCAGAAGAATTGTAAACTAGCTAGAAAGCTATATCGAACTCTTGCCAAGAGATATTATGGCGATCCGCGAAGCAAACTTAACCGATCGCATACGGTTGGACAGATACGCGAAGAGGGATTATTTAGAATTTGGCGATCGCTAAATTGGGGATTGGGGACTGATAACTGGGGAAGAGTTTTTCGATGCCCAATGCCCACTTCACTCTTGACCTGAACAATCAAATAGATGTAAACCTAATCGTTGCGAAAGTTCTTCACACACTTTCACCCCCCGCACACTGTTACCACGCACATCCAAAAGCGGCGAAAAAACTCCAATGCCCATTTTATTGGGTACAACGGCAATAATCCCACCAGAAATACCGCTTTTCGCCGGAATCCCAATTTTATAAGCCCACTCACCCGCAAAGTTGTACATTCCGCAGGTGTACATCACACTCAAAATATCTTTGATGTAACGCTTATCTACCGCCTGTTCTTTGGTGATGGGGTTCATACCTTTGTTAGCTAGGGTAGCCGCCATCACTGCTAAGTCTTGGCAATTCACCATCACAGCACACTGTTGGAAATAAAGATCCAGCGCCTCTTCAATGTTTCGGTCAATCATGCCAAAGTTGAGCATCAAATGCGCCATTGCCCGGTTGCGATGCCCTGTACTCCGTTCTGAGGTAAAAACTGAAATGTCAACAAACACGTCGTGGCCAATATATCGCCGAAACATATCCAGCATTCGGTTGAGGCGTTCGGTAGGCCCGGAACCTTTGATTAAGCTAGTGGTGGCGATCGCACCTGCATTTACCATTGGATTATAAGGTCGCTTTGATTGCTCATCCAAAACAATCGCGTTGAATGCATCCCCCGTCGGTTCTACGCCAACCCTCGTCAAAACATAATCCAGTCCATGATCTTCTAAGGCAAGTCCATAAGCAAACACCTTGGAAATTGACTGAATAGTAAAAAGTTGCTCGTAGTCTCCAATTTTATAAACCTGACCGTCTACTGTCACAATGCAAATGCTAAACAAGTCCGGGTTTGCCTTTGCCAGTTCGGGAATGTATTTCGCCACTGCACCCTCTTGCAGAGACTTGTACTGGGAATGCAACTCATTGAGAACAGCTTTTAATGGCAATGGTTCTATTTCTAAATCTCCTTGATCCGCTTGGTTTATCATCACGCTGATAGCATTCCCCAAAATACTCACTATATATAGTAGGGGTGCAGCTGTACATCCCTAAAATTGGAAAGATTTTCCTCTCATACAGCTTGCTCTAAAAAATCATACTTAAGCAACTACTTAGGGATAAAAATAGTGTTTGTGTTTTTTAATACACACGTAGTTTGTTGTACAAGCGATTGCAAAGATTTTTGAATTTTTTTATCATTAGTCCGGAAAAATATTAAGTTGAGTATTGTCCTTTTTTTTATACTCAGCAATACTAGTTACACAAGTTATATTAATTACCTATCTCAGTCTAGTTATGTAGAATAAAAGTTATGATTAATCTAAGTAGAATCAACTTTGAAAACAGATATTAAACTGAAACTGATTTACGTAATTACTTCAGATGTAACTCCTATCACGGCTTATTTACAGGGAAATCTAAATATTTCCTTAAATAAGCCATTTTAAGTATTTATGCCGTTGCCATTTAAGAAAAGTTATATTAGCTTTTTAGAGGAAATAAGTTTAAAACATGTTATCTAGAATACACGAGTAATTGCGATCCTTTAGAACCAATGTGAATAGGGTATCGCCGCTTTAGCGTGTAATAAAGGTAAAGTTTTTTTAAGAAATTTTTGACTTGCAGAAAAAAGCGTTACATAGCTAAAGTCCGCTTTTGAGAAAGGTTTCGACCTTCAAATTGGAATGGTAATTTGAGAAAGTGGCCCATAGTTACGCTAAAACCCTGATCCCCAAGCTAAAAGGTTCGTGTTAGTCTGTTGCAGTTATAAATAACAAAGTGAAAACGGAACGAGTTCGAGTTTTTCCGAAGGGAAGTCACTTTCACTAGTTTTCACTAGTGAAAAATCCCGCAATTTATAAAACTTCAGTTCTACAGTCGCTTTCAAAAACGGACGCATGAATCAAAGACATTTCTGGACTATTGTTACCCTGTCTGTGACTGTTTTGGGACTACCCTCAGTCGGTTGCACTCAAACCACCAAGGGAAATGCGCTAGCTTCCCAAAAGTCACCTGCTCCTGATGTGGTTAAAGTGGGAGAGTACCAATCCAGAGCAGGGAAACAAACCTTGGATGCTGTGATTACAGAAATTCAACCTCACAATATTAGAGGACGTAAGGCGGCAACCCTTTTTATCAAAAAAATACCTGTTCTCACCTTTTTGAGTTCTGTCTCAAATACGAATCTTGAAACTAAAAAAGTTGGTGAAATTGGAAATACTGGGGGCGTACAAGGGTACGCCCTTATTGCTAACAATTCATCAAATGCATTGAACACTGGGAACGTAACAGATGTAAGTAACCAGATTACTTCTGTTGACGATGACCCGGTTCAGATCGCTGGTGTAATAGCAGCTAAGATCAACCAGTTGAATCGGGAAAACGTAGACGGGAGTAAAATTACCGTCAGTTGGAAAGCAGGGGAAAAATCTACTGCCAATCAAGCGCAAAACAAAAGCGTTCCTGTCCAACAAAATGGCGATCGCTATGTAATCAAAATTAATGGCGAAGAGTTGGTCGAAATCAACGAAGGTACGCGATTAGCAGGTACTACCAACGATTTAGCACAAGATGCATTGCAAGCAACCAATCGCTTACGGAGACTACTAGGCAATGCATCTCCCCTAAAAGAGATTGCGAATTTACCAGCGCGTCAACAAATATCAATATCAAAGCTACCCCAACAGATTGCCGTCGGAGTAGTGCGAGCCACCCTCAGAGGCATGGCTTCTTATTACGGCTATGACGGTTCTGGTAATCGTACTGCTAGCGGTCAGAGATTTAATCCCGAAGCAATGACTGCCGCCCATCGTAGCTTACCCTTTGGTACGCAAGTGCGTGTAACCAACACCCGCAACGGTCGTTCTGTAGTGCTGCGGATTAATGACAGAGGCCCATACATTCGGGGTCGAGTCATTGACGTGTCTGCCGGCGCGGCTCGAATTTTGGGAATGATGGGCAGTGGTGTTGCACCAGTACATATTGAGGTTTTGGGGAAATAATTATTAGGCAATAGGTAATAGGCAATAGACCTCTTGGCAAAAGTGCTTTTTGCAAGAGGGGGAAAAGGGTAAAGGTTAAAGGGGAAGGGGACAATACAGAACTTTTTCCCCCGCCCCTTATCCCCAGAGGGGACCCCACCTTCCTTCTTGCCCTTTTCCCGACTTATGCCAAAAAGTCTAATAGGCAATAGGCAATAGGCAATAGGGGTTTTTCCAATGCCCGCTTGCCCTGAGCGACTTGTGCCGAGCGTATTGCTAAAGCGAAAGCTCCGCTAACGCGTAGCGTCTTGCAGAGAAGGGATGCCCAATCCCCAATCCCAGTTCCGTATCACTTAATTCCCCTAGTTCAATTATCTCTTCCCTCTATTTCAGATATAAACTAACGGGGGAGGGATCGATAAGAACTAGGGGTATTTTTGTGCGCCTGCTGACAACAGTCGCAGCTTTACGCTGCTATTTAACTAAACGCTGCTCAGAAAACAAGCTAATTGCGGTTACTGAGGATCTGAAACTAGATGAGATGACTAGCTGGTATCAGACGGCAGTCGGTTTGGTACCAACGATGGGAAATTTGCATCAAGGTCATTTAAGCTTGATCCAACGGGCGCGGCAAGAAAATTCTACGGTGATTGTGAGTATTTTCGTTAATCCCCTGCAATTTGCTCCTAATGAGGATTATCAACGCTATCCCCGCACTTTGGAGCAAGACCAACAACTTTGCGAACAAGCTGGGGTAGATGCCATTTTTGCACCGAGTCCGGAAGAAATGGCAGTTCCTCAGAAGAGTATACAAGAATCAAAGGTTACACAAGTTATCCCCCCATCTGCTATGATAACAGGCTTGTGTGGTCGTTCTCGGCAGGGTCACTTTCAGGGTGTCGCTACGATTGTTACCAAACTTTTCAATTTGGTACAGCCTGACCGTGCTTACTTTGGTCAAAAGGATGGTCAGCAACTAGCAATTATTAAACGCTTAGTAGCTGACTTAAATTTGCCAGTAGAAATTGTTGCTTGTCCAACAGTACGGGAAGCGTCGGGTCTTGCCTTCAGTTCTCGCAATCAATATTTGACTGCAACGGCAAAAGAGCAAGCAGCAGTGTTATATCGTGGCTTGCAACGAGCCCAAGCTGCATTCATTGCAGGCGATCGCAATAGTAACAAGTTGATAGCAGTGGTACAGCAAGAAGTGGCAATGGTCAGCACGGTCTCAGTGGAATATATTGAATTGGTTGAACCGACTACGTTGATGTCTTTAGAAAAAGTTGAGGAGGAAGGAATGTTGGCGATCGCAGCTCGTTTTGGTGCTACACGTTTGATTGACAATATCATATTGCGCGATCGTCAACCTATTATCGCCATTGATGGCCCAGCTGGTGCTGGAAAATCCACAGTGGCGCGACAAGTGGCAGCAAATCTGAGTTTAGTGTATTTAGATACAGGAGCAATGTACCGTGCTGTCACTTGGTTAGTACTGCAAAAGAAAATTGCAATTGACGATGAGTGTGCGATCGCTGAATTAACTAGCAAGTGTAAAATTGAACTTACCCCTACGCAGGATTTACAATCGTCGGTGCGGGTTTGGATTGACGGTATCGATGTTACCCAAGCAATTCGCACGATTGAGGTAACTTCTCAAGTATCTGCGATCGCTGCACAAAGCGCTGTCCGTCAAGCACTGGTTAAACAACAGCAAAGCTGGGGTAAAAAAGGTGGTTTAGTCGCTGAAGGTCGGGACATCGGCACTCATGTGTTTCCCGATGCTGAAGTGAAAATCTTCTTAACCGCTTCTGTAAGTGAACGCGCCCGTCGTCGCCAAGAAGACTTTAACAAACAAGGTCAACCTGAAGTGAGTTTAGAGCAACTGGAGCACGACATTGCCGAACGTGACTGGAAAGATAGTACACGTAAGGTTTCTCCTTTGCAAAAGGCAGCAGATGCGATCGAAGTTCAAACCGATGGCTTGGAAGTGTCTGAAGTCACTGCACAAATCATTAACTATTACCAACAGCGTTTATCTCAGTAGTAATCACCGCTATTTGCTGTTAGTTGTTTAGTTTCAAAGGGTGGTGAGTGATTATTCACTTACCATCTTCAAAACTGCATTTAAAAACAAAATAGATAATTTCACTATTGGCTATTTTTCTTAATTATTAAGTTTTTTACTTATGAGCTTAGATTATTTAATATTTAAAAGAATCTCGCTTTCGACTGATTTATTACATTGTAATTAATCTTACTAAAGGTAGAAGTAGGAAAGCTTTAATTGCTAAATGCTAATTACTTATTGGCTTTTCGCGATGATAATATTAGCCATTTTTATTTATAGTCAGGAATTACTGGCGATTTGACTTATCATCGAAGTAGTTTGTTTTGGTCTTCACTTTGGTAGTAGAATGACGATGCTAAGTTTTATGTTCCATGATTAAAAACATAAAACCCCTAAACATAAAAGCTATTAATTTCCCAAGCTTCTGCAATAGCTTAAAACTGGAAACCAGTAAAGAGAGGATTAGAACACAATGGCATTTGTACAAGAACCACTACCTTTCGACCAGAATGCTCTAGAGCCACATGGCATGAAAGCTGAAACTTTTGAATATCACTATGGCAAGCATCACAAAGCTTATGTAGATAACCTCAACAAGCTCACTGAAGGTACAGAACTTGCTGATAAGTCTCTGGAAGAAGTGATCAAAACTTCCTTCAATGACTCTTCTAAAGCGGGAATCTTCAACAACGCTGCCCAAGTTTGGAACCACACCTTCTTTTGGAATTCCTTGAAACCAGGCGGTGGCGGCACACCTACTGGCGATCTCGCAGCCAAAATTGATAAAGATTTTGGTAGCTTCGACAAATTTAAGGAAGAGTTCTCTAACGCCGCCGCAACTCAATTCGGCAGTGGCTGGTCTTGGCTGATTGATGATGGTGGTACGCTGAAGGTAATCAAAACACCAAATGCAGAAAACCCTCTAGCTCATGGTAAGAAGGCACTCCTAACCTTGGATGTTTGGGAACACGCCTACTACATTGACTATAGAAACGCCCGTCCAGCGTTCATCAAGAATTTCCTAGAAAACTTAGTCAACTGGGACTTTGCTGCTGAAAACTTGGCTAAAGCTTAATTACTTTGCAGTTTTGAACTGGCTACAATGTCTTTTAGCCAGCTGCTTTGCGGCTATGTAGATTGTGCCAGATATGTAAAGTAGAAATAATTCAGTTAACACCGTTGTCAGCAGTCACGATAGTAGTCAGTCAAGTTTAAATCGATGGGTAAGCGAGTTCGTAGTAAGGAGATTTTAGTACTTATTTTCTCAGCACTAAAGTGGTTACTACAAACCCTGAAAACTAGCTTGACATTGTACTAGTATCGTGACTGTTTTTGGTTAGGCGTTGAGGGGATGTTAGAGAAATTAAAGATATATGGATAGCAAAGAACTAGCGCAATACATTGAAGCAACGAATAGCATCTCCAAACCTTGGGTATTGATACAACTGCGCCTCAAAAAATTGCAAGAGCGTCGAGCCACCTTGACAAACGATGTTTATACCAAAGAATTAGAAGATATTTACCAAGACTTGATGAAATTGGGTGAATGGTGGCGCGGTATTGAAGATGAGGTATTTTAAAGTGAGGAGTTATGAGTTTTCCTAACTCCTAACTCTTCACTTTTTACTTAAAGCGCAACCTGATGGCTCAAGCTCTCGATCAAGTCGATTACGATACTCTCGATGCTGCGAAACGACGCTTCATCGATGCTGCAAAACGCACACTTGGCTTTGCAAGCGCCTATGGCATAGTGCCCGCGTCGGGTTTGGGAGCAAGCGCCAACGCTTTTAGCTTCAACCTCGCTCCGTTTCTAGAGGCGGGTGCTAGAGAACTTTCGATGACACTTGTACCCGAAGGACTAGGCACCGCAGACGATACCCGCCCTGATGACCTTTCTGAAGAAGAACTTCGACGATTCTGGTGGAATATTGGTATTAAGATCATCTCGTGTCTGACGAATGACGCTGCAACTTCTGGTATGCAGACTATACTTCTCGGTCTTTATTTGCCATCGAGTACTCCTGAAACAATCTTTACCTCCGCCTTTCTTGATGGATTTCTGGATGGAGTGGTTGATGGGTGTAAACGAGTGGGGTGTGTTTATCTCTCAGGGGAAACTCCTCAACTAAAAACTAAGATGATTCCAGGGCGGCTCGATATCGCCGGCTCGGTTTTTGGGGTTATGCCGACTGGTGTTGCTCCTATTGACAGCTCGCGTCTGGATGCTGGAAATACCATTGTTCTGGTCGAGAGTTCTGGCCCCCATGAGAACGGCTTTACCCCACTGCGAAAGCTGGCTGAATCTCTTCCTGATGGCTACAGAACAAAACTTCCGAGTGGGCAGGAGTTTTGGGAAGCGATGAATGCTGCGTCGTATCTTTACACGCCGCTTGTACAGGCGGTACTTGGTGAGGGGATTCATCCTACGGCGATGGAGAATATCACTGGTCATGGCTGGCAAAAGTTGATGCGGTCGGTGAAGCCGCTTCGGTACGTCATCGAAACGATGCTTCCAATACCAGAGATATTTACGTTTGTTGAGAGTCATCTTGAGGGCGGGGCCGAGACGATGCTTTCGGTGTTCAATTACGGTGCAGGATTTGCATTCTATACAGAGTCGGAGCAGGATGCAGAGAGGATTGTCCTACTTGCAAGAGAACATCAACTCTCGGCTGTGATTGCCGGAAGGGTTGAAGCGTCCCTTACCCGCGAGGTAGTGATAAAACCCCTGGGAGTCACTTTGAAGGGAGATTCTTTTGGAATTGCGCGAGGGGTATAATACAATCCAAGCGTAGGCATAGCCCGCACTTCTGCTGCGCTCAGTGACCGTCGTAGACATCGCTAGTTTTCTTGGAGTTATTCTCAACTCACAAGATTTTCTTATCAATGCGATCGCTTAATTCATCATTGGTTAGATAAAATCGGTAATTACTGATAAAAATAATATTTTTTACACAGGATGCAGAGTTATATTTCCGTATTATTAAAGATAAATTATCTATTAAGCCTTTAGTATCTAAGTTATTTACCACAAATTTTATCAGCGTATTGCTAAAATCTAATGTGCAATATTTGTTACCACTTAATTTTAAAGTAGTCCGAAATACCCATGACTACTGAGATTAAGATTTGCTAACGTAGTCTTAACATATTGAAAAATTGGCTGAGAAAGCTGAGAAAGTAGCAACCAACACTAATTTTTTAGTGGTGGATCTCTCTTATCTGTAGATGTGGCGTTTTAGTGTGTTAAAAATATATATTTTTGTTCAGAGGGAGTTATGGCTGTAAATTTGGCCCGGACTACTGCTTCGGCAGAACTTTTGAAGCAAGTATTCAAAAACATTGATGCACATAGTTGCCCAAGGTTATTCAACTTTCACATGCACACTGTCTATTCAGATGGAAGGTTGCAGCCTAGTGCATTGATGGAACAGGCGATCGCTATTGGGCTTAAAGGGTTAGCGATCACCGACCATCATGGTATTGTCGGCTATCAAGCATCACTTGCTTGGTTAGAAGATTGGAAGTGGAGTAATCCTAATGCAACCACTCCTCACCTGTGGAGTGGCGTGGAAATCAATGCCAAGCTTTTGGATATAGAAGTTCACATTTTGGCTTACGCTTTTGCACCAGAACACCCTAGTATGAAACCCTATCTGCAAAGAAGGCCGACTACAGGGCAAGAATATCAGGCAAGTAACGTGATTGCTGCGATTCATGAAGCTGGAGGATTGGCGGTTCTAGCTCATCCAGCTCGTTACAAGCGATCGCTTTTTGACTTAATTCCAGCTGCTGCCCAAAAGGGGATCGATGGCGTGGAAACTTTCTATGCCTACAATAACCCTAACCCCTGGAAACCCAGCACCTTGGAATCAGAACAAGTGCAAAAGTTGGCTGATGAATACTTTCTTTTCAATACCTGTGGTACTGATACCCACGGTTTGAGCCTGCTACAACGCTTGTAAAGATGAATCAATTTATTTGTTTCTATACCCCTGGTTCAAGCAGCCAGGAGGTTATCTTTTTTTGAATTATTTTGTTTTAAGCCTATACATTAACCATTCAATTTTTCAGATTTTACAACTATCCATTGCGTCACAGGTGCCATTGCTCGCCAGCCCAAAAATTTCCCAATAGGTTCCGCCCGTTGGATGGCAATACGAGTTAAATCACCACCGACTCGTTCATGCCATTGAAATAAAGTTTGCTCACCCTCTACTGTCACTACATTTGCCACCAAACGTCCACCCAGCCGCAATGCTGACCAGCAAACATCAAAAAGTCCCGTTGCTGTCACTCCACCACCAATAAAAATAGCATCCGGTGCTGGCAAGTCTTTCAGGGCATGAGGTGCTTTACCTTCAATGATTTGCAGATTTGGAGTACCAAGAGTCGCGGCATTATCGGCAATGTAAAGTAGTCTAGAAGAATTTTGTTCGATCGCGATCGCTCGACACCGAGCATTACTCCGCATCCATTCGATAGAAATTGAGCCGCAACCCGCGCCAACATCCCACAATAATTCTCCCGGTGTGGGAGCCAAAGCTGCTAGGGTGATTGCCCTGACTTCACGCTTAGTTAACTGTCCATCGTGGTGGTAGACGTTATCTGGTAATCCTGGTAATTTTGGTAATGGGACAACCCCAACATCAGCAATACAATAAACTGCGATCGCATTCAAAGCAGCAACTTCAGTTTCACTCCAGGATGCTGCTGTACCTTCTATAATTCTTTCATGAGCGCCGCCCATACGCTCCAAGACGGTAATCTTACTGCCACCATAGCCGCGATTGGTCAAAATTTCCGCAACAATGGCGGGTGTGTCTTTCCCTTCACTCAAAATCACCAGCCGCGCTCCCGGATAAATATAAGATTGGAGTAGGGAGGATGGGCGACCATTCAAACTCAAGGTTTCCACTTCAGTTAAAGACCATCCAACTCTGGCACAGGCGAGGCTGAAGGCTGAAGGTGCAGGGATAATCGTCATTTCCGAGATGGGAATTCGCCGTGTTAAGGTGACACCAATGCCGTAACACATAGGATCGCCGCTTGCGAGTACGCAAATTGACTGACCTCGACGCTGGATGATTTCGTCAACTGAGGCGCTAATAGGGGATGTCCAGACTAGTTTCTCACGTTGGTCATCTGTAGGGAGCATAGCTAAATGGCGATCGCCTCCCACAATTACTTTAGCTTGAGCAACTAGAGAACGAGCGATCGCACTTAACCCCTGTAACCCATCTTCTCCAATACCGACGATAGAAAGCCATTTCTCTGTCATGCTAATTCATAATTAATCCTTTATCGGCGATTACAAATAAGTAATCAGCTAAATGGGCAGCAATCTCAGGGTCAGCGTGACGAGTCAAATCATAGCCTTTGCCAATTTGCTCATAAACAACCATTTCTTCAATTTCTCACAAATTTTATCAAGCTAGTTTTGAGGGTTCGTAGTAAAGAATTTAGTGCTGAAAAAATCAAGACTAAAGTCTTTACTCCGAACTTGTTTACTTGATAACCGATCGCACTGTTAAACCAGTGCTGTTGTTGCTTTGACTGCAAAAATCTTCTCAATCACATCTTCTACTACCTTATCTGGTGTAGAAGCACCAGAAGTAATTCCCACAATAATTTCTCCATCTGGCAACCAGTTTTCTGTAGTTATTAACTGCCCATTTAATTGCCGATGTTCTATGGAATTTCGTGATTTAATCCGTTCAACAGTATCAATATGATAAGAAGGAATTCCCCGCTCAAAAGCAATTTGTTGTAATTGAGTAGTATTGGAGGAATTAAATCCACCAATTACTACCATTAAATCTAAGTTATGTTCTACTAACTCCAACATGGCATCTTGCCGTTCTTGGGTAGCGTCACAAATAGTATTGAAGCTTTGGAAATGCTGATTTAACTCAGTGGGACCATACTTCTGCAACATAGTCCGCTCAAAAAGCTTGCCGATTTGCTCAGTTTCGCCTTTGAGCATGGTAGTTTGGTTAGCAATGCCAACTCTTTCTAAATCGCGATCGGGGTCAAATCCTGCTGAACAAGCTTTAGCAAATTTTGTCAGAAATTCTTCACGGTTGCCACCATTGATAATATAGTCAGCAACATATTCTGCTTCTGGCAAATTCAGCACAATTAAATACTTGCCAGCAAAGGAACTAGTAGCGACTGTTTCTTCGTGCTTATATTTACCGTGAATAATGGAAGTATAATCAACTTTTTTATGCTTTTCTACTGTATTCCAAACTTTAGATACCCAAGGACAAGTTGTATCAACAATTTTGCAGCCTTTATCGTGAAGTATCTGCATTTCTTGAACGCTAGCCCCAAAGGCGGGTAATATGACTACATCACCACTTCCAACAACAGAAAAGTCTTTATTCTTTCCTTCGATAGGGATAAATTCTACTTCCATCTCCTGCATTCGCCGATTTACAGAAGGGTTGTGGATAATCTCGTTAGTAATCCAGATGTGTTCTGTGGGGAAATGCTGACGGGTTTCGTAGGCCATTGCCACAGCGCGTTCTACACCCCAGCAAAAGCCGAAGGCTTGTGCTAGTCGGATTGTCACATCACCTCGTTGTAGGGTGTAATTGCGATCGCGAATTTCTTGAATCAAGTTACTCTGATACTCAGATTGCAACTGGGTGGCAACTTCTGCTTGATGACCAAAGCCCTTACGATTGTAATTTTCTGAATGTTGCAGGCTACGCTTAAAAGCTTTTGTATCCATAAGATTTATCTACTTAAACCACTATTTGTTATTTTCTCGCGCCCAGACGCGATTTATACAGAGTTGTATTCAAAGATATTATCAGAGAGGGGTAAAGAGAAAAGGATTAGATGCCTTTACCCTTTACCCTTTAACCTTTTCCCCTCTTTTATCTTGCTGCGGTTTTAATTCAATCTCGCTATAAATCTGCAACGCAGAACGCCAAACTATATAGCCTTCAGGACTTAAATGCAAGCCATCAGTAGTAAATTCGTGACGGAGATTTCCTTGCTTGTTGGTAAACAGAGGATATAAATCGAGATATTTGACACCTTTTTTGGTGGATATGCTTTGTAGTTGCTGATTCAACTTGCGAATGCGACTATTGCTAACAGCCAGAAGTTTATCTCGTCCTTTCCAAGTTGCTTCTTCTGCCCCATGTGGCAAAATCGATTGGACAACAATTTGCGTTGTGGGATGCGTCTTTCGTAGGTAATTGAGAATTTGTCGCTGATTATCTAAAATTTCCCCATCGTTTATTCCCCGAATTAGGTCGTTAATGCCAATCATCACAAAAATCACCTCTGGCTGGGTGCGGTCAAATATCTTCAATCTTTTTAAGAGTCCATTGCTGGTTTCGCCAGAAATTCCTTGATTGAGCCAATTTTTACCTTCGGGTAATAACTCAGGGGGAAACCACAAACTTAGAGAATCTCCCGCCAGAATGCTTAAATGCGGAGGACGTTGATCGGCAGCAACCTTGGCTTCTTGCTTAAGGATGTCTACCCACTCCTGGTAAGTGAGTTGGTGACGACGACCTAAATCAGGTGTAGCAATTTGGCGATCGCTGTTCAGGTTGATTGGCTGTGGGGATGTTATTATCCCAAAAAAAGCGGCCAATCTCTGCTGTTGCCAAATTAGCAGAATGACCGCCAACATTAGGATGCCGTTGGTTAACAGCGAGAAAAATGCCCAGATAGGAAAGGTTTTAAAAGAAGTAGACACGGCTAGCGAAATTTACCAATTATTTGAATCAAATTTTAACGCTAGCGATCGCAAATTACCCAATATTCAAGTGTAAATTGGCGAGAAAGGGAAGCAAACTCCGAACTCAGCACTCAGCACTCAGCACTCAGCACTCAGCACTCAGCACTCTCTACTGAGTAGGGCGATCGCCAAACTCGGAGTTGTAACCTTCTTCGCCGTGTTCGTTGATATCCATACCTTGCAATTCAGCTTCCTCTTTGACTCGCAGCCCGACTGTAGCATCGATAACTTTGAGAATAATCCACGTACCAATACCTGCGATTACATAGGCAACGACAATTGCTACTAGTTCAACTATCAATTCACCGAAATTACCACGCAGTACTCCGTCTTTACCTCCTCCGTTGACTTGAGTCGTAGCAAAAATGGCCGTTAAAATTGCCCCTACTGTACCGCCAACGCCATGCACGGGATAGGTATCTAAAGCATCGTCAATTTGCAGCTTATGCTTGAAACTCACAGCATAGAAGCAAACAAAAGAGGTGATGAAACCAACTAAAATCGCTGATAGCGGTGTGACAAATCCGGCGGCGGGGGTGATACCCACCAAACCAGCAACAGCTCCTGTAGCTGCTCCCACTGCGGTTGGTTTACCCCGTAAAACGCTTTCCAAAATTAGCCACATTAAAGCCGCCGCCGCTGCTGCTGTATTGGTGGCAACAAAGGCTGTTGTTGCTAAATTTGTGACTACATTACCAGAAGTTCCACTAGCAGCAGATAAGGCACTTCCAGCGTTGAAACCGAACCAGCCAAACCATAGCAAGCCAGCACCCAGTAAAATGAAAGGAACATTGTGCGGCGGGCTAAGGCGATCGGGATGGGTTTTCCGAGGCCCAAGGACAATCGCAGCTACCAGGGCTGAAACGCCAGAACTAATATGAACTACTGTGCCACCTGCAAAGTCTAGGGCACCCAATCCACCGTACAAACCTAAAAATCCACCTTTCGCCCATACCATGTGGGCCAGGGGAGCGTAAACAAAGGTTGACCACAGGAGGACAAACAGCGAATAGGCGCGGAAACTCATCCGCTCAACGATCGCCCCGGAAATTAAGGCTGGGGTGATAATGGCAAACATGGCTTGATAAATCATGAATGCCTGATGGGGTATTGTACCGGCATAAGAGACGACTTCCGGCGGGTTTGACCCTTTGAGATAATCGGTTATCTCTAATCCGACACCATTCAAACCCAGCCATTGCAATCCACCGATAAATGGTAAACCTGGCGCAAAGGAAAGACTATAGCCCCACAAAATCCAGGTAACTCCGACGATCGCCATTAACACAAAGCTCATCATCAATGTGTTTAGGATGTTGCGCGATCGCACAAATCCACCATAGAAAAACGCCAATCCTGGTGTCATTAAAAGCACGAGTGCTGCTGAAATCAGCATAAATGCTGTATCTCCAGTATCAGCAGCAGGCGGTGCAGCAGTAGGGGTTTGGGCGAAAGCATTGCCCATCAACGGCCCTGCCAAAAACAGTAGGGTCATAGCCCCAATCATCACAATTTTCTTCAACACTTCTTTTTCTTCCTAAGTACCAATGATTTGTATACTTAACTACATTTGATTACTTTTAGTTACACATTTTTGTCTTTAAAGTTACTTAACCGGAATTTTCTTGAAATGTTAACAAAAATATAATTCCGATTGTAGTTGCCAAAATTGAAGCAAGGGTGTACCGAGGCAATCATTGCATCTTTTTTTTTGAAGAATAGCATTTTATTCAAGTGCTACAAAATTGCAAATTTTTAGTTACCTCATGTTACAAACCAAAATGATTGTGAGAATTGACAAATATTGTAGATTATCGCCAGTATTATTAAATAATTTTCACAAAAATTGAGTTCTCTTGATATCTCCTACATAAACGTGTAGATATGTACTTGGCTGCTTCTTACAGGTTGGTTACTAAAAAAAATTGCAGTTTGGCGTGAGATTTTATCTGTTTAAAAGGGAACAATATAAAAGTTATTGAGCAAAAATAATATAGAAATTTTACCTAAATTCTAGGTGCAAACATGATAATTAAAACACTCATTAAAGCTAAACATACTCCGATTAAGTCGTAGCGGTCTGGAGTTATCCCGTCTACCTTCCAACCCCAAAGCATTGCCATTGCGATAAACACGCCACCGTAAGCCGCATACACTCTGCCAAAATTTGCTGGCTGGAGAGTTGCAATAACCCCATAGAAAGCTAAAGCAATTCCCCCCAACATGCCCCACCAGAACGGCTTACCTTCGCGCAACCACAACCAGATCAAGTAGCCGCCCCCAATTTCAAAGAAACCAGCCCAGAAAAAATACAGGAATGACTTAATCATTTAATTGATTATTTAACAATATCGAACTCCGTGAAATTACGCTAACGTTTTTAACTAAACTATTGTCATTAATTAAAGTAAGTTTGTTGAACTGGGGATTGGGAATTGAGGATAAGGGGTAATGGGGATTGAGGATTGGGAATTGGGAATTGGTTATTATTCTCCTCCCCTGCCTCCCCTGCCCCCTCTGCCTCCTCTGCCTCCCCTGCCCCCTCTGCCCCCTCTGCCCCCCCTGCCCCAGTTCCCAGAATGTAGATAAGGCTTAAGGATGAAAGCACCATTACCTGATAACGAAGCACAGAGAATTGAGACGCTTTTAGAGTATAAGATTCTGGATACACCATCTGAAGCCGCTTTTGACGACCTCACCCGTTTAGCCTCGTATATTTGTCAGACTCCTATTGCCTTAATTAGCTTAATTGATACAAATCGCCAGTGGTTCAAGTCAAAAGTCGGTTTGGATGTCCCAGAAACACATCGAGATTTAGCATTCTGTGCCCATGCTATTCTACAGCCTGACGTTTTTGTTGTGCCTGATGCAACAAATGACGAACGGTTCGCCGCCAACCCACTGGTAACATCTGATCCAAATATTCGGTTTTATGCTGGTGTACCTCTGACTAACCCTCAGGGATACGCGCTAGGAACTCTATGTGTAATTGACTACGTACCACGAGAACTGAATCCAGAGCAACTGAACGCATTACAAACCTTAGGTCGTCAAGTCATTAAGCAACTGGAATTACGCCGAAATCTCGCAAGTTTGGTACTTGTCACTAAGAAAAGCAAACAGGCGCAGAGGGTACGTAAGCAATTTTTCAAAAAGATTGCAGCAGGTTTTGGTTTAGCGTCGGCAATTTTAGTTCTGATTGGAGTGGTTTCTTATCAAAATACAAAAATATCTACGCATAATCGCAGTATAATAAAAAACACTTACAAAAAACTCAACAGCCTAGAAGAACTACTGTCCCAGATAAAAGATGTTGAGACTGGACAAAGGAGTTACATCTTCACTGGAGAGAAACTTTATCTAAAATCGTATCAAGCAGCACTTACTAATGTCGATCAAAAAATTGCCAACCTGAAGGGTTTCTCAGCAGACCAACCGAACCAACAAAAACAGATCACAACGCTTGAATTTCTCATAATTGCTAAACTTACTGAACTAAAACAGACTATAGACTTGCGCCAGAAGAAGGGATTAGAGGCGGCGTTGCAAGTACTGCTGAGAAATGATCAACAAAATCTTATGGATGATATCCGCAAGGCGATCTATGAGATGGAGAACGAGGAAAGAATGCGGCTTCAGCAGCAGTCATTAGCAAAAAAAGCCAGAAACCATAACACAATTGTGATACTTGCGATCGCCATAAGTCTAACTTTTATCGTTCTTGCTGTAGTCTACTACTTCATCTATCGTGAGGTCATTGAACGGAAGAGGACAGAAGAAGCCCTAAATCAAGAACGCAACTTTATCTCAGCAGTCCTTGATACAGCCAGTGCGTTGGTAATAGTTTTCAATTCTCAAGGGCAAATCGTTCGTTTCAATCAAGCCTGTGAGCGAATAACGGGTTACTCCTTTGATGAAGTCAGAGGTAGATATAGCTGGAATTTGTTCGTAATCCCTGAAGAGGTAGAGCCAGTCAAAGCAGTTTTTGAGCAGTTACAATCTGGTCAACTTTCCAATTATTATCAAAATTATTGGGTAATGAAAGATGGCAGTCGGCGACTGATTGCCTGGTCAAATACTGCTTTAAAAGACTATGAGGGCTGCGTTGAATATATTATTAGCACTGGCATTGACATCACTGATGCCAAACGCGCACAACAGCATTTAACTGCACAATATGCTGCAACCCGCGTTTTAGCGGAGTCCACCACCATCAGCGAAGCTACTCGCCAAATCCTGCAAGGGATCTGTGAGAGTTTGGTATGGGATTTGGGTGAAATTTGGATGGTGGATCAGCAAGCAAATGTGCTGTGTTTTCTCGATATATGGCATAAAGAGTCCCTGGAAATGCAAGAATTTGAATCGCTGAAGCGGCAAACCACCTTTGCACCAGGAATTGGACTACCTGGCCGGGTTTGGGCTAATTCTGAACCAGTTTGGATTGCTGATATTGTTAAAGATATTAATTTCGCTAACTTCAAAATTGCTGCTCAAGTAGGATTACACGCAGCTTTTGGTTTTCCGATCCGCAGTGGTCATCAAATCCTTGGTGTCATTACCTGCTTCAACCGTGAAATCCTTCCGCCTGACGAAGATTTGGTAAAAACCATGAATTCTATCGGTGAGCAAGTGGGGCAATTTATCCAGCGTAAACAGGCTGAAGAAGAAATACAACGCCAAAACTTGCGATCGCAACTATTTACCGAAATCACCCTCAAGATTCGCCAGTCTTTGAAAATCGAAGACATTCTCCAAACCACTGTCCAAGAGGTACAAAAGATTCTCCAGACCGACCGAGTTTTGATATATCAGTTTTTGCCAGATCAGTCTGCAACCACCGTTACTGAAGCAGTAGTTTTTGGCTTACCAGCAATCAAAGAGGAAAACATCACTCCCTTCTATTTACAAACGGAATATCTACAACAGTACTATCTACAGCAGTACCGTCAAGGACAGATTTTTGGGCTGGCTAACTTGTATCTGCCAGAAGTTGAACAAACCCATCTGGAACTAATGCAACAGTTTGGGGTCAAAGTCAATTTGGTTATACCCATTCTTGTTAAAGAAGAAGTTCGCGGTTTGCTGATAGTTCATCAATGTGATGATTCCCATCACTGGTCTAGTTTTGAAACTCATCTCTTGCGGCAAATAGCCGACCAAGTAGGTATTGCCTTAGCCCAAGCCCAACTATTAGCAGCAGAAACTAGTCAGCGCCAAGAACTTGAAATTGCCCGTCGTCAAGCCGAATTAGCTTCTCAAACTAAAAGTGCCTTTTTGGCAAATATCAGTCATGAAATTCGCACTCCGATGAACGCTGTATTGGGGATGACCAGTTTGGTGTTAGATACTCCCCTAGACGCTGAACAGCGAGATTTTATTGAAACAATTCGCAATAGTGGAGACGCGCTTTTAAGTTTAATCAACGAGATATTGGATCTTTCCAAACTTGAGGCTGGAGAGATGGCTCTCGAAACTCTAGATTTTGATTTATCCAATTGTGTGGAAGAAGTGGTGGAATTATTGGCTCCCTCAGCCCATAACAAGGGATTAGAAATTGCTGCACTGATTGAGCATAACGTCCCTACCCAACTCAAAGGAGATGCCGGCAGACTGCGGCAAATTCTGATGAACTTAATCAGTAACGCGATCAAGTTCACCAGCGCAGGCGAGGTATTGGTGGAAGCCGAATTGCGTTCCCTTTCCCCCACTACAGCCACCATCCACTTTGCCATTACAGATACAGGTCTTGGCATTAGCCCTGAAGACCAACGCAAACTCTTTACGCCATTTACCCAAGTGGATGCTTCTACCACTCGCAAGTATGGTGGTACCGGTTTGGGATTAGCCATTTGTAAACAACTTGTAACCTTAATGGGAGGAGTGATTGGGGTAGAAAGTCAGGCAGGAAAAGGATCTAATTTTTGGTTTGAGGTGCTTTTTACCAAGCAAGTTGAGGCTGTTCTACCAAAACGCGAACGCGCACTTTTAGACAATCACCGCTTGTTAGTGGTGGATAATAACGCTACTAATTACAAAATTATTTCCCATCAAGCTACTCATTGGGGAATGCAGGTAGATCAAGCTGACAGTATTGCTGCGGCCCTCAAAGTTATTGGGCAAGCTCGTGAGCAGGGAAAACCATATCATCTTGCCTTGGTTGATATGCAAATACCTCAGACTTCTGGCATGACAATAAAAGAACAAATTCAAGCCAATTCTGCAATTACTGAGATCCCTTTGATTATGCTCATTTCTACTAATCAACGGCATGAAGTGCAGCAGATGTTTCAAATCGGATGTGCTGCTTATTTAGTCAAACCCATTAAGCCATCACGGCTCTTCGATAGCATCATGACTATTTTAGAAAATCAGCCGGGATCAACACAAGCAAGTAAAGGCTGGAGGCTAGAAAATACTGAAGAAATCCAAAGTCCAGAAACTTCAGGCATTCTTGCTTCTTCCTCTCATCTATCTACTAAATCCAAGTTAAGAATTCTCTTAGCTGAAGATAATTTGGTGAATCAGAAAGTAGCCTTAAAGCAACTTCAAAGTTTGGGCTACAAAGCCGATGTCGTTGCCAATGGCAAGGAAGTTTTGCAGCTATTAGAAAAAATTCCTTACGACTTGATTCTAATGGATTGCCAAATGCCAATTCTCGACGGTTTGGAAACCACAAAAGAAATTCATCGTTGGCAAAAGGACGCTTTTGCCCTGGGTCATCGTCCTGTGGTGATTGCGATGACAGCTAATGTGATGAAAGAAGACGAACAAAGATGTCTCAATGCAGGAATGGACGACTATTTGAGTAAGCCAGTGTTTAAAGAAAAATTGGCTGCGACTCTAGAGCATTGGACAGGCGTGATCGCTTCACAACAAAAGGCAGTTATCTATGAACAGACAGTTTATACCACAAACAACGGCACATTTGACCTAGCAATTAATTGGGAACACTTGCATCGCATATCAGGAAATGATCGAGAATTTGAATTAAATCTCTTGCAATTATGCGTTGAAGATATTAAACCCCGTTTAGAACTTATTAAAGTAGCGATCGCACATAATGACTTTGAGCAAATAGCACGAGAAGCTCATCATTTTAAAGGCGCTAGTGCCAACATTGGAGCCACAGCTATGTATCTAGCAGCCAACAAACTAGAACAAATAACTAACGACCAAGACCTTAAAGGCGCTACTAACCTAGTCTCAGAGTTAGAAGAATTTGTCAACTGTATTCAAGAATTTTTAATTAAAAATAAAACCTTGATAATTAAAAACTAAAAATTCCCATAAATACATCTTAGTTGCTCTGTATCCTTTTCTTTGTCGGTCAAAGATATCCAATACAAAAATGCTAACATCTTCCCCCATTACCCACTAAAGACGCAATTAATCACGTCTCTACTCGCCAATATTAAGCAATTTTGCCATCGTCAACCGTTGCAGTTTCCCGGTAGCACCACGAGGTAATTGATCCAAAATATAAACTTGCTTGGGAACTTTGAAGTCTGCCAACATAGTTGAACAGTGAGTTAAAAGTTCTTTTTCGCTAGCTTCTGCTTTCAGAACCACCGCAGCGTGGATATCTTCTCCTAATGATTTGTGGGGGACGGCAAAAGCCAAGGCTTCGGCAACGGCGGGATGGCGCAGCAAGACATCATCCACTTCTAAGGGAGAAATTTTTTCCCCACCCCGGTTAATCAATTCTTTAATGCGTCCAGTTAAGCGGAGGTAGCCGTCTTCATCCACAGTACCTTGATCCCCTGTACGGAACCAGCTGTTTACAAAAGCTGTGGCGTTAGCTTCTGGGTTGTTTTCGTAGCCATCTATAACATTGGGCCCTTTTACCACCACCTCACCCAAGCTTCCCAAAGATAACAGGTTGCCTTCAGAGTCCATAATGCCCACTTCTACACCGAAGCCATAACCTACAGTACCTGGTTTCCGCACTTTTGGCGGTAGGGGATTGGTGGTCATTAAGTGAGATGCTTCAGTCATACTGTAAGCTTCCACAACAGGAGCATTAAGAGTTGTCTCTAGTTGTTCAATGATAATCGGGGGCAAGGAAGCGCTACTAGAGCGAATAAACCGAAAGCGGTTAGCTTTGACAATTTCTGTGTTGCGGCTAGCGCGTGCCAAAATTGTCTGGTGCATAGTTGGCGCTGCGGAGTACCAAGTAGGTTTGTAGGTATCTACCAGTTTCCAAAACTCCAGGGCATTAAAACCATTGGGACAAACTAGTGTACCGCCCGATGCCAGAGTTGCCAGCAAACAGCCCACCAATCCGTGAACATGGAACAGAGGCATTAGGCAAAGTGTAGTGTCAGCAGATGTCAGTGAGTAAGCACCTATGAAGTTGGTGGCTGAAGCGATTAAGTTGCGATGACGAATCGGCACACGCTTGGGACGACTGGTAGTACCGCTAGTGTGGAGAATCATTGCCATATCATCGTCCCCAACCAAATTTTCCCAGTCCCCATTACTTCTTATCTCTAGTCCCGAATCCCCAGCGATGCACTGAGCTTGTCGTTCGCAAAGCGTCTCGAAGAGAAGTGTCCCCAGTTCAAAACTTAATGTACCGTCAGTGTTTACCCTAGTATTAATCAGCATCATGTCGGGTGTGACGGCGGCAATGGCTGCTTCTGGCCCTTCAGACAAGGTAATCAGTGCTTTTGCTTGGGTATCTTGGTAGTAAAAAGCAAATTCTTCTTGTTTGTATTTGGGATTTAAGGGTGCAGCAGTTCCACACAGGGCCGCAGCCAAAAAGGTAATAGCCATTGGTGAACCATTAGTCATGGCAATGGCAATGCGTTCTCCCCGTTTCAATCCAAAGCTGTTGAGTTGAGATACCAGTCCAACAACATTCTCGCGCAATTGCTTATAGGTTAGCGATCGCCCCTCAGGCATAACTAGGGCTGGATGATTGTCTTCTCCTACTAAAAGCTGAAATAAATTCATAAGTTTTTCCGCCCTGTAAACAAATAATTTAGCCAGTTCTGGGAACATGCCCTTGTGTACCTACTTGTGTACTTAGTTTATAATGGTTACTTTATGAATTAAACTCCGTTCATTTTGAAACCTAGAGTTTTCAAAGATAGTATATTATCGGCTCCTAGCTTGAGTTCTGAGCTTTACCCTAATTCCAAAAAACTACAATATTTCAAGGTAAACGCGATTTAAGTTTTATCGGCAAATTCTCGTAGATCGTCTTGGATCTACACGTGATACATGATATAGTTTACAGAGTTCAAAAGTAAGCATTGTTTAAGTGGATGTTTGAAAAGTTGCAAAAGGTCTACTATAAACACCCTCTTCAAACCTCTCCTCAACTTCTGAGAGGCTTTAAAACCCCTATACCTTCATCGGGAAGGAGAGTTCGTTTCTGACAATTTGCTATTGCTATTATCAAAACATACTGTTCAAACATCCTCTAACCCTTTCTATGGCAGAGTTTTGTTATGGAGGTCATGCTGTAAAATCAGAAAAGTGTAAATTTAAAGAATCTGTGAAGATGCGATCGCGCAGAGTCAATAGCAGTGGCTTTCAAAATTATTGTCAAGTCTGGCTCTCCATATAAACTATAGGAAAAAATTTCTTATCGTTTATTAATTATAGTGGTGTACTGAGTTTCAAAAACAGATTAATAGCAATTATGAGTCCCATAAAAATTATTATGTTAGGCGAAAGCTTGGATCGCCAAGGTGGAATAGTTTCTGTGGAAAAGCTCATTCTTGAAAAAGCTACCTCTGATATTCAGATTAAACACATTACTACCTTACCCAATGGTTCTGCCCTTCATAAGATGTTAGTGTTTTTGCAAGCAATAGGTGAGTTGTTTTGGAACTTATTAAACCAGAAAGCAGACTTAATTCACATCCACGTTTCAGATAGAGGTAGCGCTTTTCGTCATTCAATCACTACTCTTATTGGTTGGCTATTTCGAAAACCAGTAATTATTCATACTCATAGTGCTGATTTTCATTTATTTTACTCTAAACTTCCTCAATTGCTCCAGCAATGGCTCAGTTGGTCATTTTGTAAGTGTACCCGTTTTATTGTTTTATCAGATAGCTGGAAAAAATTTTATATTGAAAATCTTGGTTTGAAGCCAGAGCAAGTTATTGTTCTCCCTAACCCGGTAAAAATTCCCCCCCAAATCCCACAACGGATAAATTCTGAACAGATATTTTTCTTATTTTTAGGGCGTATTGGTGAGCGCAAAGGTGCATTTGATTTAATTAAAGCATTTGCTTCTATACCTGTTGCTCAAAAAAGCCGAGCCAAGTTAGTTATGGCAGGGGACGGAGAAGTAGAACAAGCTCGTAGTTTGATTCCTACTCTAAATCTTACTAACTCTATCACTATTCTTGACTGGGTAGACCAAGAAAAGCGCGACGATCTCTTAACTAAAGCTGATGTATTTGTGTTACCTTCCTACAACGAAGGTTTGCCTATGGCACTACTAGAAGCAATGAGTTGGGGTTTAGCAGTTATTACTACAGGAGTGGGAGGAATACCTGAGATCGTTACTCAAGATCAAAATGGTTTATTAGTTAATCCGGGGGATATTCAACAATTGTCAGAGGCAATGCAATCTTTAATTGCAAACGAAAATTTGAGAATATCTCTAGGAAATAATGCACGACTCAGAGTTAAACACTTGGATATCAACAATTATTTTGCATCTTTAAGGTATATTTATGCAGCAGTTATAGCTTGATAGCCGTCTGGATTATTAGTTTTACTGCTCTTTTGAAGCTCAAGTGACTTATACTATGTATTAAATATCAAAATTGAAAACTGCCCAATTAATTTATAAGGATAATAGATGTTAATAACAATAAAAGGAGCTATAGAGGTATTGTTTGTATTTTTGTAAATTTGGTATACTGGCTAATAAAATAAATCGAGGTACAGAAATGAAAACCTTTCCTGAAGTTAAGTTGTTTGATACAAGATTCCATAAAGTTAAAGTACAAGAATTAGTTGATTATTTAATAGAAGCAGCGAAAAGCCAAAAAAAGACAGTTGTCGCACATGTGAATATCAGAGCGATGAATTTTGCTTATGAAAAGTCTTGGTATAGAGATTTTTTGAATAAGGCTGATTTAGTATTTTGTGATGGATTTGGTGTATTGCTAGGAGCTAGATTCAACGGTTATTCAATGCAATCTATACATCGCATGACAGCGCCAGATTACATAGAAGATTTAGCATTAAGATGTGAGAAAGAAAACCTTTCTTTATTTTTGTTAGCTGGAAAACCTGGCGTAGTGGAAAAGGCAATTACTAAGTTAGTAGCAATTGCGCCTAATTTACGCGTACAAGGACATAATGGTTATTTTGATAAATCAGGAAAAGAAAATGATCTGGTAATAGAGAAAATTAATAAATTCCAACCAGATATTTTATATATTGGTTTTGGTATGCCATTACAGGAACGCTGGATTTCAGATAACTTTAACAAAATTGAAACTACTGTATTCTTACCTTTAGGTGCTTGTCTAGATTTTTATACTGACTCTGTATATCGCGGGCCACGTTGGCTAACTGATAATGGACTTGAGTGGTTAACACGCTTAGTTACTGAACCTACCCGTTTATGGGATCGTTACATTGTAGGCATTCCATTATTTTTTTATCGTGTACTTAAACAGCGAATTACTCAAGGAATGATTGCAAATCGCTAAATAAGTTTTTTCTAAAATTTGCATCAAGTGGCAATCGAAGAAATCTCACTTTTCTTACCACGGGCTACCAATCATAGTGAATGGTGCCCAATAAAACGGATGGGAAAGATTACCAACTATATTTTGTTGCAAGTAGGTTGCCATTTGCGGTTGCAAAGATACGCCTCGATTTATGCCAGTTAATTGATTACCTTCAATTCGTACTTTACCCTGAATCATTGCTAACTGTGCTTGTCGCAGTGCTTCTGCTTTAATTGGTGCAGTTTTTAACTGGCTATAAAACTCTGTCATTAGCCCTAAAGTTCCGGCATCTGAGACATACCACAAGCTAGCAATCGCTGACTTCACACCCGTTTGTATCGCTAACCCAGCAAAACCCAACTCCGCCTGTTCATCGCCAAAAGCTGATTTACAAGCACTTAAAACCAGTAATTCCACTGGCGGCTTATTCCATCCCAACTGGCGTACTTGATCTAACCGCAGTTTGGTATCATACAACTGAATATATGACTTACTTGATTGTCCAGGCACAAAGTCTACGTGAGTTGCTAGGTGAATCATCCCATACGGATTTTGTCGGCGTTGTGCCTTGAGATTGTTTAGGGTAAAGTCTTTATTCAGGAGGAATTTACCCCGCCACAGTTTTTGGACGATGGTAGAAACTTCTAAAGGCACTGCCTGTAAAGGACTTTGATTTTGCTCTTTGGTAAATTCACTAGCCCCCATTGCCAAGAGTTGGGAGTTTTTGATATCAACGTAGCTAGTATCAGTGAGGCTGAGACTGGGCAACATTCCCAGACTGTATTTTTCAATGAGAAACTGTTTACCATCGTGAAGTGCGGCTAAAGGAATA
The DNA here is from genome assembly GCF_034531035.1 of Nostoc sp. DedQUE02. Lineage (NCBI taxonomy): Bacteria > Bacillati > Cyanobacteriota > Cyanophyceae > Nostocales > Nostocaceae > Nostoc > Nostoc sp. DedQUE02. Next base: position 28,357 of record NZ_JAVRBY020000044.1, on the reverse strand, counting down.
GAACGTAAACCTGATTCCATTACAAAAGCCAGATTTTTAATGCCTTGCTTTTGCAACTCTGCCTCTTGGGGCAAAATTAGCCATTTATATAGTTGCTGGGCTGAGATTAAATAGCTGGTAGTGCCAGCTTTGTTAACATCTGAAATTTCATTGTAAAATTTTTGAGCTACTCGCAAAACCTTCGCTCTCGTGACACCAGGAAGCCGCTTGCGGATAGGTTTACCCTCAGCAGTGACAACAACTAAATCTAGTATGTCTTTATCTTTTGTCGATATATTGCTGCTAGGAGTAAACTGTGCATAGATAATTGCTGGTTTAACGCCTGTTTTTGCCTGAATTTGGCTGAGGGCGGCGCGTGCATCTGCCAAACTTTTAATAGAAGTTTTGCTTGATTGTCCCAGATATTGGTCAAACTGGCGTGTAGCTTGTTCATCTACTTCTGCAAATGCTGTGTCAACTAAAGCGAAAGAATTGTTATTGGATATTGGCAGGGAAATCGGTGGAATGGGCGGTTCGGGTGGTTTAGGATCGTTGTCTGAAGAAGATGCGGTAATTATTTGAATATTGCCTTGTGTGTAATTACCCGTGTAAAATTTGTTAGGCGAAATAATATTGTTAGAGCTAGTAGTAATTGCTCCTTTTGTCCCATTAGTATCAGCGTTCCCAACTACAAAGGGTGTAGTGTCGTTACCACCGTGGCGGATAGTGACTGCACCGCTACCAGTTCCACCAGATGTGGAAATACTAGCATTGATGTTATTGCGATCGCTAAATGTCCCAGTAGCTCGAAAGAACTTTTTAGTTGTAATATCTACATTACCGCCAGTGCCATTGCTTCCACCTTGGGCATTGATAGAAGTAACTTCAATATCGTTATTTGGATCTAGCGTTACGTTACCACCATTACCAGTGGTAGAACTGGAATCTAACTCTCCAGCTTTGATACTAGTTCTTGCATTCAAAGTAACTGCACCACCATTACCAGCCAAACCAGTGGCGGAATTAGATGATGTATCTATTTTTTGGGTGCTGATAGTACCATTAGTGCTAGTCAAGTTGATTGCTCCACCATCACCTATAGCACCACCTTTAGTGCCAGAAAGTACATATCCTGTAGTAATATCATTTGTAGCCTTCAGAGTGATATCACCACCATTACCTGCTTTACCACCGTTGGCAGTTGTATCTAAATCTGTTCTAGAACGGGAATTTAACTCTCCAGCTTTGATACTGTTGTTTGCATTCAAGGTAATTGCACCACCATTACCTGCAAAACCAGTGCTGGAATAAGATGATGTCTCTATTGAATTGGTGCTGATAGTACCATTAGTGCTAGTGAAGTTTATTGCTCCACCATTAGCTGGTGTAGCACCCTCAGCACCGGAAAATACATATCCTGTAGCAATATCATTTTTAGCATTGAAAGTGATATCACCACCATTACCGACTTTGCCGCCGTTTGCACCTGTATCTGATGCTAGATAAGACACATTAATACCACCATCAGTACTTGTGAAGTTTATTGCTCCACCATTACCTGCTGAACCAACGCCAAAGGACGAGTAACCATAGGAAGTACTGACTACGTAATTTGTATTAATATCATTCTTGGCAGTTAAGGTAATTGCACCACCATTACCAGGAGTAGCGTTACTGGTACTACCAAAAGATGAACTGTCTAAATAATCGGTGGTAATACTACCATTTCTAGCAGTAAGGTTAATTACAGCACCATTACCACCGTTTGTGCCAGAAGCATCTAAGCCACCCCTGGATTCCAACCCGTTGAAAACAAGACGACTGATGTCAATATTGCCGTTACTACTAGTCAGAGAAACATCTCCAGCAGTAACAGAACCGCGAGACGATATACCACCAGTGTTGATGTTACCAAAAGCGCTGAGTGTAATTTTACCACCAGTATTTCCTGATGAATCTATCTCGCAGGAACTATAACTTCCACACAGTAAACCACCAATAGTATTGATTGCACCATTGCTACTGACGAGTTGAATTTCGCCACCTTTGTCACCACCAGCCGCGATATCACCTGTAGTAATGTTACCAGCAGCTTTGAGAGTGATGTTGCCACCGTTATTAGAGGCAAGAGTACTTTGAGTGAAGAAACCCCCCCCACTGAAGATATTGCCATTAGTGCTAGTGAGGAAAATGTTACCACTTTGTCCATTTTCGCTACTAGCGTCGATCACATCTTTTCCTGTAGTAATATCGCCTACAGAATTCAGAGTAATATTACCACTTTTAGTAATACCAACGGCAGATACCCTACCAGTAGTAATTTTACTGCCACTAATAATCGAAATATCTCCTGCTGTTAATACATCGCTTAATTGTTCTCCTGTTCCAAAATCATCTGATAAGTTAATATCGCCACTGGCTTTGAGGGTAATATTGCCAGAAGTACTGCCAGAATAAGAATAAGATTGGATAGAATTTGTATTTTCAATACCGCCGTTGTTGCTGGTGATATCGATATTATTGCCGTTTGTAGTGATGCTAGCGGTGGTAATTTTCTGGTTTGCTAGCAGATTAATTGAGGCATTGTCTGTGCCTATAATTGCTCCAGTTGCTATTATTGAACCTGCACCAGTTGGACTTTGAATCTTTACTGGATCTTGGAATGTGGCATTATTAATTTCAATTGCACTATTACCATCATTGCGGCCTATGGTAATAGAATTAAAGCCATTTTTGAAGGCGGCTAAATCAGTTGTGGTCAGGTCTAAGGTGTTTGCATCAGTATCGCTAATTCCACCAAGGGTAATATTTTGACTGGGTGTGTTGGGTTGCAGGAAAATATTACCACTGCCAATGAAAGAATTTGCGCCTCCTAGTAGGTTAATCTCATTAGCAGTCAAGCTAATGTTTCCAGAACCAGCTAAAACTGAACCCCCACTGGTAAAATTAATGTTGCCAGTATTGCTATTAAGGGTAATGTTACCGCCACCTGTAGTGCCATCAGTGCGGATACCCTGAGTGTTGATATCACCTTGAGCATTAAGATTGACATTGCCACCGAAACCGTTTGGAGAGAAAAGGTCTATTGATGGGAATGGTGCTGCGGTTGTGCCGATGGAGATTCTACCACCGCTATTGACTAGAATATTACCAGGTGTTTTGGCGATCGCATCCAGTTGTCCCCCAACTGTAATATCCCCGCTAGTAGTATTGAGAGTAATATTCCCTCCTTTGGTGGCGGTGGGAGAACCTGCACTAATACTCGATGCGACATTTATACCATTATTTGCCTGGAGTGTTATGTTTCCACTGGTGTTACTACCATCGCTAACTATCGCATTGGTAAAATTAATACTGCCAGCAGATGTAACGTTAATATCGCCCCCATTACCAGTCTGAGAAGCATAAGAGAATAAACCATTACCAGTAAAGTTGCCAGTAGTGGAAGTCAGGCTAATATTGCCACCATTGCTAGAACCTACATTGCTAAAAATATTACCTAGAGATAAACTACTTCCTAAAATAGAGATGTTTTTGCCTGCTGATGTAATCTGACCTGATGTGACTGAACCCTTACCCGCGTTGATGGTTGTAGTACCTAATCCAGTCAAGCTTAGTAGACTGTTAAAGTTGATATTGCCATTAGTGGTAATGTTACCTGGGACGGTTGTGTTAGTAGCACTGGTAATATTAAGGCTAGTGAGTGGAGTGATCCCACCAATAATGCCGCCAAAGTTAATATTGCCTGTCCCCGCAATCAGGGTCAAGTTGTTAGCCCCATTAACTGTGCCAGTAAAGTTAATATTTCCTGGATTATTGCTATCAGTACTAAAGGTGACATCGCCATCAAGTAAAACGTTACCATTTAAATTGATGTCATCGCCCTTTGTGGTTAAATTTCCAGAAGTAATGATATTTGTAGCATTATTGTTGCTGGTAATGGCAATATTTTTACCACTTACACTATTAGTATTGATATTACCATTGCTACTGGTTAAACTTACAGTACCACTACTAATATTACCTTGTGCAAAAATATTATCTGTGGTGATGTCATTAAAGGCATTTAGAGTAATATTTCCACCATTATTGATCGACACATTACCAACAGAGCCAGGGTAAGTACCACTTGCCAAGAAAGTATTGATATCAATAAACCCAGTGTTAGCAGTTAGACTAATTGCACCGCTAACTCCAGAATTGCCATAGGAAGAATAAGAAGTAGAGTAAACTTCACGTCCAGGATTAGCATTAATTGTGATATTTTTGCCAGCATTAAAAATAATATTACCGCCATTGCCAGCATTGCCATCACTAGCTGTAGATTTTGATGAAATTTCATTTACGAAAATATTCTTCCCAGCATTGATAGTAATTGCTCCAGCATTACCAACACTTGCATTATCGCTGCCAGATGTTTCAGAAGATATTCTACCTGTATTTATGTCTCCAGTAGCAATCAGAGAAATGGCTCCACCATTGCCACCACTATAAGAGGAAGCAAAAACGCCAGATTCTATACTTGGAAATGAACCTGTCATGTTAATGCTACCGTTGGTGGTAGTTATATTTACCGCTCCTCCATTCCCAGAATTACCAAAATTGCTATAAGCGAGTGATTGTATATTACCAATGCTAACGTTACCATTCGTAGTATTTATACTAATCGCACCACCATTTCCAGAATTACCTCCAGAAGTCAATGAGCCAGAACTAGATAGAATACCACCTGTAGTTATGTTGCCATTGTTAGCACTAAGAATAATGTTACCGCCATTGCCTGCATTAGATGAAAATGTCGCAGATCCAGAACTTAAACTATTTGTAATAATGTCACCGTTTGTGGCTGTAAGACTAATATCACCGCCATCAACAGAGCTATCAGTACTGGTGCTAATATTGGTGAGATTTATGCTTCGTCCTAAAATAGCGATCGCATCACCAACAGTCTTTATTCCTTGACCTGTAACGGCTCCTAAAGTGCGGATTGTCACTGGATCTTTGAATGTGAGGTTACTAGCTATATTAATTGCACCATTACCATCATTGCGTCCGATGGTGATAGTATTGAAGCCATTTTGGAAGGCAGCTAAGTCAGTTGTAGTGAGTTCTAGGGTGTTTGCATCACTGTCACTAGAACCACCAAGCGTAATATTTTGACTAGTGGTAAAGGGTTGAAGCAGTAAATTACCATTACCAGTTATAGAATTAGAAGTTAATGGTAAGTTAATCTCGTTAGCAGTGAGGGTGAGGTTATTGCTACCAGTTGCCAAGGAATTATTTAAGGCAATTGTACCTGTGCCAGCATTGAATTCTTTATTACCACTGCCACTTAAGCTGAGTAGACTGCTTATATTTATATCGCCAGTTGTGGTGATATTATCTGGGATAGTTGTATTGGCTGCACTGATAATATTTAGGCTTGAAAGAGGCGTAACACCGCCTAAAGCACCACCAAAGGTAATATTACCAGTACCAGCACTCAAGTTTAAATTCCCACCGCCATCAATTGTATTACCAAAGCTGATGTTGGCATTGCCAGAGTTAAGAGGGATATTAGCACCATTGCCAAGTAAGACTTGATTCAGGAAGTTGATGGGTTGATTGTTGGTGGTGATACCTGCATTGAGAGTTGTTGTGGCAGTATTGAGAGTAAGTGAAGCGTTGTCTGTAGCTATAATTGCGCCGTTAACAGCGATATTCCCAGTGGGAGAAATAATTGTTACTGGATCGTTGAACGTAACAGGGTTGATGGCGATCGCACCACTGCCATCATCACGTCCAATGGTGATGGAACTGAAGCCATTTTGTAGTGCGGCTAAGTCAGTTGTGGTCAGATTTAAGATATTTGTACCAGTGTCGGTAGAATCTGCGATCGCAATATTTGTAGTAGGTGTTTTCGGCTGAAGTAATAAATTACCTGTTCCCGTGACGGAATTAGCTGTAGATGGCAAGTTAATTTCATCTGCTGTCAGCGTCAGTGCATTATTACCAGCTGCTAATTTGCCATTTATGCCAATAGTTGCAGTCCCAGCATCAAGAGTTACCCCTGTTCCTAAAGTGACATCTTTGTTGAAAGTCAGGTTATTATTATTCGTTGTTATCCCTGCATTCAGGGTAGTAGGACTATCTACGGTAATATAAGCTTCATTTGCACCTATTACTGGGTTATTTACTATCAGCGCTTTTGTTTGCGAACCAATGATTACAGGATCTTTAAAAGTTACACTGCCATCAATCGTAATATTTCCACTGCCATTATCACGTCCAATATTGATGAAACTAAAGCCATCTTTTAAAGCAGCTATATCTGTTGTTGTCAGGTCTAAAGTTCCTATACCACTATCGCTATAACCGCCAATAGCAATTCCTTGGCTTAAACTGGATGGAGATGTTGTTATCCACAAACTTACTGTCCCAGAAATTGATGAATTTCCGCCAGTAAAATTAATTTCATTACCATAGAGAAAGACATTCTTGCCAATCAATTCATTAATATTTTGGCTACCATTCCTGGTAGTTAAATCGATAGTCCCCGCAGTGCTACTTCCTTCTGCACTTACTTTCTGAAAGGTTATATCATTTGCCGCGCTAACAGAAATATCTCCACCACTAGTAGAAGAAATCCCCGGTTGTGTTACGCTACCCACCGTTTGGGTTGGTTGCGATCCACTATAGAGGCTATTAATAATAACACTGCCTGTGATGCTATCAATGTCAATAGTACCGCTACTACTCGTTCCCCCTGTTGTGATCACACCAGTTGAAATATTGCCTGATGCTATAAGCTTTACATTGCCCCCAATAGCACTGCTAAAAGAGGTGAGCAACCCTGTACCAGAATCTAGGAAGAATGATGAGCCAACACTAATACTGCCAAGTGAATTGTTAACATTGATAGCGCCATTGTTGCTAGTGAGATTAATATTGCCACTTGTACCAGTCCTGGACTGTGCAGCAATATAATTATTAATAGTAATGTCACCATTACTAGTAAGAGTGATTATTCCACCACTATGATTTCCTTCAGCAACAGCATTAATATGACCCGTATTGATAATACTGCCGTTAGTACTAGTAACGTTGATATTTCCTGCATCACCCGATCCAGAGCTAGAAGGATCAATTGCTAATGAGCGAAGACTACCCGTATTAATATCACCAAAAGCATTAAGGGTAATTACTCCGCCATTTCCATTGGTACTTTCAGATTGAATTGTACCGCTTGAGAGAATAGAGCCTGTAGTGCTGTTAATATTGACATTGGCACCATTAGCATTTAAACCAACAGCCTCCACACTAATACCGGAAGCGTTGCCAATTGAAATATTTCCTCCGGCGTTAACATCAACGACTCCTGCACTACCTGTAGATGACGCAGTTGTAAACAAAAAACCAGAATTGATAGTACCACTGGCAGATAAGGCAATTAAACCACTGTCGCCTGTTGAAGAACGAGTATCAATATTCCCTACCTGAATACTTCCAGGTGGCAAACCCAACGGACTTAATGGCGATTGGAAATTAGTTGGTAGTGAGCCTTGAGATGAAGGGAAATTCTCAGGTGTAACTGAAGCCAAACCCGCCCGCAAAATTAAAGCACGGCTGCTAGTCAACGCTGTAAAATCAGGATCAGCAGCCGGAATACTCCCACTCGTATCGGGTGAATTAATCGTAATATCGCCACCCTTAATACTTCCCGTCGCCTCTACCTTCAGCGCTGCACCTTGGTAATTTCCAAACTCTACATCACTATTAGCCCGAATAATTGGATCGTACAAACTAACAAAATTACCCGCGCCTCCGGCCAAATTGCGAATTGAAAATTGCCCACCACTGAAAAAATGAGCATCCCCAGAAACATTACCATCGCTAATTAAACTGAGATTTCCACCACTAACAAAGGGTGTCTGCGGATGATTTAGCGCCAAGATATCAATATTCTGATTTCCTTGAATCTTGAGATTCCCACCAGCTTGTGCCAAAAAGGAATTCGCGACACTATCGCGTACCCGCACCGTGTCTTTAGCTAACAGGTTTAAATCTCCAGTTGTCAGCAGTTGACTCTCTGGTAGTGTCAAATTACGTGCAGCTGATAGGGTTGCTGTCCCAGATGTGACATTTTTGGCTACGACATCCCCAGAATTAACTCCAATCCCAGAACCGATAAGTTCTACCTGTCCCTTGCTGTTAACTTTCAAGGCATTGGCGTTACCTACACTAGCACCTGTTAACAATTGCGGTAGAGTTGCAGGATTAACTGATGTAGCTGATGGAGGTTGAATTTCTAAACTTAGCAGATGTCCAGGTTGACTAATACGTAAGAGGTTTTCACCAGGAACTGCGGCGATGGTAATGTTACCCCCTGGTGCTGATAGCTTTCCGGTACTAATGACCGTGCCACCGAGTAAATTTATGTTCTTGCCAGTACCGACTGCTAAGTTGCCAAAATTAACAATACTCCCTGGTTGAGAAATTGTGAAGGCAAAAGTATTGGGAGTTCCGACTAAAGTAGAGTAGTTATTATTACCAACTGCATTAAAGGAATTTGCTCCAAAACCGATGCTGTTGGCAGTGGTGGCGGTGAAATCGGCAGGTACGTTTAAACTGGCGTTGGCACCAAATACGATCCCAGCAGGGTTTATTAAGAACAGATTGGAATTCCCACCAGTGACTTGTAATAGTCCGTTAATTACTGAAGGATCACCACCAACGACACGCCCCAAAATGTTCTGAATATTTGGGTTGGAGAGAAAATTTGCGATTTGGTTGGAATCCAGCCCGAATTTTTGGAAGCTGTGAAAGAGATTCGCGCCATCTCTAGAAAGACTACCTCCACTGATATCTAACTTGTTGCCGTTGGGGGTGATAAGAGAACCTGTACCATCAGTAGCTGGTGTAATAGATTGTGCCCTCACGATCACGATCGCCTGAAAAACAGCAACCAGAGCGATCGCTTGAGTGAGCAAAAATAAACCAATTTTTTGAGCTACAGAATTCATCTAAATCCTTGTATAAAGAAAACTCCAATCTCACTATAATTTCGCCTATGTAGTAACATAAGCGACATCAGTACAAGTATGGAAGTTTCCTAAAAGATGAGATAAATTCTCCGATAGAATACTTATGAACTCTTCCTGTTTACAGATATCATAGATACCATAAAGTTTGTCTGTGCTGATTTGTATAGGTGGCTTGAAATTATATCTGGTTGAGAGTAACAGACAAATTCCAAGCTTCTACCTTCTTCACTTACCACGCACGAGAACCGGAGGAACTAGGAGCAGTATTTTGGTTGGGTGCAGGCTGAATAGATTCTGGGCGGGATGGTGTACTATTCTCCGAACGCGCAGGCTGAATAGACTCTGGGCGGGATGATGTGCTATTCTCCGAATGCTCCTTGACAACATCGATGGTTCCCTCTTCTTCTTCGCTAATATTCGTACTGGGCGGGATTTTCGAGGAATTGTTGCCACCACCTCTCAAGGCAACAAGATTACTGAATAATCCAGGCTCTGAGGTATCAAGTTTTAAACCCAATTCTTGGACAGCATTCGGCATTAATTGAAGAAAAGTCTGAATGGGAATCCCTAAGTTAAATCCGGTCTTATCAGTAATACTTTGAGCGCCGCTTTCTTGGTTTTCTCCAATTGATGCTTGAGGATTAGCTCTTTCTTCTCTGTCACCTTTGCCGTGAATACCTACAAGCCGTCCTGACACATCAAATACAGGCCCGCCACTCATCCCTACTCTAGTGACACTTGTATAAACCAGTGCATATCCATTTTCTACTGCTTGTGCATCTTGTTCGCCTTCAACTGAACTCTCATCCAAGCGACTGGAAATCAAAGAAGAGGTGAACTGAAACACACGCTTTTTAATCGCTGCACCAGGGTTAGGAAATCCAGCAATATAGACACCAGCGCCTTCAGTCGTATAACTAGAATTACCAAGAGCGGCTGTTTGATAAGTGCGATCGCTGCGAAACTTCACAATCGCTAAATCTACACCAGGCAATTTCTGAATATCTTTCTGTGTGGAAATCGCAATTTTTTGGCGTTTTCTACCTCCTTGGGGCAGAGGTGTGACAACGGAATATTCATCATCGTCGTATTGGACAACGTGAGTCGCTGTCAGCACCACGTAAACGTTTTTTCCTCCTTCCTGGTAGCGCCCGATAATCACGCCTGAACCTGGAGAATTAACTGTAGGCTCAATCCGTACTACGGTTGATTTAGCAATATTAGCTACATCAGTTGGTAGTAGTGCTTGTTTAGCCATTGCTGGACTGGCTAGCGCGATCATTGCGACACCAACAAAGCAACCTGGTAAGAGATATCGATTTAGCATGGCGCTGATTCCTTTTTACCAAAATGAACTTGGAGAGATTTGATTAGTTGTTGGGATGGGAAAACTTGGCGTTCCCTCTGGAGATAAGGGTAAATGGGGAACTTCAGGAACAATGGGAGTGGGAAAGGAAGATTGCACTTTAGGTGGAGATGTCGCCCCAGTGGCAAATTGGGGAGCAAGTTGTAAAAATGTTTGAATTGGAACAGCCCAACTAGATGCATCAAATTTTTGTCGGACTTGTAAAACTGGGGTGGAACCGTCTTTAAAGATATAAGTATTGCCCCAGAGAGGGTACTTATGTTTGCCGTTAATTCCTACAAGTTCACCACGACGATTTAGTAATGGGCCACCACTCATTCCTTTAAAAATGTCGTTGCTGTAACCAAGTTGATACCCACCCCGAAAAGCTTTTGGTAACAAGTATTCAACTTTACCCGTTGTGAAAACTAAGCCTTGTTGTTCGTCAGGATAACCAGTTGCAAAGGTTTCATCTCCAATGGCTAGAGATGAACTAGCGATCGCCGCGATCGCATAATTATTCGCACTCCTAAAACTCAGTAAAGCTAAATCATCATCTGGAAATTGCGTAGATTTAATCGCCTGTGCGCTGTAAATCTTGCCATCAGCAGTTTGGATTTGATAACTTTTACCGATTCTCAGGACGTGGGCATTAGTTATTACTGTATAAACTTGACCTTGTTTTTTGATTAAAATTCCTGAACCCCAACCTTGTCCTGCAAGCACTTTGACGGTAATTGCCCGACCGCGATCGCGTAACTGCTTCAATGACAATTGTGCTTTTGCTTGACTAGTTAAACTGACACCCAAAACACTAGCCTGGGAAGCTACTTCTGAAGAAAATGCCTGTGTTGATAGCGTAAACGGTAAACTAGCAACACAAGCAAGCATACAAAAATTACGAAATTTCATTTTGTACTTAATAAAAATTCTTTAGAATGCGCGACCCGGCTTGCTTGGTGTAGTTGGTGTAGCTGCTGCACCATTAGAACCAGTTACTCCTGTCGATGCGTTCAGAGGAGCTAATTTTTGTGTCAAGTTAACATAAGTCCGACCTTTAGATTCATACAAAGCAGGGCCAGCACCATCACGCACATCAAAGAGTCTTTGCAAGGTTTCTGCCGCATTCACACCACGCTTGAGGGTGAATAGTAGATTGCTGCTGTTGCAACTACCTCCTGGACTGGCTGCACAAACTACAGGCATACCGTTAACTACACCTGCGGTGATGTAATCTAAAGAACCATTGTTATGAGCTTGTTGAAATCTTGCAGACACTTGCTGACAACGGGTTACAGGGTCATATCCAGAACCAGTAAAATACTCTGAGTACCAGCGAACTACTGACAAGCTTGCACCTGTCGCGATGTTGGTAGCCTTCGTTGCAGGTAATGCACTACTAGTAGTATCGCAAGAAAACTGAATAGTGCCTGCTGCGTAGCTAGGTGTGTTGAAAACTGCTCCTAGACCACTTAGAAGGGCAACTCCACTCAGAATAGCTAAAGATTGTCTCAACATCTGACTGTCTCCTAACAAATATTGTTTATATTTCTCGTCCAAGATATCCTGTAATAAATCTAACCGAGTATAGGAATATTGCGTAAGTACGTACTTGATAATTTTTTAATCAAAATATGATTTTCTTTACGAATAAGCAGCATATTATCAGGTCATATATGTAAATTATAAGTGCTAAATATTACTTACACTAGTGATATATCTTTTGATTAATTTTAGAAAAAGCCTGTAAAACTCAGCCAACACTACATCAGAGTGAATCTCGTGTGTTAACTTGGAAACCTCCTAGTTATCTACGTAGGCAAATTCAAAAGAGAGTAGTAATTGTATGCGGTGGCATTTAAAGTTTAGGATGCAGTATGTATTTTTAGTTCATGGTGTGTTATGGCTGGCATCCATATCGCCAAGTTATGGTAATTTGTCTAGTTCATCTGTATTTTTAGAAAGAGATGCAGGAGGCAGAGGGGAAGAGGCAGAAGGAATACTGCTCGACGCTAACGCTGCCCTATCTGCCTCTTGCCACGACCAAACAGGTTTTGGGTTTGAGTCCGCATCCAAATCTCTGATTTTGTATCCTGCCATCACTCTAGGTCTGTTAGCACAGCGTCTTCAAGAATTGCCTACGCTGTATTGCAACCTCCTGCTTCCTTCACAATTACCAGATCAGATATTGGCGCAAGCAGCAAATCCAGAAGGCGATCCAAATCGGCAAAGGTTTCCGCAATCTGCACCAAATCCAGAACCTTTACCGCCAGAAACTCAAACACCTGTGCAGCCGATTCCGACTCCAGAACCTGCGCCTGTGCCTGCTGTTGAAAGTATTCAGGTTAAGAAAATTGAGGTGACAGGCAGTACAATTTTGAATTCAGAGCAACTGAATTCCATCACAAAGCCAGTTGAAGGACGTTCTGTCAGCTTAGAACAACTCAGAGAAGTTGCCGATGCAATTACCCAAATCTATCTTGAGCGCGGCTTTATCACCTCAAGAGCAATTTTGGTTGACCAAGCAATTACCGGTGGTGTGGTACAAATTCGGGTAATTGAAGGTGGTGTGGAAAAAATTGAAATCCAAGGAACAAAACGCCTGAATCCTAATTATGTGCGATCGCGTGTCGCTCTAGGCGCTAGTAAACCTCTTTCCACAGCTAATTTAGAAGACCAATTAAGATTGTTACGAACCGATCCTCTACTGTCAAATGTAGAAGCTAGCTTACGCACAGGTAATCAGGTTGGTCAAAGTATTCTGGTAGTCAGAGTTAGTGAAGCTGATGCCTTTGATGGGTCAGTAAGTATTGATAATTATTCCCCACCTAGCGTTGGTTCTGAAAGATTGGGCTTTAATGCTAGTTATCGAAACCTCACCGGTATAGGTGATGAACTTGCAGCAGCTTATTACCGCACAACCCAGGGAGGCTCAAATATTTATGATTTTAGCTACCGAGTACCACTAAATGCGATGAATGGTACTTTACAACTACGTACCACTATTAACAACAACAAAGTCGTTCAAGAACCTTTGAATGCCTTTGATATTCGGGGAGAATCCCGGTTATATGAAATAAGTTATCGTCAGCCTTTGGTGCGATCGCCTCGTGAAGAATTAGCTTTATCATTAGGCTTTACTGTCCAAGATGGTCAGACATTTACTTTCGCAGGCCCAACAGCTTTTGGCTTTGGGCCTGACACAGAAGGTAATAGCCGTACCCGTGTTATTAAGTTTGGTCAAGATTATGTACGCCGGGATGTCAATGGTGCATGGGCATTGCGATCGCTATTTAATTTGGGTATTGGTAGCTTTGATGCCACTATCAACTCTGACCCTGTTCCTGATGGTCGCTTTTTCAGTTGGTTGGCGCAAGTCCAACGGGTGCAACGGTTGACTACCGATAATCTCTTAATCGCCCAAGCTGAGGTACAACTAACACCCAATGGTTTATTACCCTCTCAGCAGTTTGTGATTGGCGGTGGTCAATCTTTGCGCGGTTATCGACAAAATGCCCGCGCTGGCGATAACGGAGTCCGATTTTCGCTAGAAGACCGCATCACTCTAGAAAAAGACGAATCTGGAAATTCTACGCTGCAAATTGCTCCATTTTTCGATGCGGGAGTGATCTGGAATGTGAATAATAACCCCAACCAGTTACAAAAACAGAAATTTTTAGCAGGTGTGGGATTAGGAGTTTTATGGGAACCGTTACCAAATCTAAATATGCGGTTAGATTATGGTCTTCCCCTAATTAACTTAGATGACCGGGGTGAAAATGCTCAGGATCATGGCTTTTATTTTAGTGTAGGATATCGGCTTTGAGGCATTGCTAAATTTAGCTATTCTAGAAAGTAGTAATAATTTTTGGAAAAGTATCAACTGGTTGCAGCGAAGAATCTCCCACCAATGAGTAGGTATGGTGAGGGAGGAACGCCGCTTCTGGACTGGGGTTTGGGGGCGGGAAAACATTCCAAAATATGTTCGTGCTTAGAGCTAATTCCATAATTTGTCGTTTGAAATACCACTACTCCAGTCCCTCCCTTTTACATACTTTCCTTAATGCAGTAAGGTTAGCTTTGCAGAGAGTTTGGCCACCACGGAATGTATCGGAAATGGGGCTTTAGAATATTAATCGGATTCTTGGGGCTGTGGCTACTGTTGGATCTGGGTTCCCGGCTGGGAGCAGAGATTTTTTGGTTTCAGGAAGTCGGCTATCTCCAAGTATTTCTGTTGAGGGTGATAACTGGTAGTATTTTGTGGGTAGTGGTGGCTGGAATAACTGCTGCTTATCTACTGCTAAACCTGGCTTTAGCACAACGACTAAAATATCCCCAGTCTTTGAAGGTTGAGTCAGCACAACTCAGCAGTAAATTAACAAATTTTCTCAGTCCTGATTATCAAAGAAGCAACGAAACCCAAAGACTTACACCACAACGCTTTCAAGCATTGAGATTGCGTTGGTTATTACCTCTGACTCTGGTACTGAGCTTGTTGATCGGGTTGATGCTGGCTCACTATGGTCAAATTGCTCTTTTTTACTGGCATTCTCCCGTTAATCAGGCTAATCTACCTGTTCCTGCCTTATTTCGACCAGAGACAATCTGGCAACTCTTGAGGCAGATTCCCTCTCAAATCTGGAATCTCAGCTTCATTGGGGGAGTTGCGATCGCCATCTTAATTTATCCCCAATTTTTATTAACTGCGATCGCAGTTTTGCTCAGTCCCATTTTTGCGTTCATCCTATTCCAACACTGGCCAAAACTGCTGCAATATTTCTACCCCACCCTTTTCAACAGCACTGAGCCTTTATTTGGTCGAGATATCAGCTTTTACGTATTTTCCTTACCCTTTTGGGAACTGCTAGAACTCTGGCTGATGGGATTATGTTTGTATGGCTTCGTCGCCGTTACTCTCACTTATCTATTGTCAGGGGATAGTTTGAGTCAAGGAATTTTCCCTGGTTTTTCGCCCCAGCAGCAGCGTCATTTATACGGTATGGGTGGCTTATTGATGCTGGTGGTAGCTCTAAGTTATTGGCAAAGTCGCTATGAACTCGTGTATTCTAGCCGTGGAGTAAGTTATGGTGCCAGCTATACCGATGTGACAGCCCAGTTGCCAGCTTACACCGTATTATGCATTCTGGCAGTAGCGATCGCCTTTTACCTACTTTGGCGAACGTTTTTCTGGAAACCCAAATCGCAGTATCGTCCTTTGGTATTTTACGGATTAGGGGTTTATCTAGTATTAGTTGCTGCTGGCGTTGTTCTACCGATTGTGGTGCAATATTTAATTGTCCAACCTAATGAGTTGCAACGAGAGCAACCCTATATTCAGCGTACTATCGCCTTGACTCGCCAAGCATTTGATTTAGAGGCGATCGATTCTAGAGGCTTCAACCCCCAAGGAACATTGACTGAAGCTGACATTCAAAAAAATGACCTGACAATTCGGAATATTCGCCTTTGGGATCAGCGACCACTGTTAGAAACTAACCGTCAACTGCAACAAATTCGGCCGTATTATCGGTTCCCCGATGCCGATATTGATCGTTATACTCTCAAAACAGATATAGCTTCCCGCCAACCATCCGCTCCCCAAAAGCCACCAGAACCAGTTGAAGCACCAGAACGGCGACAGGTATTGATTGCCGCACGAGAATTAGATTACACTGCTGTACCACAGGAAGCTCAAACATGGGTTAACCGCCATTTAATTTATACCCACGGTTTCGGATTCACTGTTAGCCCAGTTAATACAGTTGGGCCGGGTGGGCTACCAGAATATTTTGTCAAAGATATTAGCGGTAATAGTACTGCTCTGACAACTTCCAGTGAAGCCATTCGTGAAAGTATTCCCATTGGACAACCCCGGATTTATTACGGCGAAATTACTAATAGTTATGTAATGACTGGCACAAAAGTTAGAGAATTGGACTACCCAAGCGGTAGTGATAATGTTTACAACTCTTACAATGGTCTGGGTGGTGTTGAAATTGGTTCGGTATGGCGGCGCTTGCTATTTGCGATGTATTTGAAAGATTGGCAGATGTTGCTGACACGGGATTTTTTGCCAGATACAAAAGTCTTACTTCGACGAAATGTCAAGCAAAGAATTCAAGCGATCGCACCTTTCCTGAAATTTGACAGCGACCCTTATTTAGTAGCTGCTGCTGCTAATCAAGATTTTCCCAGTAATCCCAGTAATCTTTACTGGATTGTTGATGCCTACACAACGAGCGATCGCTATCCTTACTCAGACACTGGTAGCGATGGTATCAACTACATTCGCAATTCGAGCAAAGTAGTAATTGATGCTTACAACGGTACTGTTAACTTTTATATTGCCGATCCAAGCGATCCGATCATTGGCACTTGGTCAAACATATTTCCTAAAATGTTCAAACCGCTCAGTGCTATGCCAGTAAATCTCCGCAGTCATACCCGGTATCCAGTAGACTTTTTCAAAATTCAATCTAAGCGGTTGATGACTTACCACATGACCGATCCTCAGGTATTTTATAACCGGGAAGACCAATGGCAAATCCCCAACGAAATTTATGGTAGTGAACCCCGTCCGGTAGAGCCTTACTATTTGATTACTAGTCTACCTACAGTCGCTTTTGTTGGCGATCGCGATCGTGTCTCTGAAAGAGAAGCCTCTCGTAGAGAAGAATTTATCCTGTTTCTCCCTTATACTCCCAAACAACGGACTAATTTAATCGCTTGGTTAGCGGCGCGATCCGATGGCAAGAATTATGGTAAGCTCGTCCTATACGTATTTCCTAAAGAACGCCTGGTTTATGGGACAGAGCAAATCGAGGCGCGGATTAACCAAGACCCAGTAATTTCTCAGCAAATTTCCTTGTGGAATCGCCAGGGTTCAAGGGCGATTCAAGGCAATCTATTAGTAATTCCTATTGAGCAATCCTTACTGTATGTCGAGCCAATCTATCTAGAAGCCACACAGAATAGTCTGCCAACTTTGGTGCGGGTAGTCGTGGCTTACGAAAACCGGATTGTCATGGCCCAAACTTTAGAACAAGCCTTGCAGGGAATTTTTAAACCAGAGGTTACACCAGCTCCGGCGATTATCCGTCCCTTTGAAGAAGCAACCCCCCCAGGTTAAGCGATTTTAAGATTAAATAGTTACATAGCAGGCGACAGTGAGCGATTGCCATTAACAAAATTTATTGCAACAGACATAGTTTAACGTAACGCGAAAGTCCCCACCTTCAGCGTACTCGCAAGGTAGGGATGAATAGCTTTCTGCTACAAGATTTAGTCCACTTCTAAACAGAGGTTTTTATTAATTTGTCCCTCTAGTTAAAGAAAAATTTTCCCAAGATTGGGTCTTGTTTGAGGGATTGAATAAAATCCCTCAAAGTCATCATGCTACCCGTTAAAGTGAACTTAGGAGTACCATTTTGAGCAACGATTCTCACTTCACCGTCTTGGATCTGAATCTTATTTTTAATGTTGTCCCATAGATTATCGAAGCTCTCATCATCTTCGCAACCATTAGCTTCAAGGAATCTTTGGCGTACTTCTGTTTTTAGTGCTAGTGCTTCTGCTGCTTGGGTACGCGCCTCAAAGTGCTTAATTACATCCTCATAAGCACTTTCTCTGAGAGTTTTGTTTTCAGCCTGGACTTGCTGTAACTGAGTTTTGATGGCTTGCAGTTGGGACGCTAAAGCGGCTGATTTATGGTATTCAAGTTTTAAAGCTTGCTTTGCATTAGCTAACAAAGTTTTATAATCTAGCTGATCTTGATCTTGATTTTTTTCGGATTGCATTTTTATCTCTTGATCAACAGATTTTTGTTGATTGACTCTCGTCAGTTATATAACAAAACTGGCGAGAGTATTAGTAAATATTATCTGGGTTATCTGAGTATTAGTTATTTCACCAATAATGCAGATTCAGAGCTAGGACTCTCTTGAATACTACTCAGACTAGAACTAATGTGCAAGCGAATAGCTCGCTCATAAACTCCAGTCTGCTGAGTGCGTACCCCTATAGGCTGATATATTAAGTTAATTTCTGGGAATTCAGACCAGTACATCAAAAAAATATCTTTAGCTGGCGTCACAATTTCATAATTATTTTCTTGTCTTTTCTTTCTGAGCTTACAATTATTTAGTTGCAATTTCTGTCTGAATAGTTTTTCAAATTCTGGAATTAAATCTGAAGTAGTTTTCATGGTTTATACACGTTAAAACGTGTTAATTATGCAAAGACTATCTGGTGATATTACTAAGTATGACACTTCAGATACCTCTTACAATATAGTGTATCAGTTATCGGGTATTTGAGAAGGGGCATCAGACGCAGAATAAATCGTTGGCGTAGTATCTCCTAGAAAAGAAGCGATCAAAATTTTACCTACCACAAATATGCTATTTATTAACTGAATACTTACTAAAAGTTTGGCATAGACGCAAAGCTGCATCGCTTGTGATGTTGTGTAAATATAGCTATTTAGCAGAAGCACCCTAATACAATTGCACTATTAAATCAGCTTTGGGGGTAGAGTTTTGTGGGGCATTCAGTACCTACAGGCTACAGCCTGGGACTTCAAAACCCTCTGCAAAGCTGATTAATTCCAAGTATTCTGGATTTTCCACAAACTTTTTAGCAGCTAGCAATCCGGCAATGCTCCAAGTTTGATAAGTTCTGGCTTCTTTGCCAATTAAACGACCATTGTTGCCATCGTAGTATTCCGGGAATTTATCTCTAAATAAACGCTTTTCGGCAATAGCGATCGCTGCTTGGGCAAGTTCTGTTCGACCTGCTTTCAGTGCTGCCGCAGTAAATAACCACAGTAAAACGGGCCAGTTACCGCCGTTGTGATAAGACCAAGCCCTGTTTTTAGAATCACATCCTGTAACAATCCTCCACTCTAAACCTTCCAAGGCTGGAAAGCAAATTTTAACAGGCATATAGCCGATCAAGTCTTGCCAACGTTGGGCAAATAAATTCATAATGCTTTGAGATTCTTTTTCGCTTGCTAAGGAAGCTAAGATTGCCATCAGATTTCCCAGAGCAAAAAAGCGAAAATCTATCCGTCCCGGCCCCAAGTTTCCCGCTAAATATCCTCCAGTTTCGGGCAACCACTCGGTCAACCAACTAGGGATTGATTCTGAGTTGATGTTGAATTTATTAACAATTTCTTTACCAAATTCGTTATCCTTGTAACGATAGATTTCCCCCAATCGCTTCAGGTCTAGCCAGTAATAGTTGCGGATATGATATTTCAAAGATCCTAAGCGTCTATTGACTTTGCCAATGTAGCTATCGCCATCTCCATTTGGTAAAAGCAATTCATTAGCAGCTCTGAGGGACGCATAGAATAACACCTGAATTTCTAGAGGATGTTCGTAGACTCCCATACGACGGTCAATCATAAATGCGCCATCGGGAACTAACATTGTTGGGTACATGGAAAAGCGATGTACCAAGCAAAGATCCAAAATTAACTTGATTCCTGCTTGAAAATCTGGCTGACGCGCTAGAGTCAAATCGCCTGTAGCTTTTTCATAGGCGCGTAGCAAGAGAATCCACCACATACAAGAATCAATTGGAGGAACACGAGCGATCGCTAGTTCACCAAAATCAGCGACCAAAAATTCCTCATTCCCAGTAGAATGTACTTTGAAACTTGCAGGCATTAATCCCGCTCCCGGTTCAAAGCAGTCTATCTGCTTTTCATGACTTTGTAATTTCAGTGTTTCTACTAAGAAGTTACGCACAATCTCTGCTTTGCCGTGCATGAGAAACACCAAGGCAGAAGGGACAAAATCGCGGAGGAAGCACTGGTCATAATTGAGTGCATCTGACTCCGCATCCTGGGCGGCTACAGTACCAATGGGTTTTCCCTGGTAATAAATTATCGACTCTTCCAACAATTCCCAGGCTTCTGCTTCTAGCAAACTGTTCTTATCGATCGCGCTAGTCATAAGCGTTTAATTCCACTAATGGTATGTATCGGCTCAATTGTGGAAAGTACGCAAGCCTTACATCAAGGGAGAGGCAGGGAAAAGGGGGAAATGACTTCACCAAGAACTGCTCTGAAGCAAAGCAGAATGTCTGAGTCCCCCATTTCTACAAGCGTGGTTCGTACCCTACACGAGGCTAACAAAACAGGCAACGTAGCTTTGCGATCGCCTGACCAATACCGGAAGTTGCACCTGTAATTAAAGCATTCTTTCCTTTTAACCCTATCATATTTTCTGCTTACAGCATAAATCATGTATTTGAACCACATCTGTCGTCAGGGCACAGCATTGCTCATTAGTGTCAACTTAACGCCAAACACTTGGCTCTTTTAAGGGCAAGGGGGAAAGGGAAAGATGTTTACTCCTTTAACCTTTCCCCTTTTCCCAGCCCTCACCTAACAATTTTGGGTTGGCAGACTACTAGCCTTGACGATAGTTATTCCAGAACAGCAGGGGGATATCGGCTGCCACAACTAAAACACCTGCAACTGCTCCCACACCTGTATAAACCAAGCTGGAATAAAGCAAGTAAACACAGACGGCACAAAAGAGTAATGGTGTGAAAGGATAAAATGGCACACGGCATGGACGCACTATGTGGGGTTCGCGGATTCGCAATACCAGCAGTGATATACCGGAAAGCAAGAAGAAGAACCAAAATATCGGGGCGGTGTAATCCACCATTGTTTCAAAGCCTTTGCGGGTGAGCGTGCCTAAAAAAACCAGTGCTAAAGCGATCGCAGCTTGTAAGAATAAGGCATAGGTAGGGCTACTAGGAGGTTGCTGCCAGCGCCCCATAAAACCAAATAGCGAAAAATCCTGTCCCAGTGCGAAATTGGTACGCGCTCCGGTAAAGATTGTGGCGTTGGTTGCTCCTAAAGTAGCGATCGCAATCAATACACTGATGAACAAAGCTCCTGGTGCGCCCCAAAGAGAGCGCATTAAATCTGCGGCTACTGCTTCGGACTGGGCCATATTTGCTAATCCCAATCCCCGCAGGTAAGCCAGATTGATGAGTAAGTAAATAGTAGTGATGATGCCAATACTCCACATCAGCGATCGCACAATGTTACGTCGTCCATCTTGAATTTCTGCCGAGATGTAAGCCGCTTCATTCCAACCGCCGTAAGAGAGCAACACAAACACCATTCCCAATCCCCACGTTCCTGATGATGCAGATTCCACAGGGGCGGCAGAATTGGGAATGGTGGTAAGTCCAAGAATTACTACCAGCAATAAACCCAGAACTTTCGCACCACTCAGCAAGTTTTGTGTCCACTTACCCTGCTGCAAACCGATGATGTTCAAAGCAGTTAACTTTTCCCTTTATCAATACAAAACTTTATATAGTTCGGTTTAATCGCGTCTACTTACTTAGCGTAATTCCTACACTGCAAACGTTTTATTGATTTAATATGCTTGATTTACACCTACTGTAAGACTGCGATCGCTCCCTAATTTTGATTAAAAAGAGATGCACATCTGTACGCTCTTAATTAAGAAATAATATATCGGCTTCTTATTCTTAATTCTTTAGTATCTGTTACTGGAAAAAAATAAAATATCTATTACTTCACCTACTACCAAACCCAAGACAGCTAGGACAGTTATAAGCCAAAATGAATCTAGTTTATTGCAACCAGAAAAGCGCATTTCTAAATCAGCTAAAAGCGTAGTTGCTAAGGGGATAATAAAGAACCTTAATAATATTGACCAAGTTGCTACAAAAGCAATAGATATACTTAAAAATAATATGACAACTAAAGTTCTCGATCCAAATTCAACCAAACGCTCTAACCAAGAAAAACTCTTTCGCACTACAGCTATAACCATAGCCACTACAAAAGCTCCCACTAACCAAATAATATGATTAGCAGCAAGATACCATCCCAGGAGAGTATAAGCCAATAAGAGTAATACTAAAGGCATCAAGGGAATCCTGTTAAAAAATTCCACATTCATACTGCCAAGGCTTGTAAAAATACCAAATTAATATCTTAATTTTAGTAAAAAATCGTTATTAGTGAAACTTGTAATTATACCAACTTGGCTCAGGATATTTCTCTATCTATAGAGCTAATTTAAGCACATACTCTTTCGTTATGACAATATATAGTCCTACTTAAAACACTCAGAGAAGTCGGAAATCTTTAGCTTACAAGCTTATAAGGTCTGTGGCGACAACTGAAACACCGTGCTAAATCGCGAATTTTATACTTATATTTAACTTAACTTTGTTTGGTGCGTAGGCATAGCCCATCCTAGACATCGCTTGACACGATAATTAGAAACTTGGATTAGCGATCGCAATCTATTACTTATACGTATTTTATTCAAAATATAAGTTATATTTACTACATAAATTAAGGGTTTACTAACAAATGGCACTAAGAAAAGCCCAAAAGCTTGTGTAGACTCGTTCCCAGCCTGGAGGTTTGAGAATGTATTCCGAGAGGTTCTACCTCTTGTCAAGCTATGGAGGCGGAGCCTCCTAGAATGAGTTCCCAAGCCTGGAGGCTCTTAACCAGTCAGGATAAGGGCTGTATCTTAACAAGCGTGTCATTCGGTTTATTAAAAATAGTATTAAGTTCTTAAATACTAGTAGTGTGTAAATAGATTAAGCTTGTCTCTCACGTATTTGCTGTGAAATTGAATGAAGAGGTAGTTACGATTCCCGTAAGAATTCAGGAGTCAGAATAGTTAAAAAATCAGGAGAGCATTTGATGAATAAATATACCAATCATTCTAGATTCCTGATAAATTCTGATTAGACATAGGAGTGAAAAATAATTGTTTTGACGTAGCACTGCTAAGTCTCTACAAGGGTTCTGGGTAACACATATTTAATTTCTGGAGATGTGTATTCCTGACTCTTGGGTGCTGAATTCCTACTGATTCCCAGTGTACAGCTTTGACAACTGTCCACAATACTGTTGCATGTCTCAAGCTCATGGTAATATTATTTTACTGTCAAGGAGATATGATTTTATACATCCATTTGTAACCATGCTGAAACAGCTAATTAGGTGTGCTACCTCCAAAAAAAAAAATTATTCAACCTACCCAGGAAATCAACAAAAGCCCTAATGTGCAAAGCACAGAGCTTTTTAAACTCTGCTTATATAAGGTACTAAAGAGCTAATTAAAGCTCTTTTTTAGGAATCATGATAGCCAGCTATAAAGGCATAAAACCCTCTTGAAATGGCAAAAAATTAGACAATAGTAAATAGAAAAATTCTGACACAATGTCGATTGTTTTTTGTGTATGTAAAAATATCAAAAAGCCTAATTTTTATTGCCAACAAAACATTGGTATTGATGTTTTATTTAGATATTGATTCTATTCGTACTTAGTTACCAATATATAAAAGCCCTATTTGATTAGTGAAAACTTAAGTTTCCCTCGCTCAAATCAGGCAAACACTTAAATTTAACAAATAATTTAGGGCTGCTAGATAAATCTCGTAGTAACAATTTGACTATTCACAAAGTAAGTAAAAGTAACAGGAAAAACATGAATATCATTGTTCGTTTGTTTGGAGCGATCGCTCTTCAAGTATCTGCATTGGCTGCAATGTCTAGCATGGCAATGTCTAATGACAAGCCCTTTCGCGTCAATACTCAAGAGACTCCTGCTGTTCATCCACAGAAAACAACACAGAGGATTTGCTCTTTAGATCCCATTGAAGATTTATTACCTCCACCACAAACTAAGGCAAGTAATTCTTTGCTTTCTTACCTTGCTGAACAGGGTTTTACACAAAATAATGAGGGTTCTTGGGTCTGTTATGCCAACGATCCTAAAAAAGAAGGACGTTACTTTACTCTATTTAAGGTTAAACAAGTTGATAACAGGCTCATAGCAAGTTCTTTCCTAGATGAAGGCAGTCTGATTCAAGGGCAGGAAAATCGGAGCTTGGACTTCTTTATGATGCTGATTGAGCATCATACGAATACTACTCAAGAGAACCGTCAAGGTATACGTAGATATTTACAAGCCTTCGTTTCCTTAGTCAAAGAAGGGAAAATCAAACCTACCCGTCGTGGGTATCTTTTTGATCAACCAAACCGGGCAATGGTCTTATATCACACACTCTCATCAGGAAATCTCAAAGGTACAGGAATCACGATCAATATTTATTTACCTAAGAGTTGAATTAGAGAGTGGAGACAAGAGGATAAGGAGACAAAGGGAAATTATTGAACAAGTCTCTCCCTTGTCTCCTCCTCTTTCGTGTCTACCTTGTCTTTTCTCTATACCCAATGCCCAATTAAATTGCTGTCGTTTAGTGGAGGTGCATCTTGTCTAAATCAAGTGTTCAAAGAATTACGATGCCGTTCGCAAAGCATCTTGTAGAGAAGGTAGTTCGCTTTGGAGCGATCGCATTTTCATCTGTTGCAGTAGTACTCACTACATATCAGTCTGCTTTTGCACAGCTAAATATTGGACGCTATGGCATCCAACAAGGACTGGAGTCTGAGTATCTCCAGTACCAAATCAATAACCAGAATCTAAGCCAGATGCGAGTCATTCCTGCATGTAATGTGGGATTTGGTCTGACCTGCAATAAGACCGGATCGGTAATCCAACGATTAGTGGAGTTGAACAATGGGACTAGTTATCAAAACCTTCTGATCCGAGCAGCCGGTGGGGAGAAAAACTTCCAGAATTTCGCTAGCTTCTACAGCAATAATCCCAATCTCTCTGCGGTGCCTTACGCTTCATTTTGGAGAAACGCATCTCCCACAATCATGGATGGATCTCAATACCTTCTTGGACAATCTTTTGGTCGCAATCCAGTAGAAGGACTCGGACTAGTAACCAAGCAGTTCTACTGGGCACCATACTCAGGAGTCAATGACTCTGTTAGCCTGCGTAATGGATTACTAGACCTAAAATTGTCATACGGACGACTGCTGTTTGAAGAAGCCTCAAAGATTTCTAACATTCAAGAGCAGATTCAATCTCTAGGTCTGTCGCCAGAGATGACAAATTTTTATGTAAATAAAATCTCTACAGGCTTGGATGCCTTGAATTCTGGAGATCAGAACCAACTCCAACAGAAGATTTTTGAAGTACTATCCTTTCCATACTCCGAAGATGGTGGAGAACTCGGACGCCCCAATAATGCGATTCCACAGGAATTTAATCAACTCTTAGGAGAAGATATCGCAGGAGATACTTTACTAAGTGACAACCCACTAGCCTTGGAGGGAGAAACAATAGCCCTTGATGCTTTCCCTGGTTCTACGGGAGATGTCCTAGTACCAGAGGGTTCTGGTTCCTTTCCACTCTGGCCACTAATCGGGGTTGGGGGTCTTGCTTTAATGCTGCTTCTACTACTCGGTGGCGATAGTTCTTCGGCTCAACCATCTGTTTCTTCATCTCAACCACCTGCACCTGTTTCTCCAGCAAATACACCTTTGTCTCTCAATAGCAAAGGCGAATGCGATCTGACTCCCGGTGGTAATGGTTCTGATCACACACAGATGATTGAGGTTCCGTGTAATGTTACTCCTACAACCCCTACGGAAGTGAAGAAGGTAGTGGAGCCATCAATGATCAAAGCACTTGTATTGCTAATTGTTCTACTATCCATAGTGCGTTACAAACACCGATCTTTAAAAATTCGTAATTATGTTACATAAGGGGATTTAGCGAAAAGTCAGAGCGCTGGAAACCAGCGATGTCTGCGAACATCATACTCAGAAAGAAATAATTAACCACGTAGGGTAGCACAGTTAGTTGTGCTACCCTAACCGATGATGAGTTGGCATATATCCGTAATCGCTGCCTTGGCTTTGTGTTTCAGCAGTTCAATTTGCTGGCTCGTTCTACGGCTATAGAAAACGTGATGCTGCCAATAATCTATGCAAGTATTCCCAAATCGGAACGTAGAAAACGCGCAGAGTCAGCTTTAAATTGGGCGTTGCTGATTCCATGTATGAAAACGATTTTGCATAATACCAAAATCCTTGTAGAGACGTAGCAGTGCTACGTCTCTACATCTAGATTCATACTTCTATTCAGCAACGCCTTAAATTGCGTTGGCTTGGCAAAGCGAATGTCAATACGGTTCAGTTCGGGGAGCGTCCCGTAGAGAAGGAAAGGTGTCGCCTGTTAATCTGCGGCCAATTCACCACATTCCACCAATTATCCAAATACTCAGCTCGACGGTTGCGATATTTGAGGTAATAAGCATGTTCCCACAGATCGTTACCCATAATCGGATATGAACCGTCCATAATTGGGTTATCTTGGTTTGCTGTAGTGACAATCTGGAGTTGCTTTTGAGGATTGCGTACTAACCAAACCCAACCACTACCGAAACGAGCTGTACCTGCTGCATTAAACTGTTTTTTAAAAGCATCAAAACTGCCAAAAGTTTGGTTAATTTCTTGAGCGATCGCTCCTGATGGTTGTCCTCCACCTTGGGGACTCATCAGTTGCCAAAAAATCGTGTGGTTGAGATGACCACCAGCGTTATTACGTACTTTTGTGCGAATATCTTCAGGTACGCTGTTCAAATTCACTAGTAAACCTTCAACACTTCTTTTTTGCAAATCTGGATACTGTTTCAATGCATCATTTAAGTTCTTGACGTAGCTAGCATGATGTGCATCATGATGCAATTTCATTGTTTCAGCATCAATAGCTTTTCCTAGTGCCCCATAAGCATAAGGCAATGGTTGTAGCTGTGCAGGAGAAGCACTTAACGATCTATTAGGATAAGCGACAGTGGCAAACGGTCTTGCATCTATTGGTGTGGAAGGTTGTGCCTCAGCTATTGGTACTAGTTCATGAGAAATTAGCACAATTGTCAACACAATTGTTGTGAAGAAAACAACTATTGTTTTTCCCCAAAATCTGATCATAAATTGTAGCCTCGAAATCAATATTATTGGGTTCTAGTCCGATTGGAAACTGTTGTTTTGCAGTCTAATTCAGCCAAATATTATATATGTTACCTTAGTTGTCAGTTAATTTGAACAAGCTATAAATATAGCTGAACTTTTATTTTGTGAAACCATTAAAACCTTATAATCAAAAAAATATTTTTGCTAAGAATAATTATTAATCCAACTCCTAATTTTATTTTGATAGAAGCGTCTCGTCCGTATGAACATCTTGTCCACACTAGAATAGCTAGATTTTATGCACTATTTTAGCTAGGCTATGCTACTAAAATTTTTTTATTATTCAGCTTATTTTTTTGTTTTTCATCTGTCTGTAGATAGCCGCAATGTTACGGGCATCATCAATACCACGATGGTGTGTGCCTTTTAATTCTATCCCCAACTCATTGAGAGCTTGTGCCATACCAAATTTTTTAGATACGCCAAGATATTCTGAAAATTCTTCTTTGATATTTATATGTTTTGAAGTAAAAGGATAAGGAAAATTATGAAACGTGCAATCTTGAATAAATTGTTTTTTGTCGTAATTGCCCCAAGAACAAAAAATATAGTTGGGAAATAAATTAATCCATTCTTTAAAACGAGTAATCGCCTCTAAGAATTTGGGTGCTTCGTCAACATCTTGCTGGCGAATACTAGTCAATTCGGTGCAAAAACCTGTCAGATGTGGATGTCTCACAGGTTGGATGAATTGCTGAAACTCTGAATCAATTTCCCAGGTTGTTCGATTGAGCATCACTGCACCAATTTCGATGATTTCCATTTCGTGACGGGGAATAGTCCCACTGTTACAGCATGTGGCTTCCAAATCGACTATCAGATAATAGTGGGATATTTTAGTATTCATATTAGGCAATAGAGTATTGGCAATTATTTATACTTTTTTTGAAAAATTACACAATTAATGCTGTAATTCTATTGTATTTATTATGCTACATAAATGTTATCCTTACAGCTTTTTTGATTTATTTGAACCATAACCTCCTGTAAAGGCTTATAGCTAGCTGTAGGCTTCTACTAAGAGGATGTTTGAAAAGTCCTCTTCTTGGTAGCAAAACGTTCTAGATCCCCCTAAATCCCCCGATAAATTGGGG